>NZ_JAHKRL010000429.1 GCF_019396405.1 Nonomuraea rhizosphaerae | reverse complement strand
CCCACGGACGCGCCGGCCGCCGCAATCTCCGCCGCCGCGCCGGCCCACAGCCCGCCGACGGGCTCGGCCAGCGCCACGACCACCCGGTCACGCTCGCCCACCCCGGCCGCCCGCAGCGCGGCGCCGGTCAGCCTCGCGGCCTCCGCGAGGTCGTCCGGGCCCAGCGGGTACGCGCTCGCGGCGTCGGGGGCGACCACCAGCAGCCCGGTGGCCGACCGGGCGCCCGCGCCGAGGTCGTCCCGGGTGAGCCACCGCGCCTGCGGGGCGGTCACTTGATCACCTCGGTCATGAACAGCGTCATCGCGTCGCACACCCGGTCGTGCGCCAGCCCGCCCACCTGCGCCTGGATGATCAGGTCCGTGGCGCCGGCCTCCGCGATCCTGGCCAGGGCCTTGCGCGAGCCCTCCACGTCGTCCACCACGACCATCAGGTGCTCGCGCAGCGTCGCCATCGCCTCGTCCGGCGGCATCCCCGCCGCGAGCTGGCCGAGCACACGGTGGGTGGCGTGCCGGGCGTCGTAGTAGTCGGGCGGGGTGACGAGGTTGACCTGACGCCGGATGTACCACAGGACGGCGTCGGCGGCCGTGTCGTTGGCCTCGTCCCGGGTGGGCGCCACGTACCAGGGGATCATCAGCGCGACCCGGCGCGAGGCGGGGTCGAAGCCGGCGGCGGCCAGGCGTTGCTTGTACTGGGCGATGTCGGCGGCCACGTCGTCGATGCCCTTGACCATGGTCATGCCGAGCAGGTTGTAGCCGTGGTCGGCCGCCGCGAGGTAGCCCTCCAGCGAGGTCGAGGCCACCCACACGGGCGGGTGCGGCTGCTGCACGGGACGCGGGTAGACGGCGACGTCGGGGATCTCGAAGAACTCGTTGGAGCGGCTGACCGGCTCCCCGTCGGCCCGCCAGATGGCCAGCGTCGTGTCGAGCGAGTCCTCCCAGATCTGCCGCGACTTCTCGAACGGCCGCTGGAACGCCTGGTACTCCAGGGGCGAGGCTCCCCGCCCGGTGCCGAACTCCACCCGCCCGCCGCTGAGCACGTCGAGGGTGGCGACGCGTTCGGCCGTGCGGATCGGCGACTGGAACGGCAGCAGCACCACGCCCAGCCCGAGATGGATCCGCTCGGTCCGCTGCGAGATCGCGGCCAGCACCAGGTCGGGCGCGGAGGAGTGGGAGAAGCCCCGGGTGAAGTGGTGCTCGACGAACCACGCCGTGTCGAAGCCGAGGCTGTCGCCGAGGACGACCTGGTCGATCACGTTCTGGAACGCCTGTTGCTCGACCTCGCGGGAGCGCCCGCGCACCTCCAGTTCGTACCCCAGGCTGATCCGTAGGGACGTCATCGCGCCTCCGGCGAAAGTAGTAAACCAAGCGCTCGCTTGGTAGAGACTATCAGGGCCGAAGACTTGCGGGAAGGGCGCGTTCGCGATCAGAGTGATGCTCGTGAGGCGAAAGCACGCGCTACGGCGGCCGAAAGATGGCACGCTGCCCGATATGCGGGACGATGACTTCTCGCTCACGAGCGCCCAGAGTTACGAAGCGCTGGGCCGGGTGATGGCGGCGCTGGCCACCGAGGCCGAGTTCATCGAGTCGTGCCGCGACCTGACCTGGTGGCGCGGCTCCGATCGCGGCTGGCGGCTGGAATGGCGCGACGGGCCGTACGCGTCGGAGGTGGCGGCGCTGCTGGCCGGGCAGGCGGGCGATCCGGAGTGCGACGGTGACCTGGTCACCGTCCCCGGCCCCGGCGGCATCGGGTCGGCGGTGCTCGACGTGCTGGGCGTCCGCTTCGAGCTGCGCGCGATCGACCCGCTCGGCCTCGACCGGCTGCGCGCCAGGCCCGGCCTGTGGCGCATGGCCGAGGTCCTCGACACCGGCCGCGGCGGCAACACCCGCCGCCCCTGGGAGGAACTCCTCGGCGGCTGACCCGCCGACCAGCTAGAACACGTGCTCCGCCAGCCGCTCCCGGTGCTCCTGCGGCGGCCCGAACAGCTGCGCGTCCGACGTGGCCCGCTTGAGGTAGCGGTGCGCCGGATGCTCCCACGTCACCCCGATCCCCCCGTGGACCTGGATGTTCTCCCCGGCCGCCGTCAGGTACGCCTCCGTGCAGTACGACCCCGCGACCGCCGCCAGCACGGGGGAGTCCGCCGCCGCCAGTGCCGCCGACCTGGCCGACTCGACCAGCAGCAGCACGTCGGCCAGCTTGTGCTTGATCGCCTGGAACGACCCGATCGGCCGCCCGAACTGGTGCCGCGTCCTGGCGTGCTCCGTCGCCATCTCCAGGCACCGCTCCGCCCCGCCGGCCTGCTCGGCCGCCAGGGCCGCGACGCCGAGGTCGCGCACCCGGCTCCATCCGCGCCCGTCCCCGGCCGGTCGTACGGGAACGCCGTCGAAGAACAGCCCGGCCAGCGGCCGGGACTCGTCCATGGTCCGGTACGGCGCCCGCCGCGAGGGTGTGGCCTCCACCAGGACCTCGCCCATGTAGGCGAGCACCACGTCCCCCTCCAGCGCGTACGGAGCCTCGCCCGTCAGCAGCCCGTCCCGCAGGGTCAGCTCCCCGTCCCCGGGCAGCAGCACGGTCGCCGTCAGCGAGCCGCCGGCCAGCGCGGGCAGCAGCCGCTCCATGGCCGCGTCGTCGCCGCCCGCCTTGAGCGCCTCGACCGCCAGGACCGCGCACTGCAGGAACGGGTACGGCGACAGCGCCCGTCCCAGCTCACCCGCCACGACCCCGGTCTCGGCCGGACCGCAGCCGGCCCCGCCGTACGCCTCGGGCACGGCCAGCCCGGCGACGCCGAGGTCACCCGCGAACGCCCGCCAGGGCGCCCCAGGCCGCTCGGCGAGATAGTCGCGGACGACGGCGCGCAGCTCCTCGTGGACGGTCACGCGGGCCAGTTTAACCAAGCGATTGCTTGATGGACATAACCCTAAATTTGCCTTTTACGGATAGTCACATAATGTGATTGTGGTCATTCCTAGACGTTTCCGGGGGAGGGATGACCAGGGACTGGAGATGGAAGAAACCGCACTCGACTATGCCGACTTCGCCGAGTACGACCGGCGCCAGCGCGGCATCGAACGTCACATGCTCGCGGCCTTCCTCGGGGGACTGGCCGTCGGGCTCGTCGGCATGCTCACCGCCGGACGCGGCCCGCTGTGGCTCGGCCAGCTCTACGACCCGTACATGTACCTCGTCCTGGCGCTGCTCGTGGGGGCGAGCGCGGCGGGGTTCGGGTGGGCGCTGCTCGGCACGTCCCTGGCGGCCCTGTCCACGATCGTCGCGGCGATGGGCGGCAGCGCGCTGCGCGGCGGGTCCGACCTCGGGGTGATCGGCGGCGACGCCGCGGGCACGCTGAACTGGACCCTCGCGCTGCTGGTCGGGCTGGGTCTGCTCGCGTACGTGACGCGCAGGCGCGACGGCTGGGGCGACGTGGCCGCGGGCGCCATCGGCACGCTGCTGCTGGCCGACGTGATCGACCGGGCGACGCCTGGCTTCATCGACAGCGAGCCGGCGTTCTGGCCGGGCCCCGCGCTCGTGGCCGGCGTCCTGTCGGCCGCGCTGGTGCTCGCGCTGCGCCGTAGCTGGGGCAGCCGGCTGCGGGCTCTGGCGATGGCGGCTGTGCTGGCCGCCGCCTTCACGTTCGCGGTCACGGGTGCCCCGGTGGGCTGGATCCCGGTCACCGTCTGAGCGGCGCTCCTGGCCCGCCGGCCCCGGCGGGCGGGAGCCGCCGGTCCCGATAAGCACGCGCGGCGCGCTGCTCCGAGTCGATAGCCTGTAATCCTCCGTATCCAGGCCGAGCAAGGAGTAGCCGTGTTGCTGCGCATGTCGTCGTTGTTTCTTCGCACCCTGCGGGACGACCCGGCAGACGCGGAAGTGCCGAGCCACAAGCTCCTGGTCCGCGCCGGTTACGTCCGCCGCGTCGCGCCCGGCATCTACTCGTGGCTGCCCCTCGGCAAGATGGTGATGGAGAACGTCGCCAAGGTCGTCCGCGAGGAGATGAACCGGATGGGCGGCCAGGAGGTGCTCTTCCCCGCCCTGCTGCCCCGCGAATACTACGAGGCCACCGGCCGCTGGACCGAGTACGGCGACACGCTGTTCCGGCTCAAGGACCGCAAGGGCGCCGACTACCTGCTCGGCCCCACCCACGAGGAGCTCTTCACCGACATGGTCAAGGGCGAGTACTCCTCGTACAAGGACTATCCTGTCACGCTCTACCAGATCCAGACGAAGTACCGTGACGAGGCCAGGCCCCGGGCGGGCATCCTGCGCGGGCGCGAGTTCCTGATGAAGGACTCCTACTCCTTCGACCTCGACGACGACGGGCTCAAGCACTCCTACGAGCGGCACCGCGAGACCTACATCCGCACCTTCGACCGGCTCGGCATCACGTACAAGATCGTGTTCGCCACGTCGGGCGCGATGGGCGGCTCGGCCTCGGAGGAGTTCCTGGCGCCCACGCCCACCGGCGAGGACACGTTCGTGGCCTGCCACTCCTGCGGCTACGCGGCCAACGCCGAGGCGGTCACCACGCCCGTCCCCGCCGCCCGCTCCCTGGAGGGGCTGGAGGCGCAGCGGGTCCTCGACACGCCCGATACGCCGACCATCGACACGCTCGTGTCCTACGTCAACGAGCACCACGGCCTCGACGTCACCGCCGCCGACACCCTCAAGAACGTCGTGGTCAAGGTCACCACGCCCGGCTCCGACAAGGTCGAGACGCTGATCATCGGCGTGCCCGGCGACCGCGAGGTCGACTTCAAGCGCCTGGAGGCGGCGCTGGCTCCCGGCGAGCCCGCCATCTTCGAGGCCGACGACTTCGCCAGGCACCCCGGTCTCGTGCGCGGCTACATCGGCCCGCAGATCCTGCGCGACCTCGGCATCCGCTACCTGGTCGACCCCCGCGTGGTCACCGGCACCTCCTGGGTGACCGGCGCCAACGAGCGCGGCAAGCACGCCGCCCACGTGGTCGCCGGCCGCGACTTCACCCCCGACGGCACGATCGAGGCCGCCGAGGTGCGCGCCGGGGACCCCTGCCCCCGCTGCGGCTCGCCGCTGTCCATCGACCGCGGCATCGAGATCGGCCACATCTTCCAGCTCGGCCGCAAGTACGCCGACGCGGCCGGGCTCGACGCGCTGGGCCCCGACGGCAAGCCGATCCGCATCACGATGGGCTCCTACGGCGTCGGCGTCTCCCGCGCCGTGGCGGTCATCGCCGAGCAGGCCCACGACCAGCTCGGCCTGGTGTGGCCGCGCGAGGTGGCGCCCGCCGACGTGCACATCGTCGGCACCGGCAAGGAGAACCAGATCGAGGCGGCCCTCCAGCTCGCCGCCGACCTGGAGGCGCGCGGCGTGCGCGTCCTGGTCGACGACCGGGCGCAGGTCTCGCCCGGGGTCAAGTTCAAGGACGCCGAGCTGCTCGGGCTGCCCACGATCGTGGTCGTCGGCCGCGGCCTGTCCCAGGGCGTGGTCGAGCTGCGCGACCGGGTCACCGGCGTCAAGGAGGAGATCCCCCTCGACACGGCCGCCGACCGCGTGGTGGCCGCCTGCTCATGACCGGACGGACCCGGTACGGCCAAGCGCCGTACCGGGCCCGCCGGGGCGGTCGGAAGAGCCGGGCCGGTCGGAGGGGCCGGGTCAGTCGATCGCCTCGGGCAGCGCGATCCGGCCCTTGCGCCGCAGGATCACCGGCCCGGCCAGGCACGCCGCCGCGACCACCAGGATCGCCAGCGACACCGGCCGGGTGAAGAACACCGACGGATCCCCCTCGCTGAACGCCAGCGCCCTCCTGAACTGCACCTCCATCAGCGGCCCCAGCACCGCCCCCAGGATCAGCGGCGCGACCGGATACCGGGCCCGCCGCATGACGAACCCCACCAGCCCGAACCCGTACGCCACCAGGATCTCGAACACGCTCTGCCCAGTCGCGTAGACCCCCAGAGTGGCAAATGTCAGGATCGCTGCGGTCAGCAGGGCGGCGGGCACGCTCAACAGCTTCACCCACAGCCGGATCAACGGCAGGTTCAGCACGAGCAGCATCACGTTGCCGATGTAGAGGCTGGCGATCAGCGTCCACACGAGCGTCGGCTGCTGGTCGAAGAGCTGCGGCCCGGGCTGCACGTTGTAGATCTGGAAGGCGATCAGCAGCATGCTCGCCGTGGCCGACGTCGGGATGCCCAGCGTCAGCAGCGGCACCAGCACCCCCGAGAACGCGGCGTTGTTGGCCGCCTCCGGCCCGGCCACGCCCTCGATGGCGCCCTTGCCGAACTCGTCGGGATTCAGCCGCTTCTCGACGTTGTAGCTGAGGAACGTCGGCAGCTCGGCGCCCCCGGCGGGCAGCGACCCGATGGGCAGCCCGAACGCGGTCCCGCGCAGCCACGGCTTCCACGAGCGGCGCCAGTCGTCGCGCGACATGCCGACGCGCCCGCTCACCTCCACCTTCGGCGGCGTCCCCTGGTGCCGCTGGGCCGCCGTGGACACGGCCTCGGCCACGGCGAAGAGCCCGACGGCCAGCGCCACCACCGGCAGCCCCTCGTACAGCTCGGGCACGCCGAAGGCCAGGCGCGGCTGGCCGGTCATCTGGTCGATGCCGACCAGGCCGATCGCCAGTCCGAGGAACAGGCTCGACATCCCCCGTACGACCGAGTCGCCCATGAGCGAGGTGACCGTGACGAACGCCAGCACCATGATCGAGAAGTACTCGGCGGGCTGGATCGACTTGGCGATGGCCGACATGCCGGGCGCCAGGAACGTGATCACCACGGTGGAGATCGTCCCCGCGACGAACGAGCCGATGGCCGCCGTGGCCAGCGCGGCCCCGGCCCGGCCCCGGCGCGCCATCGGGTAGCCCTCCAGCGTGGTGGGGATCGAGGCCGTTTCGCCGGGGATGTTGAGCAGGATGGCGGTGGTGCTGCCGCCGTACATGCCGCCGTAGTAGATCCCGGCGAACATCACGAACGCGCCGATCGGGTCGAACACCAGCGTCAGCGGCAGCAGCAGCGCGATCGTGGTGGCCGGGCCGAGGCCGGGCAGCACGCCGACGAGCGTGCCGACCGTGACGCCGAGCAGGCCGAGCAGCAGGTTCTGCAGGCTGAGCGCGTGCGAGAAGCCGTCGAGCAGGTTGGCCAGGACGCTCATCTCAGATCGCCAGCCTCACCAGGCCGGGCGGCAGGGCGATGCCCAGCAGCCGGTCGAACAGGAAGTACGTGGCCAGCGCCAGCAGCAGCCCGGCCAGCAGGTCGCGCACCAACCGCCGGCTGCCCAGCACCCGGGCGACCGCGGTGAAGAACAGCGTGGTGGCCTGCCAGTAGCCGACGGGCACGAGCAGCACCGCGTACAGGACCAGCGCCCCCACCAGCAGCAGCACCGGCCCCCAGCGGACCTCTCCGTCCGGGGCGGCCGGCGACCTGAACGCCTGCGCCACCCCGATCACGGCCACGACCGCCATGCCGCCGCCCACCAGCAGCGGGAAGGCGCGCGGCCCGACCGCCTGGTAGGCGCCGCTGTCGGGGATCATGAACGCCTGCGCCAGCACGACCAGCGCGACGGCCAGGAACCCTGCTGACACCAGCCGCGTGCTCACTTGCCCAGCCCCAGCTCGCCGAGGATGGTGGTGATCTGCCCGCGCTGCTGGGTGAGCACCTGCTCGAACGCCTCACCGGGCGTCCAGGCGTCCACCCAGTTGTTCTGCTTGAGCACCTGCTGCCAGCACGTGGTCCGGCGCATCTTGTCGATCATGCTGATGACGTCCTGTTGCTGCTCCTCCGACAGGCCCGCGGGGGCGAGGACGCCGGCCATCGTGGCGATGGACTTGTCGGCCAGCCCGAGCTCCTTCAGCGTCGGCGCGTCGACGCCCTCGATCCGCTGGTCGCCGTCCACCGCCAGCGCCCGCAGCTCGCCGGCCCGCAACTGGGCGCGCAGCTCGGCCACGGTGTCGACGCCGGCCGTGGCGGCGCCGCTGAGCAGCAGGTTCATGGACTCGCCGCCGCCCGCGGTGGGCACGAAGTTGATGTCCTTGGGATCCACGCCCTCGCCCTTGGCCAGGCCCGCCACCGTCATGTGGCCGGGCGCGCCGAGTGAGCCGCCGGTCCACTTGACCCCGTGCGGATCCTTCCTCAGCGCCGCGAGCAGCGCCTTCAGGTCTTTGTACGGCGCCCCCTTCGGCACCACGATCGCAGACGGCCCCTTGCTCAGCCCGGCGATCGGGGTGAGCGTGGTCAGGTCGACGGGGGAGTGGTTGTTGACGATGCCGCCGAGCATGGTGGCGCTGTCCATGACCATGAGCTGGTACGGGTCGCCCTTGCTCTTGGCGAACTGGGCCAGCCCGATCGTGCCGCCCGCGCCGGGGACGTTGACGACCGTCGACTTGACGTCGGTGATGTCGCACTGGCTGAGCGCGCCGGCGATGCCGCGGGCGCGGGTGTCCCAGCCGCCGCCGGGGCTGCCCGGCGCCATGATCGTCAGCGCCTTGCTGGGGTAGCCGTCGCCCGGGCCGGTGCTCTCGCCGACGGCGCAGCCGGTGACCGTGACGGCCAGCGCGACGACTGCGGCAGTGATTCTCATGATGTCTCCTGGGGGGTGAGGATCGAGGTGAAGAAGTCCATGACCGGTTCGAGCACCCGCATCGGCTCGTGCGCCACGCTGGGCACCACGTCGAACCGGACGGAGATGCCGTGCGCGGCGTAGTTGTCGCGCATCGCCTCCAGGCGCGCGACGCGGGTGGAGCCGTGGGCGTCGGCGCCTTCCATCCAGTTGGCGTCGCCCCGGTTGTTGATCTCCCAGGTCTCGACGTCCTCGGCGCCCACGACCATCTGCACCGGCACCGCGGCCAGCTCCTCGATCCGGGGCGCCTGGCCGAACTCCTCCTCGAACCCCTTGAGCCCGACCCACCAGGGGTTGTCCCAATCGATGTACGATATCCGCCCTGGTGCGCCGATCGAGAGCCCGGCCAGGCGGTCCGGGTGCAGGTAGGCGAACCGATGGGCGAACTGGCCGCCGCCGGAGAAGCCGTGCAGGAGGAACCTCCCGGTGTCCACGTTGAAGCGCTCGCCGACCTCCTCGACGATCGCCAGGAGCACGTGGTCGAACCTGATGTCGCGATATTTGATGAACTTGAAGCCGTGCAGGTCGTCCGCGTCCTCGATCCCCGCCGGGAACAGCGGCGCGAGCACCAGGCAGCCCTGACGCTCACCCCACTCGGCGAGGTTGTCGCGGTACTGCGGCCCGCGCCGCCCCGTGCCGTGCTGGAGCACGGCGAGCGGCAGCGGCGGACCGCCGGGCGAATGGGCCGTCGGCACGTAGAGGCAGTAGGAGAAACGCTGGTCGTATCGGGACGCGAAGATCGTCGTGGCCCCGCTGAAGTAGTACTCCCTCGGGTGCTTGACGCCCTCGCTCTGGTGAAGTGCCTTGGCCATGGCGCCACAGCCTGGACATATATGGGGTTACGGACAAGAAGATTGTCACCAACGCGGTAATGTGAAGGGTGCCCGTCACGCTGGTCCTGTCGTCCGCTGACCAGGCCTTTGTCATGACAAGGGTCTCGCCGCTGGCCGAGCTCTGCGCCTGTCTGCACGCGCTCGACGAGCCCGGGCACCACCCCGCCGCGGCCCGCTGGATCGCCAGGCTCCACGCCGAGACTGACAGCGACCTGCTGGCCAGGGCGACCGCGTGGGCGCCGCTCTGGGGCGCCTTCCGCGCCCGCTACCTGCTGCCCCTGTCGCCCTCACCCGGCCGCTCCCGCTCGCTCGCCGACGAGCTGGCCGAGATCGAGGCCCTGCCGATCGGCGAGTTCACCGCCATGACCCTGCAGGCGCTGATCGGCAAGAACGGCGCCGTCCTCGGCCCGAACGTGCTCCAGCGGCTCAGGCTCATCTCCTCCAGCCGGGTGGAGCTGGGCGCCCGCGTCTACGACGACGCCCACGGCTTCAGGCGCGAGCTGCTCGGCTTCCTGACCGGCTTCGCCGCCGCCGCCTTCGACGCCGACTGGCCCGGCCTGCGCACCGCGCTGCTCGCCGAGGCCGCCGTACGCGAGCGGGCGCTGTCCGTACGCGGCGCGATGACGTTCGCCGACTTCCCCGCCGCCACGGTCTCCGGCGACCGGATCGTCCTCGACAAGCTCTACAGCTCCACCGAGCACATCACCGCCGACCGGCCCTGCCTGCTGCTGCCCAGCCTGTACGGCCGCCCGCACTTCGTGGTCAAGCACTACCCGGGCTATCCGATCGTCATCCAGTACGGCGTCGGCAGCACGGCCGGCCCGTCACTGGAGGTCGTCCGCCAGCGCCTGGCCGTGCTCCAGCACCCCACCAGGCTCATGCTCTGCCGCGCCATCCTGCGCAACCCCGTCGCCACCGCCGAGCTGGCCACCCAGCTCGGCATGACCGCGCCCCAGGTCTCCAGGCACCTGCGCCACCTGAGGGAGGCCGAGCTGGTGCACGTGCACCGCGACGGCGCCGCCGTCTACTACCAGCTCGACGCCGAGGCGGTCGGACGCGTGGGCGCCGACCTGCTCACCGTCCTCTACCGGTGAGTCACCGGGGCTGGGAGGTGCCGGGGAAGGCCGTGGTGATCGAGGGCTTGAAGCCGTACGAGCGGGCCGCCGACTCCTGCATCGCCAGCGCCGCGAACTTGCGCAGCGCCGCGTCGTCGGCCGCCACCAGCTCCAGGTAGGCGGCCGTGACGCCGCTCTCCACCAGCACCGCCAGCCGCACCGCGTCGGCCCCAGACGAGGGCACGAGCGGCAGCTCGTAGGCGGGCTCCGGCTCCGACGGCGTGCCGCCCCTGCCGGTGATGTACGAGCGGAGCTGGTCGCGCCTGGCCCGGTGGGCGTCGTAGGCGCCGGTCACCCGCGCCCGCAGCGAGCCCGTGGTGCGCGCCCCGATCAGCCCGTACGCGAACACGGCGGCGTGCTCGGCCGACAGCGCCTTGCGCAGCTTCTCGACGTCGTCGGCGATCACGCGGACCTCGGCAGCTCGGTGGTCACGTCGACCTCGGCGGGTGGGGGGTCACGCCGGCCTCACGTGTCGCGCCGGCCTCGGTGGTCACGTCGACCTCGGCAGGGCCAGCGCGTGGACGGCCTCGCAGGCGCCGATGCCGGCGATGAGCTGGGCCAGCTGCGGCGAGACGCCCGCGAGCTGGCGGGTGCGCAGCGCCGCCGCCTTGCGCTCGGCGTCACGCAGCCGCGACAGCGACGTCCTGGGCGCGGCACTGACGGTGGTGGACGGCTGCGGGCCGGCGCTCGGGGCCTCGCCCAGGCGCTTGCGCAGCTCGTCCAGGTGGGCCTGGTGCCGGTCGCGGAACGGGGCCAGCTTGCTCTGCCCCGCCGTGATCAGCCCGGAGTAGAGGGCGATCGTCCGCTCCTTGTCGGCGATCAGCTTGCGCAGCAGCACCCGCTCGGGATCCTCCGAGGGGGTCGGCGAGGGCGCGGGCGTCGCGGGGGCGCCGCTGCACCCGGACAGCGCCGCCGTGGTCGCGGCCGCTCCGCCTGCCAGCACGGCTCGCCGTGAGAGGGAACGCGGGCGCACGGGCGGAGACCTCCTGAAAACGGAACGCAGATAGCATCGTACGGTCTCAGGACCGCTCCCCGCGTCAAGCGGACGGGGCGCGGCGCACGGATCCACCGGCCTCGTCGATCACCGCGCTCAGGCCCGGTCGATACCTGAGCCGAGTGGCGCTCTCTTCGTGCCCCCGTACAGATAGGGTGTCAACTGTCGTCGCTGGCTGAGCGGCCAGGCGGCAAGGAGGCCAGAGGCGAGGTCCGCCCGGCTGAGACATGACAATAGGGGAGGTCGATATGGGCAGCGCATCACCCCGCGACCACCTGATGAAGCTCCTGGAGCCCGTCGTCAGCGCGGAGGGCCTCGATCTGGAGGACGTCAAGGTCACTCAGGCCGGCAAGCGCCGGCTGCTGCGCGTGATCGTCGACCGTGACGGTGGCGTCAGCCTCGACGACGTGGCCGAGGTCAGCCAGGCCGTCTCCACGCTGCTCGACGACACCGACGCGATGGGCCAGTCGGCCTACACGCTGGAGGTCTCCTCGCCGGGCGTCGACCGTCCGCTGACCGAGCCGCGCCACTGGCGGCGCGCGGCCAAGCGGCTGGTGAAGGCCGAGCTGAGGGACGGCACCGTGGTGGAGGGCCGGGTGCGCTCCGCCGACGAGAGCGGCGTCGAGCTCGACGTCGACGGCACCGGCCGCCGGCTCGACTATCAGGACCTGACCCGCGGACGGGTGCAGGTGGAGTTCCGCCGGATCGACGATGCAGACGATGCAGACGTCGACGGCGACGAAGGCTAAGGGGAAGCCTCGTGGACATCGACATGAGCGTCCTGCGCAGCCTGGAGCGGGAGAAGGACATCTCCTTCGACCTGGTCGTCAAGGCGATCGAAGACGCGTTGCTGATCGCCTACTTCCGCACCGAGGGCGCCGCGCCCAAGGCACGGGCGGAGCTCGACCGGACGAGCGGGCACGTGACCATCTACGCCGCCGAGATCGACGACGAGGGCGAGATCGTCAGGGAGTTCGACGACACGCCGGGCAACTTCAGCAGGATCGCCGCCACCACCGCCAAGCAGGTCATCCTGCAGCAGCTGCGCGACGCCGAGGACGAGATCAACTTCGGTGAGTTCGCCAGCCGCGAGGGCGAGCTGGTCTCCGGCGTGATCCAGCAGGGCAAGGACCCCCGCGTGGTGCTGGTCGACCTCGGCAAGATCGAGGCCGTGCTGCCGCACAACGAGCAGGTCCCCGGCGAGGAGTACGTCCACGGCGAGCGCATCCGCGCCTACGTGGTCCAGGTGAAGAAGGGCCACAAGGGCCCCTCGGTCACGCTCTCGCGCACCCACCCCGGCCTGGTCAAGAAGCTGTTCGCGCTGGAGGTGCCGGAGATCGCCGACGGCACCGTCGAGATCGCGGCCGTGGCCCGCGAGGCCGGGCACCGGACGAAGATCGCGGTCAGGTCGCGCAGGCCGGGCGTCAACGCCAAGGGCGCCTGCATCGGCCCGATGGGCTCGCGCGTCCGCAACGTCATGACCGAGCTGCACGGCGAGAAGATCGACATCATCGACTGGTCGGAGGATCCGGGGGAATTCGTAGGGAATGCCCTGTCGCCCGCCCGTGTTTCCCACGTCGAGGTACTCGATCTGGAAGGGCGTGTCGCGCGGGTGACGGTCCCCGACTACCAGCTTTCCCTGGCCATCGGCAAAGAGGGGCAGAATGCCCGGCTTGCCGCCAGGCTCACAGGATGGCGGATCGACATCCGGCCTGACACCCAGGCCGAGGACGCCGCCGGTTCCGTAGATGCGTCGACACGGTAAGCTGGAATATGGTGGCCACGCGGCTCCGCAGCGCACGTGTGTGGGCTGCAGGGTTCGTACGGCTAAGTCCGACCTGCTCCGCTTGGTGCTGGTCGAGGATCACCTGGTCCCTGACCTGCTAGGACGGCTCCCCGGAAGGGGTGCGTCACTGCACCCGTCCGTGAGCTGTCTGGAGCTTGCCGAGCGTCGCCGAGCGTTTCCGCGCGCGTTCCGCGTGCCGGGGCCGCTTGACGTCTCGCGCGTGCGGGCCCACCTGGAGAAGGAGAACCAACATGTCATGTAGGACGCCGAGTTGATGGGCGGAGTCAGATTGCTATGAGCGCCTGATGAGCACGCGGCGATGAAGACGTCAAGGTAGCGACGGTCCGGACGGCACAGCCAGCCTCCCGGGCCGAGTAAGGGAGTGCAGTGGCGAAGGTCCGGGTATACGAGCTCGCTAAGGAGTTCGGCGTAGAGAGCAAGGTCGTCATGGCCAAGCTCCAGGAGATGGGGGAGTTCGTCCGTTCGGCGTCCTCCACCATCGAAGCGCCGGTGGTCCGCAGGCTCACCGAAGCTTTGGGCGCATCCAAGGGTGGGTCCTCCAGGGGCGGCGGTTCGTCGTCCAAGCCGCAGCCGCCAAGGGCTGCTCCCCGGCCGGCGGACAGCCAGGCCGGCAACGGCGCCTCCGAGGCGCCCGTCCCCACAACTCCGCGGCCCGGCCCCCGGCCTGGTCCGCGTCCGGGTCCCGCGGGCGGCGGCCAGCAGCCGCGTCCGCCGGTGCCCATGCCGCAGCAGTCGCAGCAGCCCGAGGCCCCGCGTGCGGAGACGCCGGCGGCTCCTCAGGCGCGCTTCGAGTCCGGCGCCGGTGCGGGCACGCGTCCCGCGCCCACCCCTGGCCCGCGTCCCGGCCCCGCCGCCCGTCCTGGCCCCAGGCCAGGTCCCGCGGCCCGTCCGGGCGGTCCTTCCGGTGAGCGCGGCGGCGAGCGTGGCGACCGCGAGCGCGGCGGTGACCGTGACCGCGGCGGCGAGCGCGGTGGCGGTTCCGCCGCTCCGCGTCCCGGCGCTCCTTCCGGCGAGCGCGGCGGCCCGCGTCCGGGTCCCGGTCCCAAGCCGGGTCCTCGTGGCCCGCGTCCGGGCAACAACCCGTTCTCGTCCAACGCCAGCGGCATGGGCCAGTCCCGGCCGCCGCGTCCCGGCGGCAACCGCGAAGGCGGCGGCCCCGGCCAGCGCGAGCGTCGTGACGGTCCGCCCCGCGACGGCGCGATCCCGCGTCCGCCGCAGGGTCGTGGCGGCGGCGAGGG
>NZ_JAHKRL010000048.1 GCF_019396405.1 Nonomuraea rhizosphaerae | reverse complement strand
CCCACCGGTTCACCCGCACGCCCCGGCTCCCCAAGATCCCGCAGGTCGCCTACATCAACCAGCCGGAAGAGGCCGCCTAGCGATCAGACCAGCCCACTCCCTGTCGCATTTGACTTGACACCTTCCGAGGCGTCGCGTCGACATGTTCTGGAACGCGCAATCATCAGGGCGGCATCCATCCACAGGGCAGCCTCGGCGTGGTTCAGGTCCTGCAAATCGAGGTAGCCACCTTGTGGGGCAGCTGTATCGCCACGACGAGGAGTGAGATGTGCGCGTCGCCTTCGCCACCGAAGCGGCTCCGGGGCAGGTGAACGAGGACTATGTCGCCGTCGCGCCCGATGTCGCCGTTCTGCTGGACGGGGCGGGCACTCCGCCTGGGGCGGAATCGGGGTGCGTGCACGGAACGGCCTGGTATTCGCGCACCTTGGGCTCCCTTCTTGTTGCTTCGATGAGCCGCGGTGCTGATTCGTTGGCAGGTACGCTCGCGGACGCGATCAAGGCTGTCGCGGGCCTGCATGACGGCGCCTGCGACTTGAGTCATCCCGGTACGCCGTCCGCCACCGTGATCATGCTGCGGCGCTCGATCGATGTGCTTGAGTGGCTGGTGCTGGCCGACTCCACGCTGCTGCTCGACCTCGGGACGGCGGAGCCCATGGTGATCACCGATGATCGTGAAGCCCTGGTGGGGGCCCGCTATCGGGCGGCCATGGATGCCCTCGACTCCGGCAGTCCCGCGCACGTCGCGGCTCGTCGTGACTATGTCGAGAGCATGCGTGAGCACCGTAACCGCGACGGCGGCTTCTGGGTCGCCGCCACCGATCCACTGGCCGTCGAACAAGCCCTGGTTGGCGCCGTTCCCGCGGCTGACGTAAGGGCGGCGGCCCTGCTCAGTGACGGTGCCTCCCGCCTTGTTGACCGGTTCGGGCTGGCGACCTGGCAGCAGACTCTCGACGGGCTTCACCGATACGGGCCGGCTGACCTGATCGCCACGGTTCGCGCAGCGGAGGAGTCTGACGCGGATGGTAGGCGTTGGCCGCGTGGCAAGACCCATGACGACGCGACGGCCCTCTACTGCCGGTTCTGACGGACCCCAGCGGGTGCGCCGGTTATCGTCCCCCGTGAAACGCCCGCGCCCTGGTCCCGATCTTGCTGCGCTTCACCAATCTCGACGGCCACCGCTTGGTGGCTGGACAGTCCCGCCGGAAATCCGGTCGACACACAGCCCACTGTGCACTGTGATGGTCCAGCCGCCCGCCGTACGGCGCGGGCCGATCGCAGGAGCTGCTCTTGGCAACCGCCAGAACCGCGGACACCCGCCCCACGATCAATGCCGCACTGGTCAGGAAGCTGGTCGATACGCAGTTCCCACAGTGGGCCGCGTTGCCTCTGGAGCTGCTCGATCCGGCCGGCTCGGACCATGTGATCTACCGGCTGGGCGAGCAGCTGTCCGTACGGCTGCCCCGCCACGACGGCGCCATCGGACAGGCCGACAAGGAACTCGAATGGCTGCCCCGGCTCGCCCCGCGACTGCCCCTGGCCATTCCGGTACCGGTGGGAGTGGGTGAGCCCGACTTCGGTTATCCGTGGCGGTGGGCGGTGTCCCGCTGGCTGGAGGGCGAGGTGGCGACCGTCGAGGCGCTGGCCGACTCGTCCGTGGCCGCCGTACAACTGGCGGAGTTCCTGATCGCCCTTCAGCGGTTCGGGTCCGAGGACGTTCAGGACATGGAGGCCCGCGAGGACCTCACCGGCCAGCCGTTGGCGGGCCGGGATCGGGCGACGCGGGCCGCCATCGCGGAGGTCGGCGACGTATTCGGCACCACCGCGATGACCGAACTGTGGAACGCTGCCCTGGGCGTCCCTGGATGGGATCGCCCTCCGGTCTGGTTCCACGGCGACTTTCACACCGGCAACCTGCTGACCGTCGACGGCCGGCTCAGTGCGGTCATCGACTTCGGCGGGCTCGGTATCGGCGATCCGGCCTGTGATCTGATCATCGCCTTTACCCTGATGTCGACCGACAGCCGGGCCGTTTTCCGCGCCGCGCTCGATGTGGACGACGCCACCTGGACACGGGGACGGGGCTGGGCTCTTGCCACCGGGCTGAATGCCTACACCACCTATGCCGCCGTCAATCCGAGGGTCGCCGCGCAGACCACCCGTCAGATCACTGCGGCTCTCATCGGCTAGTGCTGTGACCGGAAACGATCGCCGGGGTTGGGTCGGGTTTCAGGCTGCGGGAGCCAGGGGGCGGCCGCCCCAGCGGATGCCCTTCTCGCTGCGGACGCGGGCGCGTTCGCGGCGTTGGGCGG
>NZ_JAHKRL010000428.1 GCF_019396405.1 Nonomuraea rhizosphaerae | reverse complement strand
CCCGCACTGCCATCTGGAGACGTGGGAGCGCACGCGCACGGCCGCGCCGGGCGCCGCCCGCGCGGCCGGCGACACGTACGGCGAGGCGGCCATGCTGCGCGGCCTCGCGCAGGTCTCCCTCTACCAGGACCGGTACGAGGAGTCCGCCGAGGGCTTCACCCGGTCCCGCGCGCTCTTCCACGACCTCGGCGACCTGCGGGCCGAGGCGACCTCGATCTGCGGGCTCGGCGCGGTCAGCCAGTTCAGAGGGCGGCACACGCAGTCGCTCGGGCACTTCAAGCGCGCTCTGGCCATGTTCCTGGCGGCGGACGACCCGCACGGGGAGGCGTTCGCGAGGCAGGCCATCGGCAGGGTCTGCCTCAAGTCCGGAAATCTGGCCATGGCGTCGGAATCGCTGGCGCAGGCCATGCGGCTGGCCCAGGAGCTCGGCGACGCCCACCGCGAAGGGTGCGTGTGCCTGCAGATGGGACACCTGCACAAGGCGATGTCCTTCCACCGGCACGCGCTCGACATCTTCGAGTCGCTCGGCGACCGGCACTGCGGCGCGTACGCCCTGCAGAGCCTCGCCGGGCTCCAGGCCGCGCGCGGTGAATGGGCGCCCGCCTCCGCGGGGTTGGAGCGGTCACTGGAGATCTTCCAGACGCTCGGCGACCGGAGCGGGGAGGCCGCCACCACGCAGATGCTGGGGGAGCTGCACCACTCGGCCGGGCGGGCCGGGCTGGCGCTCGACTACCTCAACCACGCCGACCTGCTGCGCCGCAGCCTGCCGGTGTAGCGCTCACTTGTCGAGGTCGGAGCGGATCACGCTGTACATCACCCCGTCATGCCACTCACCCGCGCGGAACCCGATCCCCCGCAGCACGCCCTCCCGCGTGAACCCGGCCTTCTCCAGCGCCCGTTGCTCGGCCACGTTGCTCACCTCGGTCCCGGCCTGCACCCGGTTGACCGGCGAGTGGTCGAACAGGTAGCGCACCAGCAGCCGCTGCGCCGTCGTGCCGTGCCCCTTGCCGCGGTGCTCGGGCGCCACGATGAGCCCCATCTCCCAGCAGAAGCTGATGCTGGAGGTCGGGAACTTGCGCCAGGACACCAGCCCCAGCCGCTCGTCCCCCTCGACGATCAGCAGCGTGCCGCCCTCGTCGCCGAGCATGCCGTTCTCGTCCCAGAGCCGGCGCAGGCGATGGGGGTTCATGAAGCCGTACCACTGGTGCGTGCCCGAGGCGTCGGGATCACTCATCAGGAGGTTCAGGAACGGCAGGTCGGTCTCCCCGACGGGGTGGAGGGCAATGGTCATGAACCGGACACTATGCGACGGACAAACCGCCTGAGCTTTGACTTTTGCGGCATCTCCCCTCCGCTGAGCGCGGCGAGCGACTCGGCGGCGGTGGGACGCTTGGCGGGCGAGTGGTCGAGCATCGCGCGCACCACGTCGGGGACGCCGGGCCGGTGGACGTCCGGGCCGACGGGCAGCTCGCCGGTGAGCAACTGGTAGGCGATCACCCCCGCCGCGTAGACGTCGGAGGCGGCCGTCATCCTGTCCGGCCGCTCCTGGCACTCGGGGGCGACGTAGTGGGCGTCGAGCACGTTGCCCAGCTCGTGGGCGACGGTGTAGTTGCGCGGCCCCGGCTTGGCGTGGTCGAACCCCGTCAGCACCGCGTGCCCGTCGTCGGTCACCAGCACGCAGGCCGGGGTCAGCGCCCGGTGGATGACGCCGTTGGCGTGCGCGTGCGCCAGGCCGCGCAGCAGGTCCTGGATGACGCCCAGCCGCACGCCGGTGCCCAGGCGCAGGTGCAGCGCCTCGCCGTGCACGTCGTCCAGGACCAGCACGAACCGGCTCTCGTCGTCGATGGCGAAGAAGTCGCGCGAGCGCACCACGCACGGATGCGGCGGGATGCGGGCCAGCGACTGGTAGGCGTTGGCGATGCGCTGCCGCTCGGCCACCCGCGCCTCCTCGTCGGCCAGCGGGTCGGCCTGGTAGACGCGCAGCAGCACGGTCTCGCTGCCCGGCAGCGTGACGTTGAACGCTCGGTACTCGGTCACCTTGGCGTCGCCGCCGAGTTGCTCCTCCACCTCCCAGTTGCCGAACCTGGGCGGGGCGGTGCTGCGCCGTACGGACTGGTTGAGGGCGTCCAGGATCGAGGTCATGTACGGCCCCACGCGGGGGCTGCACCCGCGCCTGACCCGGGAGACGTCGCTCAGCGTGGCCAGCAGCCCGGGCAGGTCGGTCACGTTGACCGCGTCGCGCCCGGCCGGATCGACCAGCTCGGCGTCAGGTGAGGTGAGCACGACGAGGCTGTCCACGTACACCCGTTCCAGCCGCGTGTCCCTGGAGACCAGCAGCCCCTTCAGCGCCTTGGCGGTGCCGCGCAGCTTCGCCACCGGCGAGCCGAACGCCTCCCGGCGCGGCGGGAACCACCGCGTGCCGGACACCTCGACGCGCCCCCGGGTGCCCTTGACGTCCACGACGACCAGCGAGTGGCCGGTCAGCACGAGCAGGTCCACCTCGAAGACGTCCTCGCCGCGCGGGACCTCGACGTTGTGCAGCAGCAGCCAGTCGGCGGGCCCGTGGTCGCGCAGGTACGCGATCACCCGCCGCTCGGAGTCGTTCACCGGACGTCCGCCGCCGACGATCTCTGCCATGCGCTCCATAGTGGCACGATATGTGTTTGACAACATGCTGTCGTCATGACAAGATGTTGTCATGAAGCAGATCATCCACCACGCCGTGTACGACACGATGGCCGACTGGGAGACCGGGCACCTCACCGCCCACCTGCGCAACGGCGCCTACCAGCCCGAGCCCGGCAGGTTCGAGGTGGTCACGGTCGGCCCGGGCGCCGGCCCGATCATCTCGATGGGCGGCATGCGTGTCGTCCCCGACATGGCGATCGGCGACCTCTCGCCGCGCGACAGCGCGCTGCTGATCCTGCCCGGCGCGGAGCGGTGGGACACGGGCGACGACCTGGGGCCGTTCGCCCGCAAGGCCCGCGAGTTCCTCGACGCGGGCGTCCCGGTGGCGGCCATCTGCGGCGCGACCGCCGGCCTCGCCCGCGAAGGGCTGCTAGACGACCGCGCCCACACGAGCGCGGCGCCGCAGTACTTGCAGGCGCAGGAGGGGTACGGCGGCTCCGCCCGGTACATCGAGGCCGACGCGGTCACTGACGGCGACCTCGTCACGGCCGGGCCGACGGAGCCGGTGGCGTTCGCGCGCGAGGTGTTCCGCCGCCTCGACGTCTACCCGCCCAAGGTGCTCGACGCCTGGTACAGGCTGTTCGCCCAGAGCGACGCGTCGGCTTTCGAGGTGCTGATGTCGGCATGACCGGGACCACGTCCCCGGCCCACCGGCCCGCCGCCGCGGATGCGGCGGGT
>NZ_JAHKRL010000427.1 GCF_019396405.1 Nonomuraea rhizosphaerae | reverse complement strand
GCTGCAGCGCCGCACGCTGCAGCGGGGCCTGTCCGGGGAACCGTGAACCAGCAGTCTGCGAAGGCGGCGAGCATACGACTCTGAGGAAAACGATCTTTCGGCCAGCGGACCGCTTCCGAGCGCCGCACACTCCCCGCAGCGCCGCACGACGTGGCGCCCTACAGGGGTGCGATTGGCCGCGCCACGAGGTGGCGCGGCATGAAGTGGCGCGGTTGAGGTGGCATCACAGTTGGGGTGCCCCACGAGGCAGCACGATTGAAGCGGCGTCATGGGTGACCAGGGCCAGGATGGCGCGGTTGCAGGCGCAGTCCGAGGTGAGGCAGTCGAAGGTACCGCAGTCCAGAGACAGGATGGCGTAGCTGAGGATCACGTAGACGTAGTACGCGACGCGAGGTATGCGGCCCATTTTTGACACGGCCGTTGGTGACACGACCCTCGATGACTCGATCCTCGCTGGCACGGCCCTCGCTGACACGCCCTTCCTGACACGGGACTTGGTCACGCGGTCGTGGATGACGATGGGGGCGCGGTCGGGGGGCGACGCGGACGGCGAGGAAGAAAGTGCAAGCGATCACACGAACGAACGCGCACCGAATCCGTACTGGACATGCAGCTGAAGGCGAAAGTGGGAAGTAGGTGGAGGGGGCATCGGCCGTACGCGGTGATGCCATGGGAGCCCCTCCAAGTGGAGGAACCTGGCACCAATACTCAGCCGATGGCGTTGCCGGAGTCAGATGACTAGAGCATCTGTCAGGTCCAGGTTACGCCCCGCACCATGGCTGCTCCTTTCCCAGCAGGGTCCGCTCGGCGGAGTGAGCGGTGTCATTCGCCGACCACCACACTTATGTGGTCACACCGCCAAACGTATCGGTTCCCATCGCGCGGCGCACACTCCGCAATTATTGTGTTACACATCGTTATTCAGAGAGGAGACGAGATGGCGGCTACCAGTCACACCTCGGTCAAGCCTCGCGACGGTGTGTCAACACTGGCTGGCCGATGGCCGCTGCTCGGACAGCGCCGCCCGCTTCTGTTCTATTTGAGCGGGATCGTGAGTCTCCATCTCGCCTCGATCGTCATGTTCGCGATGTCCACCGAGGTCAGGTGGCCGGAGCTGCTGATGTTCGGCGCGCTCATGGGATGTGGCGCGGTCTGTATCGAGGCGACCAGACGGCTGGGCATGCCCGCGGGTGTGTCTCGCGACCTGTTGTCGGCATGGTGGCTGCCGGTGGCGTTGCTGCTGCCGCCGGTCTACTCGCTCTTCGCGCCCATTGTGCTGCAGGTGCTGCTGCAATGGCGCGTACGGGCGACGGTGCTCTATCGCAGGGTGTGCAGCACGGCGGCCATCGGGCTGGCGGCCTGCTCGGCGTCGGTGTTGTTCCACGGGCTCGTACCGGATTCGTCGGTGCTCTCGCGAGGCAGCGGCCCGCCGATCCTCGCGGCGATTGGCGCGGCGGCGCTGTTCGCCGTGCTGAACACCGCGCTCATCGCGATCGCGGCCCACACGGCCAATCCGGACATCTCCTGGCGTGAGGTGCTCTGGGACAGGGAGAGCGTGCTCCTGGACGTCGTGGAGCTGTGCCTGGGCGTCACGGTCGCGGTCGGCTGCGGACTCAACCTCGCGCTGCTCGTGCTCGCCCTGCCCCCGGTCGTGCTGCTCCAGCGCAGCCTCCTGCACGCCCAGCTCCAGGCGGCGGCCCGTACGGACTCCAAGACCGGCCTCCTGAACGCCGCCGCCTGGCAGCGAGAGGCCGACACCGAGATCGTCCGCGCCCGCCGCACCGGTGAGACGCTGGCTTTGCTGATCATCGACATCGACCACTTCAAACGGGTGAACGACACCCACGGCCACCTCGTCGGCGACCAGGTTCTCGCCGGCGTCGCGGCCACCCTTCGCAGCCAGCTGCGCGACTACGACGTGGTGGGCCGCTTCGGCGGCGAGGAGTTCGTGGTCCTGCTCCCGCGCGCCGACATCCACGAAGCCCGCCGGGTCGCCGAACGCCTCCGCAGCCGCATCGGCCGCATGGCCGTCCCCGCCGACGACGCTATGATCACCGTCACCATCTCGGCGGGGGTCGCTCTGATGAGCGTCCACGGCGACGACCTGATCGAACTCCTCGCCGCCGCCGACCTGGCCCTGTATCGGGCCAAGGAACTGGGGCGCGACCGCATCTGCATCCCTGTCGTCCAGCCAGCGGCCCCCGTTCTCGCCGAGGACCCACCTCTTCTCGTGGAGGATGCCCCCCTCCTCACTGAGGATCCGCCCCTCCTCATCGAGGGGTCCCCTCGTCTTGTAGATGGCCCACCCTTTTTCACCGAAGATCCACCCCTTTTCATTGAGGATCCGCCACCTGACCCGCAGCCGCTCTGAGGCTTACTGACCTGACGTCGGTTTCCGTTTCCGAACGATGTCCGCTCGGGCCGACGTCCACTTCCAGACGCTCTGACCTGCCACGCTCTGACCTGCACAATGTCCGCTTCCAGATGCCCTGGCTCGCGACGTCTGATCCGCTATGTCCGGCCTACTTGGGCTGACGTCCGTTTCGGCACGCTCTGAATCCGCAGGGGCTGACTATCGCTAGGCTGGCCACCGCCGGACGGACGTCCGGTGGGTCGGCAGGGAGTGTCCGGCGCTCGGAGGCGGATCGCCGGCTGAAAGGTCGTTTTCAACGGGAGTCGTATGCTCGCCGCCTTCCGCAGACTGCCGGTCCACTCCACCGTTCCCGGGACAGGCTCGGTCGGCAACCGTTGGACTGGCGTTGCCGGACAGGGGTCCGTTGGGCTGGCGGGCGCCGGGCAGACGTTCTCTGGGTTGACGTCCGCCTAACGTCAGCCTGGCGGATGTTGCCCAGCGACGCCAGCCAGGCTGATGTACGCCAGGTTGACGTCCGACGGTCTACGTCTGCTGGGGCGGCGTCTGTTGGCCGACGTTTTTGTACGGACGGCCCTTCAGGGCGCGTCTCCGGTGACATTCGCTTGCTCGGTTCCGTGCATGTGCCGTCTTCGGCTCAGTCGTGCATTCGCTTGCCCAAGGCGGTCTCGTAGGCGCGCATCGTTCGCACGATTGTGGCGCGTTCGGCCGGTGTGAGGTCGGTCAGGACTTCGGCCCACGCCAGGGCGCTGCCCGACAGCCACTCGCTGATCGGTTCGACGTACTGCGGTGCGATCGCGACGACGCGCCGTCGCCGGTCGGCGTCGTCCTCTTCCCTGGTGAGGACGCCGCGGCGGGACAGGTCGCCCACCATGAGGCTGACGGTCGTCGGGGCGATCTCCAGCCGCTCCGCCAACTGGCTCACTGTGAGTGAACCGTCGTACTGCAAGTAGGCCAGCAGGGACAGGTGGCGGGGCGCGAGATCGAGGGTTCGCAGCGCCTGTGGGACGGGCAGTCGCTTGGCTCGCCCGACGAGCCTGGGCATCAGCAGCAGCATGGATCGCACTGCCTGATCGGTGGTCAGGTCGTTCGCGTCGTTGACCATCTGAACCTCGCCAATTATCTTTGTAGTCAAAGATGATTTAGGGACAAACAGGAGACTGACGATGCCACATCTGACAGTTCGAGTCCTGGAGGCGCAGCTTCAGGGCAACGAAGCGGCTCTCATCGCGGCGCTGACCGACGCGGTGGTCGAGGTGTACGGGGAGTGGGCGCGTGATGTCGCGGTCATTCACCTCGACGGCATACCCGCTGGACGGTGGGGGCTGCGAGGCAAACCGGCCGATCAGGCGCCGCCGGTGATCACGTTCGGTATTCGTGAGGCGGCGTTCGGCCGTCCTGACAGTGGCGAGCTGGTTGCCAGGCTTGTGCGAGTCGTCACCGATGCCGTCGCCGCCGTCCTTGGGGCGCACTTGCGGGACGGCATCACGGTCGAGCTCGTCGCCGCCCCGGCCGGGCGTACGGCGGTCGGAGGTGTGATCGTCGACGATAGTTCTGTTTCCGCGCATCAATGATCTTCGTTGGAGGTGTGGATGATCGGTGACGGGGGTGAGGGGCGGGGGGACGGCCGGTTTTCCTTGAGCGGGACGTCTGGCTGGGGTGTTCTGTTCGCTGTTTCGGACACATCCGTCTGTACGTGCCAGCAGTAATCACTTTCCGTTTCACTACGGATACGAGCTGCGACTTGGCGGTAGTAATCGAGAGTGGCTGCCAATCGGGGACAGTGTGCGTCGGCACGCCGGGCGAGGAGAGCGTGATCGCGCAGGTGCCGCGTTCGCATGTCCTCGCCGCCACTTTTCCGGACACCACACATCTGCCAGGTGACAAGGCATCGGCGCTGCGACGCCGAGGTCTCGTCGGCGGTGGATGGGGCGCCGGCACGTGAAGCGACGACACCGTTCCGGCCTCATCCGCATCGACGGTGGTGGGCTCGCGTTCCGTATGTCGTTCGTGGACGGGCGCCGCGTGTGACAGGTGCGACCCCTCAACCTCGAGTACGTCATGTGGAGGAACCCCATGGTCGAAGCCGGAGACGTGACGGCTGCCCCCAGGTCGTTGCCGAGCCTCCCGACAGCGCCCGGCAGGGTTCCGCTGCTGGGGCATTCGGTCTCGCTGCTGCGCCGTCCGTTCGACTTCCTGCAAGGGCTGAACGGTCTCGGCGACATCGTCCGCATCGACATCGGCACGCTGCCGGTGTACATGCTCACCCGGCCGGAGCTGGTGCGGCAGGTCCTGGTGACGCAGGCTCGGAGCGTACGGCGCGGCCTGGTGTTCGAGCGGGCCCGGCCGCTGTTCGGCGAGGGGCTCATCGTCGCCGACGGGGAGGCGCATCTGCGCCGGCGGCGGATCCTGCAGCCGGCGCTCAGCCAGAGCGGCATCGGCGGCTACTTCGAGGTGATGCGGCGTAACACCCAGGCCGTGGCCGCCTCTTGGGAGGACGGTCAGGTCGTGGACGTCTGCCGGTGGCCAACGATCTGATCATCGCGAACACCACCGAGGCCATGTTCGGGATGAGCATCGAGCCTGCGGCCGCGCGAGCGATCCATGCGGCCATGCCGACGTTCATCGACAATCTGATGGTGCAGGCGCAGATGCCCGAGTTCCTGCGGCGTCTGCCGCTGCCGAGCAATCGCCGGTTCCGCGCGGCCACGCGGCAGATTCACCAGGTGGTGGATCAGGTCATCTCACACAAGAGGGGTAATCCGTCCGAGCGGGAGGATCTGATCGGCATGCTGCTGTCGTCCCGGGAGGCGTCGCTCCGTGAGGCGTCAGCCGGAGGAGAGGCGTCGGTCCGAGGGGAGGCGTCGGTTGCAGGGGAGACGTCCTCTCAAGGGCGGTGTGGTGAGGCTGGGATGAGTGACCGGCAGATTCACGACGAGGCCATGGGCATCTTCCTGGCTGGGATCGTCACGACCGCGAACGCGCTGGCCTGGACGCTGCACGAGTTCGCCCGGCATCCGGACGTCGAGGAGCGCATTCTGGCCGAGGTGCGTTCCGTGTTCGGGGACGCTGTCCTCCTGGAGGGGAAGAATGCGGTCCTCTCGGACGGCTGGGATGTCGTCGCCTCGGAGGGGCGGGGTGCGGTCCTCTGGGAAGGGCGGGGGCCGGTTCCTCCGGAGGGGCGGATCGTTCGGGGTGGCGGCCTGTGGGCGGTGGGAGGGGCGGTTCGTGGTGGTGCGTCACGCCTGGGCGGGATGACGTTGGCGGAGGCGTTCAAGAAGCTCGACTACACGCGGCGTGCGGTGCAGGAGGTCCTGCGACTGCACCCGGTGCTGATGGTGCTGCGTCACACCACCGCGCCGCTCACCTTGGCCGGGGTACGGATCCCGCCCGGGACCGAGGTCGGCTACAGTCCCACCGCCATCCACCGCGACCCGCACGTCTACCCCGAGCCGCACCGCCTGGATCCTGATCGGTGGCTGGGGGGAGAAGGCCAGGGGGGCTGCCGACCGGGGCGTACGCGGCGTTCGGGGACGGGCGGCATCGCTGCATCGGGGAGCATTTCGCCATGGCTGAGCTGCTGGTCGCCGTCGCGGTGTTGTTGCCTCGGTGGAGGTTCCGCCATGGGCCGGGGCTCGGCGCCGACGACGTCCGGGAGGTCAACGCGTCGCATCCGCGGCCGGATCGGCTCCACATGACCGTTATGGCGCGTACGTAGGAAGTCCGGCGCGTACGAACGAAATCGTTCTGGCATATGCGCGGGAGCGCGCGATGTCGAAGGCGGGAGAGCGCGCCGAAGTCCGGGTGTGCTGATGCTCGACCGCCCGGGATGTTACGGGGCCTTGGGGGCAGATGGGCTCGCAAGTGGTGAAGCCGGGCGGGCAGGCGGCGGAAGCCCGGGTCGAGAGCCCCTAAGCTAGATGTCATGCCGGAGTACATCTACACGTTGCAGCGCGTGCGTAAGGCGCACGGTGACAAGGTCGTCCTCGATAACGTCACCCTGTCGTTCCTGCCTGGGGCCAAGATCGGCGTCCTCGGCCCGAACGGCACCGGAAAGTCGACGCTGCTCCGGATGATGGCCGGTCTTGAGCAGCCCTCCAACGGCGACGCCCAGCTCATGCCGGGCTTCACCGTCGGCATGCTCCAGCAGGAGCCGCCGCTCAACGAGGAGAAGACCGTCCTCGGCAACGTCCAGGAGGGCGTGGCCGAGACGCTGGCGATGCTCGACCGCTACAACGCGATCGCTGAGCAGATGGCCACCGACTACAGCGACGAGCTGCTGGAGGAGATGGGCAAGCTGCAGGAGCAGCTTGAGCATCGCAACGCGTGGGAGGTTGACAGCCAGCTGGAGCAGGCGATGGACGCGCTGCGCTGCCCGCCGCCCGACGCCGACGTGACCAAGCTGTCCGGTGGTGAGCGCCGCCGCGTCGCCCTGTGCAAGCTGCTGCTGGAGGCCCCCGACCTGCTGCTGCTCGACGAGCCCACCAACCACCTCGACGCCGAGAGCGTGCAGTGGCTGGAGCAGCACCTGGAGAAGTACGCGGGCACCGTCCTGGCCGTCACCCACGACCGCTACTTCCTCGACAACGTCGCCGGCTGGATCCTGGAGCTCGACCGCGGCCGCGCGTACGCGTACGAGGGCAACTACTCCACCTACCTGGAGGCCAAGGCGCAACGCCTCAAGGTGGAGGGCCAGAAGGACGTCAAGCGCAAGAAGCGCCTGGAGGACGAGCTGGAGTGGGTCCGCTCCAACCCGAAGGCCCGCCAGACCAAGAGCAAGGCCCGTCTGCAGCGGTACGAGGAGATGGCGGCCGAGGCCGACAAGCACCGCAAGCTCGACTTCGACGAGATCCAGATCCCGCCGGGCCCGCGCCTGGGCACCACGGTGATCAAGACGGACAAACTCACCAAGGGCTTCGACGACCGGCTGCTGATGGAGGACCTGACGTTCGACCTGCCGCGTAACGGCATCGTCGGCATCATCGGGCCCAACGGCGTCGGCAAGACCACACTGTTCCGCATGATCACCGGGGGCGAGACGCCGGACGAGGGCTCGGTCACCGTCGGCGACACCGTCAAGATCTCCTACGCCGACCAGAGCCGCGGCGGCCTCGACCCGAACAAGAACGTCTGGGAGGTCGTCTCCGACGGCCTCGACCACATCAAGGTCGGCAACGTCGAGATGCCGTCCCGCGCCTACATCGCGGCGTTCGGCTTCAGGGGGCCCGACCAGCAGAAGAAGGCGGGCGTCCTGTCGGGCGGCGAGCGCAACCGGCTCAACCTGGCGCTCACCCTCAAGCAGGGCGGCAACGTCCTGCTGCTCGACGAGCCCACCAACGACCTCGACACCGAGACGCTGTCCTCGCTGGAGAACGCGCTGCTCGACTTCCCTGGGTGCGCGGTCATCACCTCCCACGACCGGTGGTTCCTCGACCGCATCGCCACGCACATCCTGGCGTGGGAAGAGGGCTCGAACTGGTTCTGGTTCGAGGGCAACTTCGCCGACTATGAGAAGAACAAGATCGAGCGGCTGGGGGCTGACGCGGCTCGTCCGCACCGGGTCACCTACCGCAAGCTCCACCGCGACTAGCCGGCGGATCTCAGGCCCAGACTCTGGGGTTCGTTTCCGGCCTTCGATTTAGCGGGGTTCGGTTGAGCCGGGTCTGCTTGAGCGGGGTTCGGGCGTCTCAGCCCGAGCGGCTGTCCCTCTGCGGGCGGCCGCCTCGGCTCGTGGGACTGTTCCTCGGTGAGGTCGCCTCGGCTCGGAGTGAGGTCGCCTCAGTTTGGGAGCGGCTGGCTCAGGTTTGGAGGGGCTGGTCCGGTAGCTCGGGGGGCCGGTTCGGGTAAGCCGGTTGGGTGGTCCGGAAGGTCGGTCGGCCGGGCTGGTAGGTCGGTCCGGTAGGTCGGACAGGCTGGTCCGGTAAGCCGGTCCGGTAGCTCGGAGGGCCGGTTGCGGGTAAGCCGGTGGGTCGGTCCGGTAGGTCGGTCCAGCACGTTGAACGAGCTGGTCCGGTAAGCCGGCTCGGCAGGTCAGTCGGCTGGCCCGATTTCTGGGGCTGTCGATTCGGCTCGCGGTGGCAGAGCCTGGGGGGTGACTGCCCTACCCAGCCCGGGTGATGGGGTCAGGGGTCCCGATCAGGGATGGCGGAGGCTGACCAGGCGGCGACGCCCAGCGTGGCGCCGGTCACCGCCAGCACCCCCGACACCCCGCCCACCACGGCCGCGGCCCCCGACATGGCGGGGATCACGCTCTGGGCGAGCCGGTTGCCCGCGATGCGGAGCGACAGCACCGTCCCGCGGGTGCCGGAGGGCGCCAGCTGGGTGACCCAGCCCATCGTGATCGGCTGGCAGACGCCGGCGGCGAAGCCGTACAGCGCCGTGAGGGCGATGAGGACCCAGACGGTGACGGGCAGCGTCAGGCCGCAGAGGGCGAGCGCCGACACCGCGCAGGCCGCCACGGTGAGGCGTCGGCGGCCGAGCACCCGTACGAAGAAGGCCAGGTTGATGCGGGACACCATCTGCGCCACGGAACGGGCGCCGAGCATCGCGGTCACCCAGGCGGGGGCGATGCCGCGGGCGTGGGCGAGGGCCGGCAGGTACGCCAGCGTCACGTCGATCGAGGCCAGGATCAGCCCGCCGACCAGCAATGCCCGGTACATTCCCGGGATGGCGAGCAGTTGACGCGCCGGCCATCGGCGGGCCGGTGACGGGGCGGTGCGGTGGTGGGTGCCGAAGCCGAAGGAGACCGCCAGGGTCACCAGGCTCGCCAGCCCGCAGGCGGCGGCGATCGGCTCCAGGGGCGGCGACTGGCTGCCGGGCGCCGGTGGCATCAGCAGGAGCAGCGGGCCGACGCCCTGCCCGAGGGACGTGATGAACGTGTACACGCCGAAGGCGGAGTCCATGCCGCGGTTGCGTGCCTGGCCCGCGACGGCCGACTGTTCGGCGACCATCGAGAAGACGATGCCGAGGCCGAGCAGGGCGGTGGCGGTGACCAGCAGCGCCAGGTGGGCCGAGCCCAGGTAGGCGACCACGGCCGCCGCCGTCAGCGCGACGCCGCCGATCACCATGCTCGGCCGCTCGCCGAAGCGGTCGACCAGGCGGCCCGTCGCCACGGCCAGGACCAGCGGCGGGATCGCGAACATCGCCGCCACCACGGCCACCCACGCCGACCCGTACCCCAGTTCGAGCACCGCGTACGACAGCGACGGCCGCATCCCGTAGCTGATGACCTGGACCAGGATGGCGTGGATGGCGAGCAGCGGCCAGAAGAGCCGCCGGGACCAGGAGCGGGGAGAAGGAGCCCCGGACCCCTGTCCGTCAGGCCCGCCGCTCATCCCTCAGCCTCGCCGTCCATCACCCCAGCGCCTCGGCCGTCGCCGCCCGTCATCGCCGTAAAACCCCGGCCGCCGTTCACCGCCCCCGAGCCCCGGCCGCCGTTCACCGCCCCCGAGCCCCGGCCGCCGTTCACCGCCCCCGAGCCCCGGCCGCCGTTCACCGCCCCCGAGCCCCAGCCGTCGCCGCCCGTCATCGTGGGAACGCGATGCCGTCGATCAGCTTGCGTGCCGTCCGCACCACCCCGGTCCGCTTCACCGTGAGCCCGTCCAGCTCGACCTCGACGTCCAGGAACCCCGTCGGATGCTCCACCCGGACCCGGTCCCCGGCGGGTGGCGGCGTCAGCTCCGCGACGGCGCTGCCCGGCAGCCGCAGCGCCGCCGCCACGCTGGCGGCTCC
>NZ_JAHKRL010000047.1 GCF_019396405.1 Nonomuraea rhizosphaerae | reverse complement strand
CCGCTCCGCCGGTGCCGAGCTCGCCGCGCTCGTCGGCACCGGCCACCCGTTCTACAAACCGAGGTGGCACCCGCAGGTCGTGGGCATGGTGATCGAACCGGACGCGGACTGGGACGAGATCGCCGAGCTGCTCATCGAGAGCTACTGCCTGCGGGCGCCGAAGAAGCTGGCGGCACAGGTTACCCGGCCAGGTCCCGCAGCCGGCGGACCGGGCTGAACCACAGGCGTCAGCGAGCTCGTTGTGAGGCACGTGTCGACGTACTTCCTCGAATACGTGCTGTGTACGGCAAGACGCACAACTCTTTCCGCGCTACCGCGAAGTCGGTGGATCAGGGTGTCAACACGGGCGCGCCTGCGTAGGCAGCGGTGACCATGCGATCCACGCCGACGGGTCGACATCAGTGGCTGGACTTCTGCACCCGGCACCGAGCCCCGTCACGGAGCCGACACAGGCAGACCTGGCCCTCAGCGCTGCTACTTCTCACCGACATTTCTCGACAGCATCGGCCCTCAGCGCTGTCCGAACTGACCCGCGAACGCTGTTGCTAGTGCTGTGACCGGAAACGATCGCCGGGGTTGGGTCGGGTTTCAGGCTGCGGGAGCCAGGGGGCGGGCGCCCCAGCGGATGCCCTTCTCGCTGCGGACGCGGGCGCGTTCGCGGCGTTGGGCGG
>NZ_JAHKRL010000426.1 GCF_019396405.1 Nonomuraea rhizosphaerae | reverse complement strand
GATCCACCGCACCCCCGCCCCGGCCGTCCGCCAGGCGGCCCGCCGGGGCAGCGCGGTGAGCGGGGCCGACCAGGTGTTGTCGCTGCCCGGCAGCTCGATCGCGTGCGCGATGGCCGCCGCGATCCGGGCGTGGCCCAGCGGGCTGGCGTGCAGCCGGTCCGGGCTCCACATCCTGGCGTCCGTGGCGAACGCGTGCGGGAAGGTGTCCACCACGGTCACCCCGTGCCGGGCGGCGGCCTCCCGGATGCGGGCGTTGAGGTCGACCACCCGGGGGACGAGCCGCCGGGCCACCGGAGCGATCTTCCCGATGTCCGGGAACGTCACCGTCACCACCCGCGCCCCGGCCCCGGTCAGCGCCTCGAACATCTCCTCCAGCGCCGAGATCACCGGGCCGGCCTCGAAGCTCGGCCTGATCAGGTCGTTCATCCCGGCCATCACCGTGGCCAGGTCGGGCCGCAGCGCCAGCGCCGGGGCGAGCTGCTGGTCGCGGATCTGCCCGGCCAGCCGTCCGCGTACGCCGAGGTTGGCGTACTGGACGGCGGGGTTCGCGACGGCGAGCAGCTCGGCGAGCCGGTCGGCCCAGCCGCGATGGCCGCGGATGTCGTCGCCGTCGCCGAGGCCCTCCGTCTGACTGTCGCCAAGCGCGACATATCGGGCGTAAGTCACTCAGAGATTAGAGCCCACACAACCTGCGGGGTCAACGGCGTACTGGTCACCCGCGCGGCGATCTCCGGCATCGCGGCGGCGACCGCGTTGCCGATGGCCGCCGCGGGGCCGACCGTTCCCGACTCCCCCGCGCCCTTCATGCCGCCGGGCGTGAGCGGCGAGGGCACCTGCATCGTCCGCACCTGGATGTCGGGGACCTCGCGTGCGGTCGGCATCAGGTACTCGGCCATCGGCTGACCGTCCTCGGTGTAGACGATCTCCTCGGTCAGCGCCATGCCGATGCTCTGCACGATCCCGCCACGGAGCTGCCCTTCCACGATCGCCGGGTTGACCAGCACCCCCGAGTCGTTGACCGCCCAGTAGCCCTCCAGCTCGACCGCGCCGGTCTCGGGATCGACCGCCACCGCCGCCGCGTGCGCGCCGTACGCGAACGTCTCGTGGGCCGGGTCGTACGAGACCCGCTCCTCCAGCCCAGGATCGGCGCCCGCGGGCAGGTCCCAGCCGCGCCACGCCGAGGTGGCGATCTCGCGCAGCGTCAGCGACGCCCGCGGATCCCCCTTCACCTGTACGACCTGGCCCGCGATCTCCAGATCGTCCGGCGAGACCTCCATCCGGTGCGCCGCGAGGGTCACGATCTTCTCCCTGAGCCGGTCGGCGGCCAGCGACAGCGCGCCGCCGCCCACCGCGAGCGAGCGGCTGGCGATCGACCCGACCGAGGAGTACGGCGTGGCCGAGGTGTCGCCCAGCACCACGCGCACCCGGTCGATGGGCACGCGCAGCCGGTCCGCGGCGATCTGGGACAGCGTGGTCTCGATGCCCTGCCCGATGCCCACGACTCCGGACCAGACCACGACCGAGGCGTCCTGCTCCATGCGCACGACCGCGGTCTCGTAGCCGCCGGACCTGATCCCCGCCGCCTTCAGGTCCATCGAGGACCCGAGGCCGGTGCCCTCCACATGGCAGGAGAACCCCACCCCGCGCCTGCGCCCGTCGTCGCGCGCCGGTGGGACGACCATCTCGCGCAGCGTGCGCAGGGCCAGCGGGTAGTCACCCGAGTCGTACTCCAGCCCGAGCCGGGAGGTGTACGGCAGCTCCTCCGGCCCCAGCATGTTGCGCAGCCGCAGCTCCACCGGGTCGGCGCCGAGCCGTCTCGCGGCCTCCTCGACCAGCCGTTCCCTCGTGCAGGCGGCCTCGGGCACGCCGAACCCCCGGTAGGAGCCGGTCGGCGTGGTCGTCGTCACGACGGCGCGCAGCCGGACGCCGACCCGGTCGAACCGGTACGGACCCGGCAACGAGCAGCCGGTCACGATGATCGGCGACATGCCGCAGTTCGACGGATGGCCGCCGACGTCGCCCACGATGTCGGCGTGCAACGCCACGAACCGGCCGTCCGCGTCGAGCGCCAGCCGGGCCCGGTGCGTGGCGGCCCGCGCCGGCAACGTCGTGACCAGGCGGTCGCCGGGCGACTCCGTCCAGCTCACCGGGACGCCCAGGCGCATGGCGGCCAGGCAGACGAGGACCTCGTCCGGGTACAGGTGCTCCTTGCCGCCGAAGCCGCCGCCCGTGTCGCCGTTCACCACGCGTACGCGGTCGTGGGTCAGGCCGAGCGCCTCCGCGGCGTGGTCGCGTACCAGGTGGGGGCACTGCGTGGAGGTGTGCACGGTCAGCTCGCCGTCGGCGAAGCTCGCGACCACACCGCGCGGCTCCATGGGGTGCGGCGTCGCCCTGCCGAACGTGAACGTCATGTCGACCACGTGCGCCGCCCCGGCGATGGCCTCCTCGCAGTCCCGGTCGCCCATCGGGAAGTCCGCCATCACGTTGCCGCCCCACTCCGGGTACAGCAGCGGGGCGTCGCGCGCCAGCGCCCGCTCCACCCCGATCACCGGCGGTAGCGGCTCGTAGTCGAGGTCGACCAGGTCCGCCGCGTCGGCCGCGGCCTCCGGCGTGCGCGCGACCACCATGACCAGCGGCTGGCCCACGTAGCGGATCGCCTCGTCGAGCGCCGGGTAGGAGGTGACGGGCTGGCCGGCGCCGATCGTGACGCACGGCAGCCGCACGCCGGCCGCGTCGGCGGGGGTGATCACGTCGAGCAGGCCGTCCACCGCCCGCGCCGCCCCGGCGTCGCAGCCCACCAGCCCCCCCTGGGGGATG
>NZ_JAHKRL010000425.1 GCF_019396405.1 Nonomuraea rhizosphaerae | reverse complement strand
GCCGGGCCAGCGTGGGCCCGGCGGTTCGTGTCTTCGGGTGTCAGTTGCCGATGTACGGCACAGCCTCGAGGATCTCGACGGTGTTCTGACGGCCGTTTGGCATCGAGTAGGTAGCCTTCTCGCCGATCTTCTTCCCATTGATCGCCGCCCCGAGAGGCGACTTGGGCGAGTATACGTCGATCGGGGCTCCGCTCTCCTCACGGGAGGCGAGCAGGAAGGTCACCTCGTCGTCGTCGCCGGTGAACCGGATCGTCACGGTCATGCCGGGGCCGACGACTCCTTCGGTCTTGGGAGCCTCTCCCACCTGGGCGTTGTCGAGGATCTGCCGAAGGTGGAAGATGCGGGCCTCCATCTTGCCCTGCTCGTCCTTGGCGGCGTGGTAGCCGCCGTTCTCCTTCAGGTCACCTTCCTCGCGGGCGGCCTCGATCTTCTTGGCGATGTCGACGCGCCCTGGGCCCGAGAGGTATTCGTACTCCGCCTTGAGACGGTCGTACGCCTCCTGCGTCAGCCATGTGACGTTCTCATCGCGAGAGTCGGCCACGGGTTCTCCTTGCTTGCCTAGGGGGCCCTGAGATCACTAGAGGTTGCGTGCGGTTGAATTGCGAAAGGCTAACAAGTCAACGGCGCGTACGCTTCCCCAAACGTCTCATTATACGAGATTGCAGTACTGGATGTGGACGGACGTCGCCCGGGCACTGGTGTCCAGGCGCTCCTTGAACTGCTTACTACCCCCACCAGCCGGAATTCTTACTTCCCTGGTGCCGACTTCCGTGTGGTTGACGTCGGTGGCCCTGATTCGGCACACCGCCGCCTGGTCGTCCGGCTTGCTCACCGTGAAGGTGATCTGGGCCTCGTCGGGGCGATCGGCCGCGAACGACACCACTTGCGCGGTGGCGCCCGTGTTCGCGCCGGTCATCGACCACATCACGTACCCCCAGCCGCCGGCGATGATGGCGACCAGCACGCCGATGACCACGTGCACGACCAATCGGCCGCCCCGCTGTGGACGGTCCGGAAAGTCGTCGGGTGTGCCGAGAACGGGACGGTTCTCGACATCTTCGGTGGCCATGGCGGAATCTCCCTGCACTCCCTCAGCGTTATCCGAGACAATTGTCGCCCGCGGGGGGCACGCCCTCGCGACCCGCCCAGCAGAAACTAACCTCTCTGGGCTACTGATCGGTCCACCTGAGGAGACCCGAGCCGTGAATGCACCGCTGAGGTTGATGGCCGTCCACGCCCATCCCGATGACGAGTCGAGCAAGGGCGCCGCCACGATGGCGCGTTATGTGCGTGAAGGTGCTGAAGTGCTGGTGTGTACCCTCACCGGAGGTGAGCGGGGCTCAGTGCTCAACCCCAAGATGGACCGGCCTGAGATCGTGGCCAACATCGGCGAGGTCCGCAGGGCCGAGATGGCCAGGGCGCGCGAGATCCTCGGCGTGCGGCAGGAGTTCATGGGATTTGTCGACTCCGGCCTGCCGGAGAGCGAGGAGGAGCAGCTGCCCGAGGGCTGCTTCGCGCTGCAGAAGCTGGAGGACGCCTCCGCTCCCCTTGTCGCCGCCGTCCGCGCGTTCAGGCCCCACGTGATCGTGACGTACGACGACGACGGCGGCTACCCGCACCCCGACCACATCATGACGAACAAGGTGTCGGTGGAAGCGTTCGAGGCGGCCGGCGACCCCGACCGCTACCCGGGCACCGGCGACCCGTGGCAGCCGTTGAAGCTCTACTACCAGATGGGCTTCACCAAGGAGCGCTTCGAGGCGCTGCACGAGGCGATGACCACGCGCGGCATGGGCTCCCCCTACTCCGACTGGATCTCCCGCTGGGAGGACCGGCCCGCCAAGTGGCCGGTGACGACCCGGGTGCCCTGCGGCGACTACTTCGAGCTGCGCGACGAGGCGCTGCTCGCGCACGCCACCCAGGTGGACCCGGACGGCTTCTGGTTCGTCTGCCCGCGCGACCTCCAGCGCGAGATCTGGCCGACCGAGGACTACCACCTGGCCCGCTCGCTGGTGGACACCGACCTGCCGGAGGACGACCTGTTCGCCGGGATCCACGCCGACGAGGTCTCACCCGCCTGCCACTGACCGGACCATCGCCCCTCGGTGGCAGACTGAGAGGGTGAACGTACTCGCTGCAGGCGACGTCAGTCCGGGGGTGCTCGGCTTCATCGTCGTCGCCCTCATCGGCGTCGCCCTGTACCTGCTGATCAAGTCGATGAACAAACAGATCTCGAAGATCGAGGTGCCTTCGGAGGCCGAGGCCCGCAAGGCCGAGGCCGCCGAGGACGTCCCCGCCGGAAAAGTCGAAGAGAAGGCCGAGTAGATGGCGGTCGAGATCGTCGACAACACGGCGGAGAGCCGCTTCGAGCTCCTCCTCGACGGCAAGGTCGCCGGGTTCGCCGACTACCGGCTGCTGCCCACCAAGATCGTCTTCACCCACACCGAGGTGCTGGACGCGTACGAGGGGCAGGGCCTGGCGGGCAAGATCGTCAGTTACGCGCTCGACATGAGCCGCGACACCGGGCTGCGGGTGGTGCCGCTGTGCCCGTACGTGGCCGAGTACATCGAGCGCCACCCCCAGTACAAGGACCTGGTCGACGAGTCAGCCGGCAAGTGACCGTGCGCGGTCGGGCATGTCGTGCGCGATCGGGCGTGGTCGGGCGTGGTCGGGCCGGTGGGGCTCAGTCGGCGGGTGACCAGGCGCGTTCGAGCGCCTTGGGCAGCCCCCACCAGCCCAGCGGCGTGAGCACCTCCTCGGTGCTGACGATGCCCAGATACCCCCAGAGGCCGACCACCGGCACGAACAGGCTCTCCGTCGCCGACAGATCGTCGGCGTCCTGGTCGTCGATGTCGATGTCCTCCGACTCTGCGATGAGCCGGGCCAGCCGTTCCGGCGAGGCCAGCACGCCGGGCCCCAGCCGGGTCAGCGCCGCCACCGCGGCCAGCCAGTCGGCGTGCTGGATGGCGCAGAGGTTGGCCAGCACCGTGTCCTCGTGGCTCAGATCACCGTCGAGGTCCGTGAACGCCTCCGGCGTGTCCTCCACCTCCGACAGGTCCGAGATCGGCCCGGCGATCCCCGCCGCGACCGCCAGCCACAGGTCCATGTCGTCCCCGGGCATCTCCCGGTCGTCGAACCCGGCGCAGGCCCGCAGCACGTTCGCCGGATAACCGGGCAGGCCCAGCAGCTCGCGCAGGCGCGTACCGGCCCGGCGCAGCTCGTCCACGGGAAGCTGGGGCGGCTTGGGCAGCTCGCCGATGATCCGCCGCAGCTCCGACAGCGCGAACGCCTCCTCCTCGTCCCACGCCGCGAACAGCTCCTCGTCCTGCTCGTCGCTCACCGCGAACCCGGGCACCCGCCCGTCCGGCAGCGGCGCGCTCAGCCACCGCTCCTGCAGCTCCTCGTACGTCCTGCGGGCCGCCTGATCCCCCGTCGCCAGCGCGTCGGGATCGACCTCCCCCTCCTCGACCCGTTGCTCCAGGTACGCCACGAGCAGCGAGAACATCTCCTCGGCCACCGGCCCGCGCTCGTCCTCCTCCGGCCACACGAAGTAGCCCGGCGTCATCAGCATCGGCTCGGTCCCGGTCGACTCGACCCAGCGCTGCACATCGCCGACCGTGGCGACACCCGACTCGATCGAGCCGAGCGTCGACCTGGCCGACTCCCAGAAGGCCAGCGAAAGCGGGTTGCCCACGGCCATCAACGCACGCCGCAGGTCGGGCAGCGCCACCAGCGCAACCCCGGAGGGCACGGCGAGCAACGCCCGCGCCACGTCCCTCCGGGTGAGGGCGGCGGCGGGACGGCCCGCATGCGTGCACACGAAGTCCAGATCCACGCTCCGTAACCTACGCCCACACCGCCCGCGCCAACACAGGTTGCGCCTTTCTCAACTGCATGGGCCTTCACAAGGGGCGCTCACGCGCTGACGGGCTCCGGACTCCCCTCACGGGGGAGCCCAGCTCCCCCGAACCCCCTCGCCGGGGGCCTCCCGGCCCCCGGACCCCCGAGCCTCGCCCACCTCCGCGACGGAG
>NZ_JAHKRL010000424.1 GCF_019396405.1 Nonomuraea rhizosphaerae | reverse complement strand
CAGCACGCGGGCCCCCCCCGACACCACGGCCGCGCCGCCGGCCCCGCGCTCGATCTCGGCGGCCGGGCGGGGGATCGGCAGCCCGCCCTCCACCTCGGGACAGAACGGCACCAGCCGCCCCTCCGCCCGCCAGGCTGCCAGCTGCGCGTCCGCGCTGGCCTTGGCCCCGCCGTCATAACGCACCCGGCGGCCCATCAGGCACGCGCTGACGAGGATTCTCTCCATGCCGCCGATCCTATGAGCGCGATCGGGACCAGGGAGAGCGCCGTCAGCGCGATCGCGCAGCCGAACGCGTACGTGAACGGCCGGCCGACGTCCGCCCTGGTGAACACCTGCAGCAGCACGGCCAGCAGCGCCACGCCGAACGACGACGCCACCCGGATCGAGATGTTGCTCAGCGTCGAGGCGGCCGGGATGGCGGCGCGGCCGAGCGTCCTGAACGCGGCGGCCATCACCGACGGCGCGACCAGCCCGTGCCCGAGCCCCACCACGAACATCGGCGCCGGCCCCCCGAACAGCGCGAATCCCAGCATGCCCAGCGTCGCCAGCGCCACGCCCGCCATCGCCACGCCGCGCGGCCCGCCCTTGTCGGTGAGCCTGCCCGCGACGGGCATGGTCAGCGCCGCGCCGAGGCCCATCGGCGCCAGCAGCAGCCCCGCGTCGAGCGCGTCCCCGCCCTGGGCGAGCTGGCTGTAGAGGGGGACGAGCACGGTCACGCCGAACAGCGCGGCCGAGTAGCAGACCAGCGCGACCACCGCGGAGGAGAACGTCCGGTCGCGGAACAGCCGCAGGTCCAGCAGCCCGTCCGGCTTCCTGACCGCGCGCACGGCGAACGCCGCCACCAGCGCCAGCCCGATCCACGGCGCGGGGTGGGCGAGCGAGGCGCCGTTGCCGACCTCCGACAGGCCGAAGACCAGCGCGGCCAGGCCGGGCGAGAGCAGGGCCAGGCCGAGCACGTCGAGACGGCCCGCCTTGCGGGGCTCGCCGCCGGGCAGCAGCAGGACGGCGGCGACGAGGGCGACGACGCAGACGGGCAGGTTCACCAGGAACAGCCAGTGCCAGTCGAGCTGACGGATGATCAGGCCGCCGAGCACGGGCCCGAGCACCGGGCCGAGCATCGCGGGCACCGAGATCGCCGCCATGGCCCGGCCCATCCGCTCCTGCCCCGCCGCCTGGGCGATCATCGCCTGGCCCACCGGCATGAGCAGGCCGCCGCCCAGCCCCTGGACCGCCCGGAAGGCGATCAGCGAGCCCACCGACCAGGAGACGGCGCACAGCGCGGAACCGGCGCCGAACAGCAGCAGCGACGCCACCCACACCGGCTTCGCGCCGAACCTGCCGACGGCCCAGCCGGTCATCGGGATCGACACCGACAGGGCCAGCAGGTAACCGGTGATCACCCACTGCATGGTGGCGACGGTGGTGCCGAACTCGCGGGCCAGCGGGCCGACCGCCACGTTCATGATCGTCGAGTCGAGGATGGTCATGATCACGCCGAGCAGGACGACCGTGCCGGTGACCAGGAGGGGATGGCGTACGCCGTATCGCATGCCGTACAGCGTAACACTCTTCGTACACTGTAGCGGTTGGCTTAGACTGAGGCCCGTGAGCTCCGTCTGGTCGCGGCCCGCGCCGCAGCGACGTCCCGCGCTGACCCGGGAGGCGATCGTCGCCGCCGCCATCGCGATCGCCGACGCCGAAGGGCTGGGCGCGGTCTCCATCCGGCGCGTGGCCACCGAGCTGGGCGCCCGCGCGATGACCCTGTACTCCTACATCGACCGCAAGGAGGATCTGCTCGACCTGATGGCCGACGAGATCGCCGCCGAGGTGCTGGTCGAGGAGCCGCTGCCGGACGACTGGCGCGAGGCGCTCCTCACCATCGCCAGGCGCGAGCGCGAGACGGTGCGACGGCACCCATGGCGCGTCGACCTGGTCTCCCAGCGCGTCTCCGTCGGGCCCAACGGGCTGCGCCACGTCGAGCAGTCGCTGGCCGCGCTCGACGGGCTCGACGTGGAGCCGCTGGTCAAGTGGCGGATCCTGGCGGCGCTCGACGACTACTCGCTGGGGTTCATCATCCGCGAGAGCTTCGAGCGGGACGCGCCCCGCCGGGAGGGCGTCAGCGACGCCGAGCGCTCGGCCATGGCGGAGCCGTACATGCGGGAGCTGGTCGCGAACGGCGAGTTCCCGCGGATCGGGCCGTGGATCGAGCGCGGGGTCCAGGGCGCCGGCGACACCTACGAGCGAGGGCTCAACTGGCTGCTGGACGGGATCGAGGCCGACCTGCGGTCGGGTCACGAGGGCGACGTCCCCGGGCGATAGCCTTTTCCTCGATGAACACCACCGTCTCCACGATCGTGATCGTCTGGTCGCTGGTGCTCGCCGCGGCGAGCCTGGTCACCGCGATCCGTAACCGGTCCATGGGCATGGTCCTGCTGATCGGGTTCGCCGCGCTGGAGGTGGCCGTGCTGGTCCAGGCGGGCATCGTGATCGCGGCGGTCGCGGGCGGCGAGGGGCCGCACTCACCGGCCGTGCTGTACGGCTACCTGGGCGGCGAGGCGCTCATCCCGCCCGCCGGGGTCTTCCTCGGGCTGGCCGAGCGGAGCAGGTGGGGGCCGGCGATCCTGGTCGTGGCCGGGTTCGCGATCGCCGTGATGAACGCCAGGCTGCTGCAGATCTGGCAGGGCGTGGCATGAGCGCGGGACAGCCCCTGTGAGCGCCGTCAACGAAGGGCCCGGCCGGGTGCTCGTCGCCGTCTACGGCCTGTTCGCGCTGGCCGCGGGCGCGCGGGCCGGCGTGCAGATCGCCACCCGCTTCGGTGAGGCGCCGCTGGCGTACGGGCTGTCGGCGTTCGCGGCGGTGGTCTACATCCTGCTCACCGTCGCGCTGGCGCGCAACGCCCGCACGCTCGCCCTGGTCTCGCTGGGCATCGAGTTGGCCGGGGTGCTGATCATCGGCACGCTGAGCGTCCTGGACCCGGCGGCGTTTCCCGAGGCCACGGTGTGGTCGGTGTACGGGAGGGGATACCTGTTCATCCCGTTGGTGCTCCCGTTCGTGGGCCTCTATTGGCTGCTGCGAAGACGTTAGCCCTTTTCGGGCTCGGGCAGGGGCCCAGCCATGAGCACGATCGAGCACTCTGTAGATGTCCGAGTCCCCGTCAGGGTGGCATACAACCAGTGGACGCAGTTCGAGAGCTTCCCTGAGTTCATGGAAGGCGTCGAGAGCGTCAAGCAGATCGGCGACACGCGTACGGCGTGGGTGGCCGAGATCGCGGGAGTGAAGCGCGAGTTCGAGGCCGAGATCACCGAGCAGCACCCCGACGAGCGCGTCGCCTGGCGCTCGCTGGAGAAGCCGCACCACGCGGGCGTGGTGACGTTCCACCACATCGACGGTGAAACCACCCGCGTCACGCTGCAGATGGACTACGACCCCGAGGGGTTCATCGAGACGGCCGGCGACTGGCTGCAGCTCGTCCGCCTGCGCGTCAGGAACGACCTGGAGCGCTTCAAGACGTTCATCGAGTCGCGCGGCGGCGAGACCGGCGCGTGGCGCGGGGACGTGCCGGGACCGCACCAGCGCGGGTCCGGCTACTCCGGCGACCCGGCCGGCGACCCCGGCACCGGCACCGTGCCGCCGGGGACCATCGGCGGGACGGGCGAATTCCCCGGCGAGGGGACGCTGCCGCCTCCCGGGCCGGCTCCGACCAGGCCGTCCGACGCGCCGGGATACCCGCAGACGCCGGGCAGCGGTGAGCCGCCGCGCCCTGTGCTCTGACGTACGCGCGAACGTTTCACCATCGTGTCGCCGACGTGAAGCCCCCGAGAACCTCGGGGGCTTTGTCGTGCCCAGGAATAAATGTCCGTTTCGGGCCTGTTAGGGTGGTGATTCATCCCATGACTTGATGAGTGGAGGAACTGACCCCGCATGAGCGTGCTCGCTTCTGAGTCCCGTACCAGAACCGGATCACTCGCCTGGCTCCTCGTGCTGGGGATCGTGCTCGCGGCCATCAACCTGCGCACCGCCGTCACCAGCGTCGGCCCGCTGCTCGACCAGCTCGCCGCCGCGCTCGGCATGTCGAGCGTGGGCACGGGGCTGCTCACCACGCTGCCGGTGCTGGCCTTCGCCACCGTCGGCGCGGTGACGCCCACGCTGGCCAGACGGGTCGGCGAGCACCGCCTGCTGCTGCTGGCGCTCATCGCGCTCGGAGCGGGCCTGCTGGTCAGGTCGCTGGTGGAGTCGGCGCCGGTGTTCCTGCTGAGCAGCGCGGTGGCGCTGTCCGGCGGCGCCGTCGGCAACGTGCTCATCCCGACGCTGATCAAGCGCCACTTCCCGGCCAGGACCGGGACCATGACCACCGTCTACACCGTCGCGCTGGCCGTCGGCACCATGCTCGCCGCCTCGGCCACCGTGCCGATCGAGCGCGCGTCAGGCGACTGGCACATCGCGCTCGGGGTGTGGGCGGCGCTGGCCGCCGTCGCCGCCCTTCCGTGGCTCGCGCTCCTGCGCACCGAGCCGGAGCGGGACACCGGCCGGCGGGACGCGGGCCTGCGCCGCCTGGCCAGGAGCAAGCTGGCCTGGATGGTCGCGATCTACTTCGGCACCCAGTCCATGATCGCGTACATCATGTTCGGCTGGCTGGCCACCATCCTCACCGACAGCGGCTACACGACCGGGCAGGCGGGGCTCGTGCTGGGCGTCTTCACCGCCCTGAACATCCCGGTCTCCATCCTGGTGCCGGTCGTCGCCTCGCGCTTCCGCGACCAGCGGCCCGTCGTGGTGGCGCTGGTGGTGTTCTACGCCGTGGGATTCCTCGGGCTGTGGCTGGCGCCCGCCTCGACGGCCATGGTGTGGGTGACGCTGGTGGCCGTGGGCATGGGGTCGTTCCCGCTGGCGCTGATGATGCTGGCGCTGCGCACGCGTACGCCGGAGACGACCGCCGCGCTGTCCGCCTTCGGGCAGAGCGCCGGGTACCTCATCGCCGGGGCCGGGCCGCTGCTGGTGGGAGTGCTGCACCAGATGACCGGCGGGTGGGCGCTGCCGTACGCGCTGATCTTCGCGGTGCTGGTCGCCCAGCTGCTGACCGGCCTGTACGCCGGGCGGGAACGGTACCTGGAGGACGAGGCCGGACTGCCAGAATGTACGGATGAAGTCGACAGTCGTCACCTTTCCCGACGGTAGTGTCAGCGGGCGTTCGGAGATCGTCGGGGTCGTCCCGGTAGGGGATCTGCACGGACTTGTCGTCGCCGGGACGCCGTTCCATCCGCTCGACCACACCTGGCCGGACCAGCCCGCCGACCGCGGCACGATCGGCGGGCACACGGTGACCGACTGCGTCACGGGGGCCTGGTCGGAGGCCGGTGAGATCCTCCTCGGGGCCGACATCCCGGCGCGGCGCGGCGCCGACGGATGGTCCTGGCTGGTCGTGCACGTGACCGGCGCCGTGCTTGACGGCACGGTCGAGCTGCAGGTGGACCCCGTCCACCGGGCCGCCCTGTCGGCCGGGCACACCGCCTGCCACCTGGCCGCCCTCGCGCTGAACGCCGCCCTGGCCGGGCACTGGCGCAAGGCCGCTACCCCGGACGGGCTCGGCAACCCCGACTTCGACCAGAGCGCGATCACCTCGTCGCGGATCTCCCCCTTCGGCAGCGTCGACGTCTACCGGCTGGGCAAGTCGCTGCGGAAGAAGGGCTTCTCCGCCGACGGGCTGGACCCGGCCACGATTGCCGCCGAGGTCAACGACCGGCTCAAGGTGTGGGTGGCGGCCGACGCGCCGGTCCGGCTCGACGTGCCGGGGCCCGGCTTGACGGCTCGCCGTACGTGGCACTGCTCGTTGCCCGACGGGGAGCCGTCGATCCCGTGCGGGGGGACGCACGTGACGCGTACGGGGGAGCTGGGGGGTGTGACGGTCGCGCTTGAGCTGGAGGAGGCCGGGCTGACCATGCGGACGACGGTGCGTCCGTAGCGTCGGCCGGTGCTTGTCAGGGCTCGGGCGGCGTTGTGGGGGCTCGATGGGTTCTGCGGGGGGCGACCGGTGTTTGTCGGGGCTCGACCGGCCTCGCGCTGTTTTGGCGGCGAGGCCGGTACGCGCCGGTCGGCCAGGCGTCACGCCGACTGCGGCGCCAGCACCTGTCCCGGGATGTCGGCGGAGGCGTTGACGTAGTAGTCCCTGATCGCCGTCTCCCAGACGGCCGTGGCGACACGGTCGTCACGGGACAGCGCGGCGAACAGCTCCACGGCCCGCGAGCGGGAGAACCCGATCGCCGTCATGGTGGCCAGGAAGTCGCCCTGCTCGATGTAGCCGTCGTCGTCGCGGTCGGCCAGCGCGGCCAGGGCGCGGGCGTAGGGGCGGCCGTAGGAGTCGAAGTGGTCGGCGTCGGGGAGGGCCGCCACGTACTCGTCGAAGGTGACCGTGTTGTCGCGGTCACTGTCGGCGGTGCCGGCCAGCCCGTCCCAGTAGACGCGGCAGCCGTGGGCGAGGGCGCGGACCTTGGCGCTTTCGCCGTCCACCGTCAGGGCGTCGGCCACCCGGTCGACCAGCAGGCGGAAGTCGTCGGCCTGCAGGCGGCCGTCGCCGTTGGCGTCCAGGAGCTCGAAACGGGCGCGCAGGCGGGCCAGCCGCGGCGTGGTGTCCTCAGACATGTGATGCCTCCTCATGCTCATGCTCATGACACAGGTGCCCGGAGGGCGGCCTGTTCACCTTGAGTGAGGACCACATTACTTCAGGTGACCAAGAGTGTCGCGGAACCGCCACGGTGACGTCCCTGGCTGTGGCGTTCTTGGCTGTGACGTCGCGGCTCTGCTCGCCGCCACTCAGGTTGAGGTGGCTGGGCCGTCCGGGAGGAATGCCAGGACGCGCTTCCACGCGTCCGCGCAGGCTTCGGCGTGCTCCTCGTACGCGGCGTCGAAGAAGCCGTGCGGCGCGCCCGGGTAGGTGACCAGCTCGTGCGCCACCCCCGCCCGCGTCAGCGCGTCGCCGAACTCGCCCACCATCTCGCCCGTGATGCCGTGGTCGGCGCCCCCGAACAGGCCCAGGATGGGCGCGCTCAGCTCGTTCGCGTGCTGCGTCGGCCCCGGGCCGTACGGGCCGGCGATCCCCGGCGCGCCGTAGAAGCCGATCACGCCCGCGAACCCGAACCGCGGCGCCGACAGGAAGAACGCGTTGCGCCCGCCCATGCAGAACCCGAGCGCCACCACCGGCCCGTCCAGCCGTCGCGCCGCGGCCATGACGTCGCCCTGGATCTGGTCCCTGGTGAGCCGCGGGACGTGCTCCATGATCGGGAAGTCCGCGCCCCTGCGGTCGTCCTCGGCGGTCCTGCCGTAGTAGTCGATCGCGATGGCCGGGTGGCCCTGCTCCGCCAGCCGTACGGCCAGCCGCTTGTAGAAGTCGTGCAGCCCGCGGACATCGGGCAGGATCACCACCCCCGCGCCACTGGCGACGTCGGGGCGGGCCTCGTAGGCGGCGAACGGGGCGCCGTCGGCGGTGCTGTCGAGCCTGAGATCGGCGGAGGTCGTGCCGGTGACGGGGGCGGTGTGAACGGGCGGTCTCGCGGTGTCGTCGTAGCACATAGTGGGGCGAAATTACCAAAGCCAGATTGATAAAGCTAGACTTGCTTTTGTGCTCGCGAAAGATCTGCGGCTCGCGGTCGGGCGGCTGGCCCGGCGAATCCGCCAGCTGTACACCAACGCCTCCGACGACGACATCTCCTTCACCGAGCTCGCGGTGCTGTCGCGGCTGGACCGCGAAGGGCCGCATACCTCGGCGCAACTGGCGAACCTGGAGAAGGTGACCGCCCAGGCCATCGGAACCGTCCTGGGCGGGCTGCACCGGCGCGAGCTGGTGTCGCGCGACCCCGACCTGCTGGACGGGCGGCGGGTCATCACCGCCATCACCGACGCGGGGAGGGCGGCGCTGGTGGGCCGGGAGCAGGTGATCACCGAACGGCTGGCGGCGGCCGTGGAGTCGCTGACGCGGGAGGAACAGGAGCGGCTGGCGGCCGCGCTGCCGATCCTGGTCCGGCTGGCCGAGCGGCTGTAGCCGCCATTTCCGTCAGCATATGCTGACAAATGAGTGCTTGTCAGCATATGCTGACGCCTATGAAGGTCAAC
>NZ_JAHKRL010000423.1 GCF_019396405.1 Nonomuraea rhizosphaerae | reverse complement strand
GCAGCCCCCGCCTGGACAAGGTCCGCTGGGTGATCGCCTACTCCTCCGACAGCGCCAACATCCTCGGCGGCTTCGGCTTCCTCGACCTGTACGTCCGCTGGCAGACGTACGACGTGCCGGCCCTCGTCGTCCTGACCGGGGCCGTCCTGCTGCTGGCGCTGCTCGTCCTGGCCACCCGCCCGATCAGGATCGCCATCAGGGGCGGCCCCCGGCCGACCGGCATCCTGGTCGCCGCCACGGTGATCACGCTGCTCCTGTCCGTCTTCCCGCTGATCTGGGTCGTTCCGGTGTGGCTGGGGATGCTGGCGCCGTTCGTACGCAGGCGGACGCTGTACGTGCTGACCTTCACCTCGATCGCGGTCGTCAACGCGTACGTCACGCTGGTCAGCGGGTTCTCGTTCACGGTCGTCCTGATGCAGGCGGTGCTCACCGCCATCATCACCGGCGGCATCCTGGCGAACCTGTGGCTGTGGCGCGTCACCACGGACGCCCACGAGGGCCAGGAGGCCAGGGCCAGGCTGGCGGTGTCGGAGGAGCGGCTGCGCTTCGCCCGCGACCTGAACGACCTGCTCGGCCAGAACCTCGCCGACATCTCGGCCAAGGCGGAGACCGCCTCGCGCACGCTGGCCGGGGATCCGGCGGCGGCCTCGGCGCAGATGTTCGAGACGCGTGACCTGGCCCGGCGGGCGCTGCGCGAGGTGCGCACCGCCGTGCAGAGCTACCGGGCCCTGGACCTGGACGAGGTCCTGGCCAGCGTGCGGGCCGTGCTGGAGGCGGCGGACGTACGCTGCACCGTACGCGCCGACACCGGCTCGCTGACCGCCGAGACCCGGACGCTGCTGGCCACGGTGGTACGCGAGGGCGCGACCAACGTGCTCAAGCACAGCAAGGCCGGGCGATGCACGATCACGATCGAGGACGGAGTGCTGGAGATGACCAACGACGGGGTCGACGGGCCGGTGGGCGACCACGCGCCGGACGGGCTCGGCGGCCTGTCCCAGCGCGTCAGCGCCGCGGGCGGCACGCTGTCGGCCGCTCCCACGGCTGAGGGCGCGTACCTGCTGCGAGCGGCGGTGCCGGCATGACCCCCGTCCCCGCCGCTGGGGGCGGCGCCACGACGCGGGTGCTGCTGGCCGACGACGAGCACCTCATCCGCGGCGCGATCGCCGCCCTCCTCGACCTGGAGAACGGCATCGAGGTCGTCGCCCAGGTCGGCAGGGGCGACGAGGTCCTCGACGCCGTCCTCCAGCACCGCCCGGACGTGGCCGTGCTCGACATCGAGATGCCCGGCATGGATGGCCTCAGCGCCGCCGAGCAGATCAGCTCCCACTGCAAGATCGTCATCCTGACCAGCCTCGGCCGCCCTGGCTACCTGCGCCGCGCGATGGCCGCCGGCGTCAGCGGCTTCCTCGGCAAGGACGCCTCCGCCGAGGAGCTGGCCATGGCGATCCGCAAGGTCCAGTCGGGCGGCCGCTACCTGGACGCCGAGCTCGCCGCCGCCGCCATGGCCGCCGGCGACAGCCCCCTCACCGAACGCGAGCGCGACGCCCTCCAGCTCGCCGCCGACGGCGCCCCCATCGCCAGGATCGCCTCGGAGCTGCACCTGACGGAGGGCACGGTCCGCAACTACCTGTCGAGCGCGATGACCAAGCTCAACGCCCAGAACCGCCTGGAGGCCATCCGCACCGCCCAGCGCATGGGCTGGCTGTAACCCCCACAAACAAGGTCCTCCTCCATCGGGCCGGTTCCACACCCGACGGCGTGTGCTGCTCGCAGCGGCCCCATGCAGGCCCTGAACGTGGCGGTGTGCAAGAGCGAGGGCGACGGGGGAGGGTGCTGATGTCTTGTGCGGCGACTGATCATCAATACCCGTTGGCGTTTCTCATTCTTATCGAGCCGGACCTCAGCTACACGAGATCGTGAACGTCGCGGTCCAGGGCCCCCACTCTTGGTGCTCGATGCTCGAGTCGATGGGAGTGCAGTGGAATGCGATGTATCCCGCGCTCTTGGCCAGGGCGAAAGCCTGGGCGCGGGCCGCCTGTATGGCCTGTGCCGGGTGGGACGCGATCCCCAGGCCTTCGAATTCTTCGCTGTCCAAGGACTGAGTGACCGCAGCCGCCGCCGGCGCGGCGGCGCCCCCCAGTGCCATGGCCGCGACGGCCAGTCCCGCCAGGACGTTTCGGAGTGACATGTGCTTCCTCTCTCGAAGGTTTACCCGTCATGGCGTTCCTTCTTGTTACATGCCGTTCCGTCGCCTGCCGGCCTCCCGGCCGACAGACTTGAACGCCGCCCGCGAAACAAGGGTTTTCCCCAGGGCTTTCCGTCCCCGGCACGGGCGAAGCGCCGGCGGATGACAAGAAACTCCTAGTCCTCCTTCTCCAGAAAGGCCGGGACGGAGGCGCGCCACCCCGGAGCCGACAGAGCGTTGAGCGCGGTGACGATCCGCTTCTCCTCGTACACGAAATGGGATTCCAGCAACGCGGCCAGACTGTCGATCTCGGTCCGCACCCGCTCAGGATCGCCTCCGGGCCGGTCCAGCACGTCGCCCAGGTCGCGCATGATGGCCGCGACCTGCTCATGGTCGCGGGCGAGCTCCTCCAGCACCGGCCGCAGCTCGGGGAACTGCCCGGCCAGAGCCGGAAAGGCCGTCCGGTCCTCGCCGGTGTGATGCCTGGTCACGGCCGCGCAGAAGGCCAGGCAGTGGGCCCGCAGCTCCCGCGTCCCCGCGGCGGGGTTGTCGCGCAGCCGGGCGAGCTCCTCCCGGAGCCAGAGATGCACCTCGATCAGCTGGTTGCCGAACGCCGTCAGGCGGCCGTCCGGTGGGGTGGGTGGGTTCATGGTCATTCCATTAGAGCGTGTACGGGGACCGAGCGTGACAAATGGCCTCCCGGGTACGTCGCGACCAGGGGGACACATAAGGCGCGACGGGCAGGGCGCGGCCTCCGACACACTGGAAGGGTGAACAGGATCATCGTCAGCGGCATCTCGGGAGCGGGCAAGACGACGCTGGCCAGGAAGCTGAGCGAGCGCCTGGGCCTGCCGCGCCACGAGCTCGACGCGCTGCACCACGGCCCCGGGTGGGTGAAGCGGCCGGAGTTCGAGTCGGACGTGGACGGGTTCAGCCGGGGCGGGCGCTGGGTGAGCGAGGACCAGTACCATCGCGCGCTGGGTGACCTGCTGTGGGAGCGGGCCGACACGGTGGTGTGGCTGGATCTGCCGCGCCGTACGGTGATGTGGCGGGTGGTGCGCCGGTCGGTGGCGCGCGCGGTCAGCGGGCGGGAGCTGTGGAACGGCAACCGGGAGGCGTGGCGCGACTGGCTGGAGCCCGACCACCCGGTCCGCTGGGCGTGGCGGCACCACGGGCGGCGCAGGCGTGAGACGGCCGCCCGCGCCGAGCGCCACCCGGACGTACGGGTGATCCGGCTCCGCACCGCCCGCGAGGCGCGAAACTGGCTGAAGCAGGAGCTGAAGCGGCAGCGGGAGCAGAAGCGGGAGGCCGGACAGCCCGCGCCTCCCGCTCCACGAAACCCGGCGCAGGCGGCTTACGCGGCCCGCGGCCCGGGGTCAGGACCCGGACCCGGACCCGAGACGACGATCTCCTGCGACCCGTCCCCGCCGCCACCCCCGCCGCCGTCCCCGGTGACGAGCGTCAGCTTCGGCCCGGAACCGTCACCGGGACCGGGACCGCTGACGACGATCTTGGGTCCTGTCCCGTCCCCGCCGCCGGTGCCGGTGATGACGACCGTGCCGGTGTCCGCCGGGTCGGTGGTGTCGGCGTGTGCGGCGGCGGTGCCCGCAAGACCGAGGATCGGCAAGGCCAGCACGGTCACGGCTCGGCCCAACTGTCTGCGCATGGTCGGAAACTCCTCACCAGGGGCCGGATGCCCCTTCACAGGTGAGGCGTGCCGTCCCGTTCCAGCCGTTACCGCCTGACCAGCAGGGCCACGCACTCCACGTGGTGGGTCATCGGGAAGGCGTCGAAGGCGCGCAGGTCGGTCAGCGGGTAGCCGTGGTCGCCGAACCAGGCCAGGTCGCGGGCCAGCGTGGCCGGGTCGCACGAGACGTACACGATCCGGGTGGCCTCCAGCGAGGCGATCCGGTCCACCACCTCGCGCCCGAGCCCGGCCCTGGGCGGGTCCACCACGATGATGTCGGCGCGTTCGATCTGGAAGCGGTCGAGCGCCTCCTCCACGCGTCCGCGCTCCACCCGGGCCTGGGGCAGGTCGCGCAGGTTGGCGCGGGCGTCGCGGACCGCCGCCGACTCCGACTCCAGCCCGAACACCGCCCCCTCGGCCCCCACGCCCTCCGCCAGCCCGGCCGCGAACAGCCCGACGCCGCAGTAGAGGTCCAGCGCCCACTCCCCCGGCTCGGGGGCGGCGTAGGACAGGACGGCGTCCAGCAGCGTCTCGGCCGCCCCCGGGTGCACCTGCCAGAAGCCGCTGCCGGCCACCCGGAACTCACGGTCCTCGACCTGCTCGCGCAGCACTCCCGAGCCTCTGCGCGGCGCCGTGTGCCCCTTGCCCTGATCCACCAGGATCGAGGAGCCGGCGTCCAGGTCGGGGACGGTCACGCTGCGCCTGGGCCGCGGCCGGACCACGACGGCGCGGTCACCGGCCGAGGAGGCGATCACCTCGACGGCGGAGGCGCCCGGCCAGGCGCGCAGCTCGGCCCCGACCGCCTCCACCTCGGGGTGCGCGATGAGGCAGGCGTCGACCGTCTCGATGTCGTGGGAGCGGTGCCTGCGGAACCCCAGCTCCCCGCCGGGCCGGGCGGCGAACTGCACGCGGGTGCGCCAGCCGAGCCCGTCCTTGGCCCCCGGCAGCTCCTCGACCACGACCTCGCGCTCGATCCCGGCGAGCCTGGCCAGCTGCTCGGCGACGACGGCCGACTTCAGGCCGCGCTGCGCCTCCAGGGTGGCGTGCTGCCAGTCGCAGCCGCCGCACCGGCCGGGCCCCGCGTACGGGCAGGGCGGCACGACGCGGTCGGGCGACGGGTCGAGGATCTCGACGGCGTCGGCCCGCAGGAAACGGGTCGTCTCCTCGGTGACCTGGGCGAGCACCCGCTCGCCCGGCAGGGCGTGCCGTACGAAGACCACGCGCCCTTCGTGGCGCGCCACGCACCAGCCGCCATGGGCGACCGGACCTACCGTCAGCTCCAGAGATGCCTGTTCCACACGGCTACCCTATGCCCCGCGCGGATCAGGGCGTCTTGACCTCGCGGTCCTTGGGCGGCCGTTGCTGCCGGGGCCGGCGTGAGGCGCCGGGCGCGAAGGGCTCGGGCCGCTTGCCGAGCCGCAGCGACGAGTGCAGCTGCCACGGCACGCTCGTCACCATCACGCCGGGCTTGAACAGCAGCCGGGCCTTCAGCCTGAGCGCGCTCTGGTTGTGCAGCAGGTGCTCCCACCAGTGCCCCACCACGTACTCGGGGATGAAGACGGTCACCACGTCGCGGGGCGAGCGCCGCCGCAGCGTCTTGACGTAGTCGAGGATGGGCTGGGTGATCTCCCGGTACGGGGAGTCGAGCATCTTCAGCGGCACCGGGATGCCGCGGCGCTCCCATTCCTCCTGGAGCTGGCGCGCCTCGATCCCCTCCACGCCCACGGTGACGGCCTCCAGCGTGGAGGGCCGGGTGGCCCGCGCGTACGCGAGGGCCCGCAGCGTCGGCTTGTGGATCTTGGAGACGAGGACGATCGCGTGGTTGCGCGCCGGGAGCATCGACTCGTCGATCTCCTCGTTGACCTCCAGCTCGGCGGCCACGTTGTCGTAGTGGCGCCGGATGCCCTTCATCATGAGGAACAGCACCGGCATCGCGAAGCACACGATCCACGCCCCGACCATGAACTTCGTCAGCAGCACCACGACCAGCACCAGCCCGGTCATGATGCCGCCGAAGAAGTTGATCACGCGTGAGCGCTGCATCTGGTGGCGGGTGCGGGGGTCGGTCTCGGTCTTGAGGTGGCGGGTCCAGTGGATGACCATGCCGGTCTGGCTGAGCGTGAAGGAGACGAAGACGCCGACGATGTAGAGGTTCAGCAGGCGGCTGACGTCGGCCTGGAACCCCCACAGCAGCAGGCACGCCCCCAGGGCCAGGATGACGATGCCGTTGGAGAAGGCCAGCCGGTCGCCGCGCGTGTGGAGCTGGCGGGGCAGGTAGCGGTCCTGGGCCAGGATCGAGCCGAGGACGGGGAAGCCGTTGAAGGCGGTGTTGGCGGCCAGGAACAGGATGAGCGCGGTCACCGCCGAGATGACGATGAACGGCAGCGACCCACCGCCGAAGACCGCGTCGGCCACCTGCGAGATGATCGGCTGCTGGTAGTAGCCGGGCCCGACCGGCTGCCCGTCGGCCCGGTGCAGGTCGGTGGCCACCACCGACGGCTCGGCCACCTTCACGCCGGAGGCCAGGCCGAGCGCGATGATGCCGCTGAACATGACGATCGCGACCAGGCCCATCATGAGCAGCGTGGTGGCGGCGTTCCTGCTCTTGGGCTTGCGGAAGGCGGGCACGCCGTTGCTGATCGCCTCGACCCCGGTCAGGGCGGCGCAGCCGGAGGAGAAGGCCCGCAGGATCAGGAACGCGGCGGCGAAGCTCGTCAGGTTGGTCATCTCGGCGTCGACGGTGAAGCCGGCGCTGGGCGCCCGCAGCTCGTCGCCGAGCACCAGCAGCCGGAAACCGCCCCACGCGATCAGCAGCAGCACCGCCGCCATGAACGCATATGTCGGGATGGCGAATGCGGCGCCCGACTCGCGCAGGCCGCGCAGGTTGACCACGGTGAGCAGGACCACGATCACGATGGCGACGGCGGGCTTGTGCTCGCCCACGAACGGGATGGTGGCGCCCACGTAGTCGACGCCGTTGGCGACCGACACGGCGACGGTCAGGACGTAGTCGACCATGAGCGCGCTGGCGACCGTGAGCCCGGCGTTCTTGCCCAGGTTGGTGGTGGCGACCTCGTAGTCGCCGCCGCCGCTGGGGTAGGCGTGCACGTTCTGCCGGTACGAGGCCACGACCGTGAGCATCACGACCACGACCGCGAGCGCGACCCACGGGCTGTAGGAGTAGAACGAGACGCCGGCCAGCGAGAGGATGACCAGGATTTCCTGCGGAGCGTAGGCCACCGAGGACAGCGCGTCGCTGGCGAAGACCGGCAGGGCTATGCGTTTGGGCAGCAGTTGCTCGTGGAGCTGGCCGCTTCTCAGCGCCCTGCCCACGAGCACGCGTTTGACAAGATCCGTTACCTTCGCCACGTGACCTGATGCTATTCCATGTCTCGGCACCGCAGCCGGGTGCTCCCCCTCGTCAAGCCTAGGGGTAGCACCGGGGTGTTCGTTACTCCCGCCATACTAGAAGCGAGCAGAAGAGCCGACCGCGGAGTGCGGGGGAGAATGCATATAGTGATCATGGGATGCGGCCGGGTCGGCTCGACCCTGGCGCACATCCTCGAGGACAACGGCCACTCGGTCGCGATCATCGATCGTGACCCTCAGGCGTTCCGCCGGCTGCGCGCCGGGTTCCGCGGGCGGCGGGTGACCGGGGTCGGCTTCGACCGCGACGTGCTCACCGAGGCGGGGATCGAGACCGCGGCCGCGTACGTGGCGGTCTCCAGCGGCGACAACTCCAACATCATCTCCGCGCGGGTGGCGCGCGAGACGTTCGGCGTCGACAACGTGGTGGCCCGCATCTACGACCCCCGCCGGGCCGAGGTCTACCAGCGGCTCGGCATCCCGACCGTGGCCACCGTGCGCTGGACCGCCGACCAGATCCTGCGCCGCATCCTGCCCGAGGGCGCCGAGCCGCTCTGGCGCGACCCGACCGGCACCGTGGTCCTGGCCGAGGTCACCGTCAACTCCACGTGGATCGGCACCCGCGTCCTCGACCTGGAGTCCCGCGCCCGCACCCGCGCCGCCTACATCAACCGCATGGGTGAGGCCCTGGTCATCGCCGACGACACCGTGATCCAGGAGGGCGACGTGCTGCACGTCGTCGCCGCCGAGAACGACATGGACCGGATCAACAAGGTGCTGGCCGCGGCACCGGAAGAGGACCACTGATGCGCGTCGCCATCGCCGGTGCGGGGGCCGTGGGCCGCTCCATCGCGGCGGAGCTGCTGGAGAACGGCCACGAGGTCCTGCTCATCGACATCGACCCCAGGGCGATCAAGATCGACAGCGTGCCGCGGGCGGAGTGGCTGCTCGCCGACGCCTGCGAGATCGCCTCGCTCGACGAGGCGGGCCTGAACAACTGCCACGTCGTGGTCGCCTCCTCCGGCGACGACAAGGTCAACCTCGTGGTCTCGCTGCTGGCCAAGACCGAGTACGGGGTGCCGCGCGTGGTGGCCCGCATCAACCACCCCAACAACGAGTGGCTGTTCAACGAGTCGTGGGGCGTGGACGTGGCCGTCTCGACGCCGCGCCTGCTGAGCGCGCTGGTGGAGGAGGCGGTGAGCGTCGGCGACCTGGTGCGGCTGATGACGTTCCGCCAGGGGCAGGCCAACCTGGTCGAGCTGACCCTCGCCGACGACGCCCCGGTGGTGGGCCAGCGGGCGGGCTCGGTGCCGTGGCCGGTCGACTCGGCGCTGGTCGCGATCCTGCGCGAGGGCCGGGTGCTGGTCCCGACCGACGACGACCCGCTGGAGGCGGGCGACGAACTGCTGTTCGTGGCCAGCCAGGAGGTCGAGGAGGAGCTGGCCCACCTGCTCTCCCAGCACTGACCGTTCTTGCCGTGTGGGGTCACCCCACACGGCGGTCAGAAGTCTTCGATCGAGGCCAGGTCGATGTCGGCGTCGATGTCGAAGGGGAGGGCCAGTTTCAGCTTGTCACGGTGTATGCCCGTCGGGACATAACTTCCAGTGGCAGGGTCCAGCTCATAGACATAAACGACAGGACCGTGCGTGTCGCGTTCCACTCGCCAGAAGTGCGGGATGCCCGCCGCAGCGTACAGCTGCGGTTTGCGGACGCGGTCCCGGATCCTGGACTCGGGGGATACCACCTCGACAACCAGGACGACGTCCCCCGCCTCGTAATAGGTCTTGCTGAGGTCACCGTGCGCGGCGTCGGCCTTGACGACGCTGAGGTCGGGCTCCGGACGCTGCCCGGCCTCCAGAATGACGCTCACCTCGCGCCGCACCTTGAACTCCTTCGGGGCACACCGTTTGAGCGCCATGCGGAGGAGATCGATCGCCTGCGCGTGGAAGACGAGTTGAGGACTCACGAAGACCAAGCTTCCATCAATCAACTCTGTGTGCGCAGGCAAATCCGGAATGTGATCGAGATCTTGAGCCTCGAAGCCCTCCGGCGGCGGAAAGACCCAGGCGGGCAGTGAGGAGGGGGGCTCCATCTCAAAGCTCACCTCTTCTTGGTAGATCACCGCTTCGGCCGTCATGGCTCCACGTTACCAACTTCCGGCCTTCACGCCGGGTGAACATCCCAACACAATCAGGCAGGGGCGACCGGTGGTTTGATCGGGGTGCGGCCGCGGCCGAGGACCCAGAGCATCGCGCCCAGCGCGGCCACCTGCAGCGGCCAGCCCATGACGATCTTGGCGAAGCCGAGCGCCGCCACCGCCTCGTCGCCGCCGCCGAACAGCCACACCGGAAGCTGCACCGCCACCCGCACCACGCACGGGATCAGCAGCAGCCAGGTCAGCTTGGAGCACAGCCGGACGATGCCCGGGTCCTTGTGCCAGGCCGTCGGGTCGCCGGTGACCGAGCCGATGAGGAACCCGACCACCGGCCAGCGGGTGACGATCGACAGCAGCATGGCCACCGAGTAGCCGGCGTTCCACAGGATGCCGGGCAGGAAGTAGTCTTTCGCGTCGCCGGAGCGGCTGGCGAAGAAGGCGCCGATCGCGATGCCGATCAGGCTGTTGATCACGAACTGCGGCGTCGACTTCTGCACGATCCGCACCAGCAGCAGCAGCACCGCCAGCGAGATGCTCACCATGAGCGAGGTCTTCAGCTCTTCGGTGATGATCCACGTCAGCGTGAACGCGATGGTCGGCACCGCCGCCTCGACGATGCCGCGCACACCGCCGAAGGCCTTGGCGAGCTGGGCTCGCACGGCTGCCTCGACGGTCTCGTGGGCGACCTCTTCCGCCTCAGCACTCACCTGATCAGCTCCCTGGGCGCAGCTCGTAGCGGGGGTTGAACATCACCTTGCGCCCGTCCTGCATGGAGACCAGGCCCTCGGCCTTGACGATGCGTCCGGGCTCGATGCCGGCGATCTTGCGGCGGCCGAGCCAGACGAGGTCGATCACGTCGGACCCGTCGTACAGCTCGGCCTCCAGAGCGGGGGCGCCGCCCCTCGGACGCAGTGTCACGGTACGTAGCGTACCCGCCACGCAGAAGCGGCGGCGGCCTCCGCACGAGACGATCGGGGTGGCGCCGACCTCGTCGGCGTCCTCCCGCAGCTCCTGGGCTTCGATCTCGGACTGGGTGGAGGCCAGCCGACTGAAGAACCCGCGCAATCCCCCGCGTTTCGGAGGCTCTGCCGTACTCATGATGACTCAGCTTATGTGATGGAGGCCGTCAGCGAATCTCGCTGATTTCCGGACCGCGTTTGAACGGGTTGAGCGCCGGCGGCTCGTTCGTCTCGGCCGACTGCTGCTCGTTGGGGCGGCGCAGCGTGATGGCCTCCTCGCGGGCCATCGGCTCGGTGCCGCGCACGACCACGACGTCCCTGACGAAGTCGAGGAACGCGCCGGCCACGGCCTCGTCGAGCGCCGCCCGGCCGCTGATCATCGCCAGCAGGAACCAGCGGGGGCCGTCGATGCCGATGTAGCGGGCCTTGCGGGTCTGGCCGTCGTTGCTGATCTCGCCGGTCAGCTCCGGGCCGAAGGGGCCCTCCCGCTCGGTGAGGTCGGTGGCGGTGCCCTTGATCTTGGACCTGACCTCGTCCCACAGCCCCATGGTCTTGGGCGCGGCCAGGGCCTGGAGCTGCAGCGAGCTCTCCTCGTACAGCACGACCACGCCGACGTGCTGGTCGCCCACGGAGGCCAGCCGCACGTCGAAGTCGGGGTTGTGGGGCAGGCGCAGCCCGCCCAGGTCGATGCGGTCGGTGTCGGGGTGGGGCTCGTCGGCGTCCCACGGGCCGGACTCCCGCGTCGGCGCGGCGGCGTCCTGCTCCGCCACCTGGTCCGGCTGCTCACGACGGCGACGTCGGAACACTGTGCTCACTCTCCCTGGTTAACGTCCTGTTGATCCGAAACCGCCCGCGCCGCGCACCGAGCCCGGCAGCCCCTCCACCTCGGCGAACGCCACGCGTTCGACCCGCTGCACGACGAGCTGGGCCACCCGGTCGCCGCGGCGCACAAGGAAGGGCTCCCTGGCATCCGTGTTGATCATGGTCACCTTGATCTCGCCGCGGTAGCCGGCGTCGATCGTGCCCGGCGCGTTGACCAGCGTGACGCCGTGCCTGGCGGCCAGGCCGGAGCGTGGGTGCACGAACGCCGCGTACCCGTCGGGCAGCGCGATCGCCACGCCGGTCGGGACCACGGCCCGCTCGCCGGGCTTCAGCTCGACCTCGGCCGCGGCGTAGAGGTCGGCCCCGGCATCGCCGGGACGGGCGTAGGAGGGCACCGGAAGCCCGTCGTCGAGCCGATGGATCTGGACCTGCACGTCGGTCAAGAGTTCACCTCACGGTCGTGGTGCGCGGCGGTGATGCGCCTCCCAGCCTCAAGGTACGCCTTCTCGCGCGTGCTATCGCCGCACCCGGCGCGAGGGTGGAGTGTCGTGCCGGTGAGAAAGGGAGAAAGGCGCCCGAACCTCCGGGGCGGCGCGGTGGTCACGGGTGACGAGGTTACTCGGTGCCCGCCGTCGCGCCGCCCTCGGCGGGCGGTGAGGTCCGCGAGATCCGCGGTGAGGACCGGCCGGGCGGTGGCGGCCCGGGAGCGTCCGGTGAGGGGGCCGGGGGCAGTGCGGGTCGCTGGTGCCGCAGCTCCGGCAGCGCCCGGTAGATCACCGCCGCCACCGGCACGGCCACGGCCGCGCCCGCGATCCCGGCCAGGATGCCGCCGACCGCCAGGACCAGGATGATGGCCAGCGGGTGGAAGTTGAGCGCCCGGCCGACGATCAGCGGCTGGAGCACGTGGTTCTCCAGCTGCTGCTCGACGATCAGGATGCCGACGAAGATCAGCGCGTACACGGGCCCCTGCGCGCCGAGCGTGACCAGGGTGGCGACCGTGCCGGCGAAGAAGATGCCGACGATCGGGATGAAGCTGGCGAAGAAGATCAGCACCGCCAGCGGCGCCCAGAGCGGCACCCCCATCCCGGCGAGCACGATGCCCATGATCACGCCGTGGACGGCGGCCACGGCGACCGTGCCCTGCACGTAGTGGGACAAGGTGGCCCAGGCGGCGCGCCCGGCCCGGTCGACCCGCGGCGACATCGAGCCGAAGCCCCTGAGGAACCAGGACCAGATCCGGTCGCCGTCCTTGAGCAGGAAGAACGTGACGAACAGCAGCAGCACCAGCGAGGCGAGCACCTCGAAGGCCACCGCCCCGGCGGTCAGCACCGTGCTGGTGATGGCCGTGCGCTGGGCGTTGACCATCGTCGCGACTTCGTCGACGTAGCTGGTGATCTGCGCTTCCTTGAGGTGCAGCGGCCCGGTGATCAGCCACTCCTGCACCGTGCGGGCGGTGGTCTGGACCTGCTGGACGAGGTTGGGGAACTCCTCCGTGGCCCGCGCGCCGACCAGCCAGCCGGTGCCGGCCAGCACGGCCAGGGCGACCACCATCGTGATCCAGGTGGCGTAGATGGGCCGCATCCCCGCCTGGCGCAGGCTGTTGGTGAGCGGGAACAGCAGCGCGGTCAGCAGCAGCGCGATGGCGACCGGCAGCGCGACGAAGCTGAGCCGCGCGATGGCCAGGACGAAGAAGTACACGACCACGCCGACGAGGATCAGGCACAGGCACCACGCGGCCATCTTCGCCAGCACGGGTGGCACGAGTTTGGTGGGGCGGTCGCTCAGCACGTGTTCAAGACTGGCACGTCAGCGGACTGGATGCGCACGATTAACCGGCCCCTGCGGGAGTCACGCGCCGGGGCGGGCGCATGACCGGCCGGCGCTTGATAGCTGTCCGGGTCTGTGCAAGGCCATGATCGCGTGTCACCGTTGCCCCATGAAGTGCGTGAAGGCTCTGGTGGTCGTCGCTTCGGTCGCATGCCTCGTCGCCGTACCCACACCGGCCCTCGCCGAACGTGGCGCGCCCGCGCTGGACGTTCTGTCGAGCCGCGCCGACCAGGTGAGCGGCGGCGACGCCCTGGTCAGGGTACGGGTCAGCCGCGGCGTGCGGCTGAAGGTGCTGCGCAACGGCGAGGACGTCACCTCGGTCTTCAAGGCGGATCCCGGCGGCGAGTCGTTCACCGGCCTGGTGAGCGGCCTGTACGAGGGCGACAACACGATCAAGGCCCAGGCCGGCCCGTTCAAGGAGACGCTGAGGCTGCGCAACCACCCGATCGGGGGGCCGATCTTCTCGGGGCCGCACCAGTACCCCTTCTTATGCAAGACCGAGCGCGCCGGCCTGGGCGCGCCCGTCGCCGACAACCAGGAGGGGCAGGGCTACCGCACCAACGGCGGCTGGAGCAGGGACTGCTTCGCCCCCGTGCTGAAGGAGCGCCTCTACCGCTCGACCGCCGGCACGTTCAAGACGATGCCCGCCGAGCGCCCCGCCGACATGTCGACCACGACCACGCTCGACGGCAGGACGGTCGACTTCGTGATCCGCCGCGAGCGCGGGGTGATCAACCGGTTCCTGTACTCGATCGCGATGCTGGAGGACGGCTACAACGGCCGGGCGGTCTACCGCTTCGACGGCGGCGTGGGAATCGGGCACGACCAGGGGCAGCTCGGCGGCAGCGCGCTCGACTCGTACGGGCTGGGCAAGGGCTACGCGATCCTGCACTCCTCGGGCACCCGCACCAGCACGCACTACAACCTGATCGTCGGCGGCGAGACGGCGCTGATGCTCAAGGAGCGTTTCGTCGAGCAGTACGGCATGCCGCTCTACACGGTCGGCATGGGCGGCTCGGGCGGCGCGATCCAGCAGTACCTGTACGCCCAGAACTACGGCACCAAGGTCATCGACGCGGCGATCCCCCAGTACTCCTATCCCGACATGGTCACCCAGACCATCCACGTCGGCGACTGTGAGCTGCTGGAGAACTACATGGACCACAACCCGCGCTGGGCCTCCTGGGACTCCCGCAGCGCGCTGATCGGCATGAACGCCAGCGACACCGTCGACAACCCGTACACGGGCAAGAAGGGCTCCGACGAGTGCGTCAGGGGCTGGCGCGGGCTCACGCCGCTGACCATGAACCCGCTGTGGACCTCCAACAACGACGCCGAGTGGGCCAAGATGGACCCGCCGGGCGTCAAGGACACGGTCCAGTGGACGCACTGGGACGACCTGCGCAACGTGTACGGCGTCGGCCCCGACGGCTACGCCCGCTCCACGTGGGACAACGTGGGCGTGCAGTACGGCCTGTCCGCGCTGGTCAAGGGCGTGATCACGGCCGCCGAGTTCCTGGACGTCAACGCGCGCGCGGGCGGCTGGAAGGAGGCGGCGGACATGGTGGCCGAGGGCTGCCCGTTCGTCGCCGCGGCCTGCCAGGACGCGGCCCAGTTCGACCCGTGGAGCGCCCGCAACATCACCACCGGCGACCCCGCGCCCCGGCGCGCCGGGGACCCGATCGCGATCAAGAACGTGGAGCGCAGCGGGCTGGTGTTCAGGGGCGACATCGCCATCCCGGTCATCGACTGGCGCCACTACCTGGAGGACCAGCTCGACATGCACAACTCGCGCCAGTCGTTCGTGTCGCGGCAGCGGATGCTCGACTACGACGGCAACGCGAGCAACCAGGTCATCTGGTTCACCGACGCGCGCCCCGACGGGCCGGCCTTCGACCAGACGCCCGAGGCGCTGCAGGTGATGGACGAGTGGATGGCCAACATCCGCTCCCGTCCGTGGCGCGGCGTCGCGGGCAACAAGCCGGCCAAGGCCGTGGACCGCTGCTTCGCCACGGACGGCTCCGAGATCGCGGCGGGCCCGCGCGTGTGGGACGGCATCCTGGACCGGCACGCGGCCGGGGCCTGCACGGCGCGCTTCCCCGTCTACGACACCTCGCGCGTGGTGGCGGGCGGGCCGCTTCAGGGCAACGTCTACAAGTGCCGGCTGCAGCCGGTGTCCAGGGCGATCGCGCGCGGCCTGTACGGGGCGTGGCGGCCGTCGCCGGCGGAGCGGGCGCGCCTTGAGGCGATCTTCCCGTCGGGCGTCTGCGACTACTGACCTCCTCCCGGCCGGGTCAGAGTCGCGTGGAGCGCCTGGGCGAACTCCCGGGGGCGCCACATGTAGCCGGTGTGGTCGCCGGGGAACGGGGTCGCCTCGGTGCCGAGCCGGTCGGCCAGGGTCAGGACGACGCGGGTGGCGACCTCGGCCCGGTACCGGCCGAGCCCGAGCACCAGCGCGGGCAGCTTCGCGCGAAGCGCGGCGAGGTCGGGACGGTAGCGGGTGAACGGCAGCATCTCGTGGGCCAGCAGGAACTCCCGGTTGCCCTCGACGCGGCCGCCGAACCCCGGGTCGGCGGGGTAGTCGCCGTCCGCCGCCGGATCGTCCTGGCCCGGATCGATGGTCATGAACTGCTCGAACGCCGCCTGCACGCCCCTCGTGCGGTAGGTCCGGTGGACGGCCTCGTACTTCGCCTGCTGGGCCGCGGCGTCGGCGAGCACGGCCGGCACCGGCGGCTCGTGCGCGACCACCGTGCCGAGCCGGTCCCGGTAGCGGGTGGCGAGTTCGAGCGCGACGATGGCCCCTCCGCTGCTGCCGAACACGTGCGGCGGCGTGTCGGCCAGCGCCTCGACCAGCAGCGCGGCGTCCTCGGCCTGCCGGTCGAGCCGCAGGTCGGCGGGCTGCCCGTCGAGCCGGCTCCTGGAGTTGCCGCGGCGGTCGTAGGTGATGACCGTGTAGTGCGCGGCCAGTTCGGGTGCCGTGGCGGCGAAGGAGCCGGCGTCGGTCGCGCCGCCGTGGATCATCAGCAGGGGCGGGCCGGAGCCCCGCGTCTCGTAGTACAGCCGCGCCCCCGGCACCCGCAGGTACCCCGTCCGGACCTCCGGCCGGGATGCGGCCGGGCCTTCCGCGCAGCCGCCGAGCGACGTGGCGACGACGGCGGCGGCGGAGCCGAGCAGCAGTGTTCGTCTGGTGAGCATGAGCCGATTCCAGCCCGGCGCCGTTCGCCGCCGGAAGCGGACGAAGGCGGGATTCGCGCTCCCCGAAGCGCCGCGAAGGACCTGGTAGGTACTACTTAAGTAGGGTTTTCGCTCCGCCTCGGCCGTCCGCCGGACGGCGGCGGTTATGGTCTGGCCATGGGACGCGAGCGGGTCGTGGACATCGTCGTGGTGATCCTGGCCGGCGTCCTCTCCGTGACCGGGACGGTGACCCAGGTCCCGGTCGTCCGTGAGCCGTACGACCTCGTCGTCTTCTGCCTGCCTGCGGCGGGCGCGGCGGCCCTGTGGTTCCGCCGCCGGGCGCCGGTCGCGGTCGCCTGGCTCATGGTGGTGCTCGCCCTCACGCTGGTGGCGGCGGCGCGGGTGTGGCCGGGGCCGCTGCCGGGAACCCGCCTGGAGCCGGAGGTCACGCTGCTGCCGGGGGCCGTCCCCTTCGCCGCGTACGCCGTGGCGGCCTTCGCCCGTGACCGGCGCCTCGCGTGGCCGCCGCTGGTCGTGGTGGCCGCCGTCGCGTTCCTGGGCGCGCCGCCCTCGTCCCGCGCGGTCGCCGTCGCGGGCACGGTCGTCGTCCTGGTGGTCGCGCCCGCCGTTCTGGGCAGGTACGTCGTGCTACGAGCCGAACGCGCCAGGCGCGACCACCACCTGCGTGCCGAGCGGGCCCGCAGGCAGGAGCGGCTGCGGCTGGCCGCCGAGATCCACGACGTGGTGAGCCACCGGGTGAGCGTCATGGTGCTGCAGGCCGGGGCGTTGCAGCTGACCGCCGCCGACGAGGCGACCAGGCAGGCGGCGGGACAGCTGCGGACGGCCCGCTGGCCGACCCTCCGC
>NZ_JAHKRL010000422.1 GCF_019396405.1 Nonomuraea rhizosphaerae | reverse complement strand
GCCGCCCCCGCGTTCGTCGACGGGGAGCTGCCGTGAGCCGCCGGGTAAGTTGACAGGGGGGCGCCGTGTTCGCCGTGTTCGCCGACAGGAGTTGCCGTGATCAGCTATGACGTGACCGATGCCGTCGCCACCGTCACGCTCGACCGGCCCGACGCGATGAACTCGCTGACGGCCGAGGTCAAGTCCGCGCTGCTCGACGCGCTGCGCCGGGCCGCCGACGACCCCGAGGCGCGCGCGGTGCTGCTGACCGGCTCAGGGCGGGCCTTCTGCGCGGGCCAGGACCTGCGTGAGCACGCCGCCAACCTGGAGGCGGGCCGCGGCCTGGCCGACACGGTCCGCGCCCACTACAACCCCATTGTCGAGCTGATCACCACGATGCCCAAGCCGGTCGTCGCCGCGGTCAACGGCGTGGCCGCCGGCGCGGGCGCCTCCCTGGCCTTCGCCTGCGACCTGCGGGTGGCCTCGGAGAAGGCCAAGTTCGCGATGGCGTTCGCCGGGATCGGGCTGGCCCCCGACTCGGGCGCGTCGTGGACGCTGCAACGCCTCGTCGGCCCCGCCAGGGCGGCCGAGCTGCTGCTGCTCGGCGAGCCGCTCGACGCGGCCCGCGCCCTCGAACTGGGCGTGGTCACCCGCGTGGTCGCGCCCGGCGACGTCCTCAAGACCGCCCAGGAGCTCGCCGTACGGCTGGCCGCCGGGCCGACCAGGGCGTACGCGGCCACCAAACGGGCCCTGGCGTACGCGGCGGCACACTCGCTGCCCGAGGCCCTGGCGCTGGAGGCGGACCTCCAGGACGAGTGCGCGGCCACCGAGGACCACCTCGGCGCCACCCGGGCCTTCCTGGCCAAGGAGCAGCCGTCATTCCGGGGCCGCTGAGCGCGCCACACACCCCTCGACGTGGTCGTTGACCAGGCCGATGGCCTGCATGAGCGCGTACGCGGTGGTCGGGCCGACGAACCTGAACCCGTGCCTCTTCAGCTCCTTGGCCAGCGCCTTGGAGGCCGCGGTGGTGGCCGGGACGTCGGCCATCGAGGCCGGGACCGGCGCGTCCGGGTCGGCGTACCGCCACACCAGGTCGGACAGGCCGCCGGGCAGGTCGAGCGCGACGCGGGCGTTGCCGACCGCCGCCTCGATCTTGGCGCGGTTGCGGACGATGCCGGGGTCGCCGAGCAGCCGGGTCACGTCCTCCTCGGTGTAGGCGGCGACCTTGGGGATGGAGAAGTGGTCGAAGGCGGCGCGGAAGTTCTCGCGCTTGCGCAGGATCGTCAGCCACGACAGGCCCGACTGGAACGCCTCCAGGCAGACGCGCTCGAAGACGCCGTCGTCGCCGCGGACCGGGCGGCCCCACTCCTCGTCGTGGTAGGTCAGGTAGATCGGGTCCGCCATCCCCGCCCAGGAGCAGCGGATGACGTCGGTCACTTGCGCTCGTCCTTGTCGTCGCCGCGCGCCGCCCGCACCGGCTCGGGCTCGGGCTCGGGCTCGGGGGCAGGCTCCTCGCGAGGCGCCTCCCCGGGAGCCGGGGCCTCAGGCGCGACCGTCTCGGGCGCGACCGCTTCCGCCTCGGCGGCGTCGGCCTGGGCCGCGTCCCGCGCGGCGTCTGCCTGGGCCGCATCCCGCGCGGCGTCTGTCTCGGGGACGTCCGGCCCAGGGGCGTCTGTCTCGGGGACGTCCCGCTCGGCCACGTCCGGATCGGCAGTGTCGGCGGGGTCGGCGGGGTCGGCGGAGGCGCCGTAAACCGTCTCGTCCGGTTTGACCTCGGGCCTGGCGTCGGGGTGCTCCTGCGTGAGCAGCGCCACGGAGTCGCCGTCCTCGGACAGCTCGACGGGCGCGACCGGCGGCGCGTGCTCGGTGCGCAGCCCGGCGCCCGGCGCCGCGTACACCTCCTGCCGCGCGTGGAGCCGGCTGGACAGCAGCTCGGAGACCCGCTGCTCCAGCACCGCGATCCTGGTGTCACGCGCGCTGATCGCCGTCGCCGCCCTGCGCAGGGTCTCGTCGACGCTTTGCGTGTGATAGCCGACCAGGTTCACCGGCAGTTGCAGAGCCATGAAGTCGACCGCCGTGAGCTGCCCGGGCTCGGGCAGGTCGAGAGGCGGAACGTCCGGCGGGAACTCGGTCAGCTCCCCGCCCCTACCTAGGGAGACCAGGACCACGCAGCCCAGGATGGCGAGCGCGGCAATGGCGAGTACGACCAGCACATTGGCATCGTACTCACACCATCGGTGCACGAGTCCCGCAGTTGCCGCGCCCGTTACATCGTGGGACAGGTCAGCCGGTGGCCTCGCCGAGCTCCTCGACGCTCGGCCGCACGCGCTTGGGAGTGGCCTCCAGGTGGGCGAACGCCTCCTCGGCGGTGGTGGTCCAGGAGATGGCGTCGTAGACGACGGCGCGGGTGAAGCCGGCCTCGTACATGTCGTCGATGAGCTGGCGCAGCGGCGCGTACAGGCCCCACGGGTCGAGGATCACCAGCGGGCGGTCGTGGATGCCGATGGTGCGGGCGGTCCAGATCTCGAACAGCTCCTCCAGCGTGCCGATGCCGCCGGGCAGGACGAGGAAGGCGTCGGCGCGGGCGTCCATGGCGGCCTTGCGCTCGCGCATGCCCTCGGTGACGATCAGCTCGTCGGAGTCGGTGTCGGCTATCTCGATGTCGACGAGGACCTGCGGGATCACGCCTATGGTGCGCCCCCCGTTGGCGCGGGTGGCGGCGGCGACGGCGCCCATGCAGGAGACGGTGGCGCCGCCGCTCACGAGGGTGTGGCCGCGGTGGGCGAGCTCGGCGCCGACGTCGGCGGCGAGCTGGAGGTACTTCTGGTCGATCTTCAGGCTGGAGGCGCAAAAGACGCAGATATTCACAGGGGCCAGGCTATTGGGGCTCGGCGACCTGGGCGGCGCTCGCCTCCAGCTCCTCCTGCCACTGCTGGGAGCGCTTGAGGTCGGCGTCCACGATGATGCGCACGGCCTCCTCGACGTCGTCGGTCACGGTGATGAGGTCGAGGTCCTGCTCGGCTATCTTGCCGCTGCCGAGCAGCGAGCCCTTGATCCAGTCGAGCATCCCGCCCCAGAACTCCGAGCCCATGAGCACGACGGGGAAGGAGGTGACCTTGCGCGTCTGCACCAGCGTGAGCGCCTCGAACAGCTCGTCGAGCGTGCCGAACCCGCCGGGCAGCGTGATGAAGCCGCACGAGTACTTGACGAACATCGTCTTGCGCACGAAGAAGTAGCGGAACTCGATGCCGAGGTCCACGAAGTCGTTCATGCGCTGCTCGAAGGGCAGCTCGATGCCGAGCCCGACCGAGACCGCGCCCTCGACCTCGGCGGCGCCCTTGTTGGCGGCCTCCATGACCCCCGGGCCGCCTCCGGTGATGACGGCGTACCCGGCGTTGGCCAGCGAGCGGCCGAGCGCGACGGCCATGGCGTAGTCGGAGGAGTCGGCGGGGGTGCGGGCGGAGCCGAAGACCGTGACGGCCGGAGGCAGCTCGGCCAGCTGCCCGAACCCCTCCACGAACTCCGCCTGGATGCGCAGCACCCGCCACGGGTCCATGTGCACCCAGTCGGCGGGCCCTTGACGGTCCAGGAGACGCTGGTCGTGGGTGGAGCTGGGCACGAGGCTGCCGCGGATCACGGCCTGCCCCTGCCGGCGTTCCGGACGTGTCTGTTTCATAGGGAAACGCTAGCCGACCCCCCGCACACCGCGCGCCGGTGGCACGTGAGGCCGATCTAAGGAAGAATACGCAGGTGGAAGGCCAGATGAAGTCGTGTAAAAAATCTTGTAAGAAGCAGGGAACCGTTTTTCGACTCCCCTGCGTCTAACTGCCGAGGGTGCTGCTCGGGACTGAAAGTGGCTTTCCCCGCCAAATGGCCGGCGAGGAAAGCCACTTTCACTTTGTGAGCCACGAGAGCATGGCCCGCTCGCTCTCCACGATCTTCGGGAGCGACACGTACTCGCCCTGCTGATGCGCCAGGTTCGGGTCGCCGGGACCGTAGTTCACCGCCGGAACTCCCAGTGTGGAGAAGCGCGCGACGTCTGTCCATCCCAGCTTGGCGCGCGGCTCGCCGCCGACGGCGGCGGTGAAGGCCGCCGCGACGGGGTGGGTGAGGCCGGGCCGCGCGGCGGGGGCGGCGTCGGTGAAAGCTGTGGCGAACCCGTCGAACACCTCGCGTACGTGCTGCCGCGCCTGCTCCACCGACAGGTCGGGCGCGAAGCGGTAGTTGACGGTGACCACGCACTCGTCCGGGATCACGTTGCCGGCGACGCCGCCGCGCACGGCGACCGCGTTGAGCCCCTCGTGGTAGGTCAGCCCGTCGACCACCGGCTGTCGGGCCTGGTAGGCGTTCAGCCTGGCCAGGACCGGCTCGATGCCGTGGATGGCGTTGACCCCGAACCACGACCTGGCGCTGTGGGCGCGCTTGCCCGGCACGGTGATCTCGGCGCGCAGCGTGCCCTGGCAGCCGCCCTCGATCACCCCGTCGGTCGGCTCCATGAGCACCGCGAAGTCGGCCGCCAGCCAGTCGGCGTGCTCGCGGGCCACCCGGGTCAGGCCGTTGCGCTCGGCCTCGATCTCCTCGCAGTCGTAGAACACGTACGTGACGTCGCGGTTGGGCTCGGGCACGGTGGCCGCCAGCTTGAGCGCGACCGCCACGCCCGCCTTCATGTCGGAGGTGCCGCACCCGTACAGCAGGTCGCCCTCGACGCGGCTGGGCAGGTTGGCGGCGACCGGGACGGTGTCGAGGTGTCCGGCGATCAGCACCCGCTCGCCGTGCCCCTGGCGGGTGCGGGCGACGAGCGTCTGGCCCGACCTGTCCACCGTCAGGTGCGGCAGCGCCGTCAGCGCCTCCTCGACGGCGTCGGCCAGTTCCTTCTCCTCGCCGCTCACCGACTCCATGTCCACGATGGCCGCGGTCAGCGCGCGGACGTCCTGGGTCAGGTCCAGCATCAGGTGTTCACCCCGTGTTCGCGCAGCGCCTCGTTGAGTGCCGCCTTGTCGTGCCGCTGTCCCGGGTCCAGCCGCTTGATCACCAGCACGCACGGCAGCCCGAACGTGCCTCCGGGGAACTCCTTCTGCCGGGTGCCGCCGACGGCCACGCACCAGTCGGGGATCCTGCCGCGGGCCAGCTCCTCGCCGGTCCGCACGTCGATGACGGGGATGGAGGCGGAGAGGATCGTTCCAGCGCCCACGACGGCGCCGTGGCCCACCCTGGCGCCCTCCACGATCATCGCCCGGCTGCCGATGAGCGCCTCGTCCTCCACGACGACCGGCACGGCGTTGGGCGGCTCCAGGACACCGCCTATGCCCGCTCCGCCGGACAGGTGGACGTTCTTGCCGATCTGAGCGCAGGAGCCGACCGTGGCCCACGTGTCGATCATCGTGCCTTCGTCCACGTACGCGCCGATGTTCGTGAACGAGGGCATCAGCACGACACCGGGCGCCAGGTAGGAGCCCCAGCGCGCGATCGCGCCCGGCACCACGCGCACCCCGTCGAACGAGGTCTTGAGCGGCATCCTGTCGTGGTGCTGGAAGTCGCCCACCTGCGACCTGGCCATGCCGAGCACCTTGAAGCTGAGCAGGATCGCCCGCTTGGCCCGCTCGTCCACGACCACCTCGCCGCCCACCGTCCGCGCGACCCTCGCCTCACCCCTGTCGAGCAGGTCGACCGCGGCGACCACGGCGTTGCGCGCCTCGGGGTCGCGGGGGGACAACTCCGCGCGGCGCTCCCACAGCTCGTCCACCACCGCGGCGATCGGTGACAGAGTGCTCACGTGACTCATGGCCACGGAGCCTATCCGGCCAGGTAGGTTTTCACCGTGCGCCTGCGCTTCTCCCGTGGAGTCATCACCATCGCGGTCATAGTTCTCCTACTCGCGGTGGGGATTTCCTTCGGGCTCTACCACCTGCTGAAGAAGGCGCAGCCCCTGGCCATCCCCGACGCCTACTGCGGCATCACGACACCCGGCGGCGAGCGGTCGCTCGACATCGAGCAGGCGCAGGTCTCGGCCACGATCGCGGCCGTCGCCGAGCGCCGCAGGCTGCCCGAGCGGGCCGTGGTGATCGCGTACGCGACGGCGATCCAGGAGTCGAAGCTGCAGAACCTCTCCTACGGCGACCGCGACTCGGTCGGGGTGTTCCAGCAGCGCGAGTCGCAGGGCTGGGGCACCCGCAAGCAGCTGATGGACCCCGTCTACGCCTCGAACAAGTTCTTCGCCGCGCTGGTCAAGGTGAAGAACTACCGCAAGCTGCCGCTGGAGGAGGCCGCTCAGGCGGTGCAGCGCTCGGCGGGCGGCTACGCGTACGCGCAGCACGAGGAGGAGGCCAAGATCCTCGCCCAGGCGTTCACCGGGCGCGTGCCCAAGGCCGTCCACTGCTGGTACCCGCCGGACTCGAAGCAGACCCCGGCCCCCAAGGCGAAGACCTCCGAGGCCAAGCGGCAGCTCGCGCGCACGCTCGGCAGCACGTCCGTCTCGACGCGCAAGCGCGGCTGGCTGGTCGCCTCCTGGCAGGTCGCCCACGCGCAGAAGTACGGCCTGCGCCACGTGGAGTTCAGCGGCGCGGCGTGGAACAACGATGTGAACGTCGAGGGCTGGCAGGCGGGCGGCAAGGCGGGCGACGACGAGGTGCGGATCTCCTGACCGTCCCGGCCGGGTGGGGGCTCCTAGCCGGTGGCCCGGCTGACGATCGTGATCGAGCCGGGCGGCAGCGGCCGGGCGTAGCTGGCCGTCCACCGGTTTCCCTGGATGCGCTCGAACGACAGCAGCCGTCCGTCGGAGGCCCGGTAGTCGGCGAAGTCCAGCAGGCCGCGCTCGGGGTTGCCGGTGTTGCCCTCCGACCTGAACGCGGCCGTGCCCCGCTCGATCGGGTGGAACTCCACGCCCTCCATGATCAGCATGCTCTTGGCCGGGATCATGCCCTCGGTGGGCACCTCGGTCCAGACCAGGACCTCCAGGTGCGACGGCCCGCCCTGGGCGCCCCCGGAACGCACCTCCACCGACAGCCACTGCGTGCGCCGGGCGCTGTCACGCAGCCGGTACTCGGTCCACTGGTGGCCCTGCCACGAGATGTACATGGCGCCGAGCACGCGCGCGGGCGAGCCATGGACCTCTATCCGGTCACCGACCTTGATGGTGCGCGGATCGGCGTAGTCCGATCCCGCGTACCCGGACACGCTCACCGGCGCCGGCAGCGGGGTCTCCACAGGTGCGACCTCGACCGGCGGCGCGGTCGTTCGACCCTTCCTGTCCTGGCGCATGGTGGCCAGGAAGGCACCCAGCAGCAGGAGGACGGTGGCGATGCTCAGCCCGAGTACGACCACGGAGGTCATGCTCATCGATCAGCTCGCTCCACTCGCGGTCTGCCTCAGCAAACGCCGTTATCAACTTATATGCGTGCCCTGCTATGCGGGGGGATCCTACTGGAGGCGGAGCACCGCCGCACTGATGCGTTCATCAGTCGCGGTGAGGGCGACACGGATATGCCGCCCACCTGCCGATCCGTAGAATTCCCCCGGCGCGACCAAAATACCGATTTCGGAGAGCTGCTTGACCTGTTCCCAGGAACTTGTCCCGTTCGTTGCCCAGAAATACAGCCCGGCGGTCGAGTGCTCGATGCGCCAGCCCGCTTTCTCCAGCGCCGGACGCAGCCCGGCGCGCCGTGCGGCGTAGCGCTCGCGCTGCTCGTCGGCGTGCGCGTCGTCGCCCAGCGCGGCCGTCATCGCGGCCTGAACGGGAGCGGGCATGATCATGCCCGCGTGCTTGCGGATCTCCAGCAGCTGCTTGACCAGGGCGGGGTCGCCGGTCACGAACCCGGCCCGGTATCCGGCCAGGTTGGAGCGCTTGGACAGCGAATGGACCGCGAGCAGCCCCTCGTGGGAGCCCTCGCAGACGTCGGGATGCAGGATGGAGACCGGTCGCTCCTCCCAGCCCAGCTCGATGTAGCACTCGTCGGAGGCGACGACCGTGCCGCGCTCGCGCGCCCAGGCCACCACCTTGCGCAGGTGCTCGACGGGCAGCACGCGGCCCGTGGGGTTGCCGGGCGAGTTGACCCAGACCAGGTCGACGTGCTGGGGGCCGAGCGCGAGCAGGCCGTCGGAGGCGGTGGCCTCCGCCCCGGCCAGGCGGGCGCCCACGTCGTACGTGGGGTAGGCCAGCTCCGGGAAGACCACCCGCTTGGCGCCCAGATAGGTGGGCAGCCAGGCGACGAACTCCTTGGAGCCGATCAGCGGCAGCACGTCCTTCTGCTCGACGCTCACCTGGTGCCTGCGGCTCAGCCAACCGGCGGCGGCCTCGCGCAACGCCTTGGTCCCGTGGGTCAACGGGTAGCCAGGGCTGTCGGCCGCCTCGGCCAGGGCGTCGCGGACGAGCGCCGGCACGGGATCGACGGGCGTGCCGACCGAGAGGTCGACGATGCCGCCGGGATGTGCCAGCGCGCGTTCCTTGTACGGCTCCAGCCGGTCCCAGGGGAAGTCGGGCAGCTTGTTCACGGTTCTCCAGGTAGGGGTGGCGGCGCGCCGTCCTGTTGAGTCGTGGCCCGCCGTACGCCTGTCAGCGGGGCACGGATCCCGGGTCGGCGTGCCCCGCCGATGAGCGGCTAGTGGTCCTCGGCCTGCGGCGGCAGCACGGCGATGACCGGGTGATCCTTGTCGATCTTGCCGACCTTGGAGGCGCCACCGGGCGAGCCCAGGTCCTCGAAGAATTCGACATTAGCCTTGTAGTAGTCCTTCCACTGCTCCGGAAGGTCGTCCTCATAGAAAATGGCCTCGACGGGGCACACTGGTTCGCACGCGCCGCAGTCCACGCATTCGTCGGGGTGGATGTAAAGCATGCGCTCGCCCTCGTAGATGCAATCGACGGGGCACTCCTCGATGCACGCCTTGTCCAGGACGTCCACGCAAGGCTGCGCGATGACGTAGGTCACCTCGAGCTCCTTCTTCTCCGCACCATGGCATGACTTCTGACCGCGGTTTGCTAGGCCCTAGTATTGCCGTGCTTGCCAACTGGCCGGAACGGAGGGTGGCAAACTCATGGCCGCTCGGCTCGTTGTCAAGGTTACAAGCGCGGACATCGGCGCACGGATCACCACCCGCAGGCGGGTTCCCGAGGGTTTCCGGGACGCTGTCGGGATTCTGGAGAGCTGGGACGACGGAGTGCTCAAGGTTCGCAAAAGGGACGGCACTCTCGTGGAGATCTCCGAAGAGTCGCTGGTTGCGGCCAAGGCCGTCCCGGCCGCGCCTCCTCGACCTGGACGGAAGTAGCGGTAAGTATTCGTTAGGTGACGGTACGTATCTGCGCTGCGGCTGCAGCCATCCTCGCCGGCGCCGGATGCGGCGCGTCCACCCCGACGGCCGCCAAGCCCACCACGCCGGTGGACGCCAGGGCCGCCTCCATGAAGCAGGGCTTCGCCAGCCTGGAACGCCTGGCCGAGGAGGCCAGGCGGGAGGGCGCGCTCAACGTGATCGGCCTTCCCCGCGACTGGGTCAACTACGGGGAGATCATCGACGCTTTCTCCGACAAGTACGACGTCAAGGTCAACTCGCTGGAGCCGGCGGCGAGCAGCCAGCGCGCGATCGACGCGGCCGCCCGGTCGAAGCCCGACGTGTTCGACCTGACCCTGGACGTGGCGGTGGCGCAGTCCGCGCGGTTCGCCCCGTACAAGGTGCAGGGCTGGCAGGACCTGCCCGACCACGTGAAGGACCCGGCGGGCGCCTGGTACGGCGTCTACGGCGCGTACATGTCGATCGGGTACGACCCGAGCAAGGTCCCCGCCCCGGTGTCCTTCGCCGACCTGGCCGCCAAGCCGGGCTACACGGTGGCGCTCGACGGCGACCCGCTGCGCTCGGCGGCGGCCTTCGAC
>NZ_JAHKRL010000421.1 GCF_019396405.1 Nonomuraea rhizosphaerae | reverse complement strand
GCGGACATGAGGGGGGACTGGGCGGGCGACCAGACGGGCGACTGGATCGGCGACCGGCCGATCGGCCGGGGTCCCGCGGGCGGGGTCATCGGAGCCGCTGGAGCGGCCGGTGCGGCCGCGCAGGCGGGTCCCGGCGTCGCGGCCGGACCCAGCGCAACAGGAGCAGGCGCGGCGGGCCCCAGCATCGGTGCGGGCCATCGCCCGGCGGCGAGCCCGGGCCTGATGGCCCGCGCGAGCTCCATGGCAGACCCGAGTGCCGTGGCAGGCACGAGTGCCATGGCCGGCGCGGGCGCCATGGCCGCCGCCGGCCCGGCCGACACCCAGGAGAACCTCGCCGCCCGTCCCCCCGGCACCGCACCGCCGCCACCGGGACGGCACACCCGGCGGCGCAAGCCCCCCTTGGCCGCGCTGATCGCCGTCGTCATGGGGCTCGCCCTCCTCACCGGCGGCGCCGCCTGGTGGACCAACCGCCAGGCGACGAGCCCTCCGGCCACGAAGGTCCCGGCGGTCGTGAGCACGGCCAGCGTGACCGTCTCCGGTCCGACCCCCGAGGCGACCCGTTCGTACAAGCCGTCCACGCGCCCCTCGACGTCCGAGAACGGCGTACGCCAGGACACCGGCGCCCCGACGAGGAGCGGCGGCCGTCCCAGCGCCACCGGCACCCCGACGAAGAAGCGGCCCTCGGCCACGCCGAGCAGGAGCAAGAGCGCCCCGAAGTCCTCTGACGAGGCGTCCGACGAGCCCACCGAGGAGCAGACCGACCCCGGCGACGTGGCACCTGACGAGGGAGGCGAGGGCTGAGGCTGAGGCCAGAGCTGGGCGACCTTCTCAGGGCCCTTCGCTACGACTCCTCGCGTACGACGTCGAGCGCCCGCCGCAGGTCGTCCGGGTAGTCGGTGGAGAACGACACCCACTCCCCCGTCGCGGGATGCTCGAACCCGAGCGACACCGCGTGCAGCCACTGCCGCGTGATCCCCAGCCGCGCCGCCAGCGTCGGGTCGGCCCCGTACATGAGGTCGCCCACGCACGGGTGCCGCAGCGCCGACATGTGCACCCGGATCTGGTGCGTACGCCCGGTCTCCAGCTTGATGTCGAGCAGCGACGCCGCCCGGAACGCCTCGATCGTGTCGTAGTGGGTGACCGACGGCTTGCCCCCGGCGACCACGGCGAACCTGCCGTCGCCGGACGGGTGCCGGTCGATGGGCGCGTCCACGGTGCCCCGGAACGGGTCGGGGTGCCCCTGCACCAGCGCGTGGTAGCGCTTGTCGACCGTACGCTCCTTGAAGGCGCGTTTGAGGTGCGAGTAGGCGTGCTCGCTCTTGGCCACGACCATGGCGCCGGTGGTGTTGGCGTCGAGCCGGTGCACGATGCCCTGGCGTTCGGCGGCGCCGCTGGTGGCGATGGTGTGCCCGGCGCCGAGGAGGCCGCCGATCACGGTGGGGCAGGTCCAGCCGACGGTCGGGTGCGCGGCGACGCCGATGGGCTTGTTGACCACGACGACGTCGTCGTCCTCGTACACGATCGTCATGCCGGGGATCGGCTCGGCGACCGGCATCGGCGTGGTGACCGGCGGCGGGAGCGTCACGTCGAGCCACGCGCCGGCGTGGACGCGGTCGGACTTGGCCGGCGCCCTGCCGTCCACCAGGACCTCGCCGGCGACGATCAGCTCCGCGGCGCGGGTGCGGGAGAAGCCGAACAGGCGGGAGAGCGCGGCGTCGAGCCGCTCGCCCTCCAGTCCGTCGGGCACGGGCAGGCTGCGCTGATCAGCCACGCTCGCCCTCCGCCCCACCGGACTTCTCGGACGTATCAGGCTTCGGCGGCGCGGCGGCCGGGACGACGGGCTCGGCGGCCGGCTCACCGGCGGGCTCAGGGCTCGGCTCGGCGACGGCGGGAGTCGCGGCGGAGGCCGGGGCGGGCTGGGCCTGCTTGCCGCCCTCCCGCGTCCCGTCGATCTGGTACCCCCGCCAGGCCAGGATCACGGCGAGGATGCCGCCGCAGACGATCGCCGAGTCGGCCACGTTGAACACCGGGAAGTAGTCGATCACCGGGAAGTGGCCGGGCAGCACCTCGATCCAGTCGACCACGTGCCCCTGGAACTGCACGGACCTGCCGAACCCGGACGGGTAGCGCAGCAGCCGGTCGGTCAGGTTGCCCAGCGCCCCGCCGAGCAGCAGGCCCAGCGTGATCGCCCACGGCAGGCTGCCCATCCTGCGGGCGGTGCGGATGATCGCGACCACGACGCCCACGGCGATGAACGTGAAGATGATCGTCATTCCGGTGCCGATGCTGAACGCGGCGCCGGAATTGAAGATGACCCGCAGTTGCAGCACGTCCTGGACGACCACCAGGGGCGCCTCGCCTTCGAGGGTGCGCAGGACCACCGTCTTGGTGATCAGGTCGGCCGCGTACACCACGACCGCGAGCACGACGAGGACGGCGGACAGGCGCCCGCGCCGCCCGCCGGCCGGTGTGCCGCCTACCGGCGCTCCTCCTTCTGCTTGCAGGCCACGCACAGCGTCGCCCTCGGGAACGCCTGCAGACGCTCCTTGCCGATCGGCTTGTGGCACGATTCGCACACTCCATAGGTCCCTGCGTCGATCCTGGCGATCGCACGTTCGTTCTGCGCGACCAGATCGCGCGCATTCAGGGTAAGGGCGATCTCACGTTCGCGCTCGTACGTCTTGGCCCCCGCGTCCGCCTGGTCGTCACCGGCGCCCTGGGTGACATCTCCCGAGGCGATCTCCGACTCGTGGCGCAGGATGTCGGTGTTGAGCTCGTCGATCTCGGTCTGCAACTGGCCGCGTACCTCGGCCAGTTCCTCCTCCGACCACGTCGACGGTGTCGCGGTCTGCGTGACTGGCGCCATGGTTGTCTCCATGCTGGTCAAGGGGCCGATCAATCGCTGATCAACGCCATATATGGTGCGGGCAGCTTAGGGTTGCCCATAACGGAACGGCAAACGACCCGCCGGACGATTTACCTCTCCCGTACTATCCCGCCTCGCCCGTTCAACTCCTCATCGGCGATGCCGATTCCCACTTCTGGGACGGCGTTTACCTGCCTGCGGCAAACCCGGAAGCTTTCGCTTCCATGCTGCGTTACGATTTGAAGCTGCAAGGCGTTGATGGGGCCCGTCTGTGACGGACATCACCCCGGAGCCGCCGGAAGAACGGCTCGGTCCGAGCTCACTAGACCCGGCAGCAGACCAAACGAAGAGGACCCCTCCCCAGGGGTCAAGAAGGGTGGTACCGCGGAGTCGCTCGACGGCTTCGTCCCTTCACGCACCTGTCAGCCAGTGATCGCGTGGAGGCCCGCCCGAGATGTCTTCCCCTTCTTTCCGCTCTCTTCCCGCGCAGGTCGACCTGCCCGCGCTCGAGCGCGAGGTCCTCGACCGCTGGCGGGACGGGAAGATCTTCGAGCGCTCCGTCGAGCAGAACGACGGCAACCCGTCCTGGACCTTCTACGAGGGCCCGCCCACCGCCAACGGCCTGCCCGGCGTCCACCACGTGGAGGCCAGGGTGTTCAAGGACCTGTTCCCCCGCTACAAGTCGATGCGCGGCTTCAGCGTGCCGCGCAAGGCGGGCTGGGACTGCCACGGCCTGCCGGTCGAGGTCGGCATCGAGCGTGAGCTGGGCCTGACCGGCAAGAAGGACATCGAGGCGTACGGCATCGCCGAGTTCAACGCCAAGTGCCGCGAGTCGGTGCTGCGGCACGTGGACGCCTTCGAGCAGATGACCGAGCGGATGGGTTACTGGATCGACCTGTCCACCGCGTACCGGACCATGGACCCGTCCTATATCGAATCGGTCTGGTGGTCGCTCAAGGTCGTCTTCGACAAGGGGCTGCTGTTCCGCGACTTCCGCATCACCCCCTACTGCCCGCGCTGCGGCACCGGCCTGTCCGACCACGAGCTGGGCCAGCCCGGCGGCTACGAGAACGTCTCCAGCCCGTCCGTCTACGTGCGCATGCCCGTCACGTCCGGCCCGCTGGCCGAGCTGGGCGCGGCGCTGCTGGTGTGGACGACGACGCCGTGGACGCTGGTCTCCAACACGGCCGTCGCCGTGCACCCCGACGTCACCTACGTCGCCGCCCGCACGGCCGCCGGAGAGGTGCTGGTGGTGGCCGAGCCGCTGCTCTCGGTCCTGGGCGAGGGCGCGGCCGAGGTCGCCCGCCTCACCGGCCGCGAGCTGGAGCACACCGCGTACGAGCGGCCGTTCGAGCTGGTCGACATCCCGGGCGCCCACTACGTGGTGCTCGGCGACTACGTGACGGTCGAGGACGGCACGGGCCTGGTCCACCAGGCCCCGGCGTTCGGCGCCGACGACCTCGCCGTGACGAAGAAGTACGACATGCCGGTCGTCAACCCCATCGGCCCCGACGGCCGCTTCCTCGACGACGTGCCCATGGTCGGCGGCCAGTTCTTCAAGGACGCCGACGAGGGGCTGACCGCCGACCTGCGGGCGCGCGGCCTGCTGTTCCGCGGCGAGCACTTCGAGCACAGCTACCCGCACTGCTGGCGCTGCCACACGCCGCTGCTCTACTACGCGCTCCCGTCCTGGTACATCAGGACCACCGCGGTCAAGGACCAGATGCTGGCCGAGAACGCCAGGACGAACTGGTTCCCCGACACGGTCAAGTGGGGCCGCTTCGGCGAGTGGCTGCGCAACAACGTCGACTGGGCGCTGTCGCGCTCGCGCTACTGGGGCACGCCGCTGCCGCTGTGGGTGTGCACCGAGGACGAGTCGCACGTGACCTGCGTCGGCTCGATGGACGAGCTGGGCGAGCTGGCCGGGCGCGACGTGTCCGCGCTCGACCCGCACCGCCCCTACGTCGACGACGTCACCTTCCCCTGCCCCTCCTGCTCGGCCGAGGCGCGGCGGGTGCCGGACGTCATCGACGCCTGGTACGACTCGGGCTCCATGCCGTTCGCCCAGTGGGGCGCGCGCGGCAAGCCCGACGGCGTCTACCCGGCGCAGTTCATCTGCGAGGCGACCGACCAGACGCGCGGGTGGTTCTACTCGCTGATGGCCGTCGGCACGCTGGTGTTCGGCCAGAGCTCCTACGAGAACGTGCTCTGCCTCGGGCTCATCCTGGCCGAGGACGGCCGCAAGATGAGCAAGCACCTGGGCAACGTGCTGCAGCCCATGCCGCTGATGGACCAGCACGGCGCCGACGCGCTGCGCTGGTTCATGGCCTGCTCCGGCTCGCCGTGGGCGGCGCGCCGGGTGGGCCACAACGCCCTTGAGGAGATCGTCCGCAAGGTCCTGCTCACCTACTGGAACACCGCCTCGTTCTTCACCCTGTACGCCAACGCCGAGTCGTGGTCGCCCGCCCGCCTCGCCTCCGCCTCCGCGCCGGCCGACCGGCCGCTGCTGGACCGGTGGGCGCTGGCCGAGCTGCACCGCACGGTGGCCGACGTCACGGCGTCGCTGGACGAGTACGACACCCAGCGGGCCGGGCGCAGGCTGGCCGACTTCCTCGACGACCTGTCCAACTGGTACGTCCGCCGCTCCCGCCGCCGCTTCTGGCAGGGCAACGAGGACGCCTTCGCGACCCTGTACGAGTGCCTGGAGACGGTCACCCGGCTGATGTCGCCGATCACGCCGTTCGTCACCGACTACCTGTGGGACGTGCTGCGCGCCGACGACGCCCCCTCCTCGGTGCACCTGGCCGGCTGGCCCGCCGTACGCGAGGAGCTGCTCGACCCGGAGCTGACCGACCGCATGGCCCTGGTACGCCGGCTGGTCGAGCTGGGCCGCTCGGCCCGCGCCTCCTCCGGCGTCAAGACCCGGCAGCCGCTCGGCAGGGCCCTGGTCGGGGCGCACGGCTGGCCGTCGCTCCCGGCGGAGCTGCGCGACCTGATCGCGGACGAGCTGAACGTCCTCGCCCTGGAGGACATGTCCGGCTTCAGCGCCGACCTGGTCTCGTACACCGTCAAGCCGAACTTCCGGGCGCTCGGCAAGCGGTTCGGCTCCCAGACCAAGCTGGTGGCCGCCGCCGTCGGCGCGGCCGACGCCACCTCCCTGGCGCGCGCGCTCCGCGCGGGCTCCCCGGTCACGGTGGACGTCGCCGAGCTGGGGCAGGTGTCGCTCGGTCCCGACGAGGTGATCGTCACCGAGCAGCCCCGCTCCGGCTGGGCCGTCGAGACCGGCGCCGTCGACACGGGCACCGGCGAGACGGTGGCGCTCGACCTGGAGCTGACCGACGAGCTGCGGCGGGCCGGCCTGGTGCGCGAGGTGATCCGCCTGGTCCAGGAGGCCCGCAAGTCGACCGGCCTGTCGATCACGGACCGGATCTCCCTTTGGTGGTCGGCCGCGGACCCGCTGCTGGCCTCCGCGCTGCGCTCCGGCGGGGACGCCGTGGCCGAGGAGGTCCTGGCCACGTCCGTCACCGAGGGGAGCGAGGAGGGGCTGCCCTCGCACACGGACGCGGACCTGGGGCTGACCTTCCAGCTACGCCGCGCCTGACGACCGGCTCCGGACAGCGGAGAGCTGTCCGGTGGGGCGCGCCCGTACGGGCGCGCCCCACGCGCTTCCGCACCCCACGCGCTTCCGCACCCCACGCACGGGGCAGCCCCTGCCAGCGGCGCGGCGGCGCCATCGCCTCTCCCGGGGCCTGTCCGGCGTGCGAGGGCACGCGGAACCAGGGCTCGATCGCCCTCAGTCAGTCTCTGGTAACAACCGCTGCTAGCTGACCGTCTCGCGGTCGTTCTGGCACACCGAGCAGCTCGTGAGCCCCGCCGACTCGGCCTGGCTGATCGTCATCGTCTCCACGCCCGACTCGCCCGCGCCACGGATGAGAGGGCAGGTGGTGCTGTGGTAGCGACGGGTGCCGACGATCACCTTGACGGTGGCGGCCCGCCCGCTCCTCTCCTCGGCGGGCTTGCCGTTCCTGCCGCCCTTGTCGTCGTCCTCCGACCCGGCGGCGGGCTTCGGTGCCTCCGGTGCCTTGGCGGCAGCCTTGGCGCTCTCCGAAGGCGTCCCCGCCGCAGGAGTCTTCTCGCCCGTCGCAGGCTTCCCGCCTGTCGGCGAGCCAGACTGAATCGGCATGGCGACGGTCCCGCCCACCGACTCGGACGGCTCGCCCTTCGATCCCGGGCGCTCCGCCCCGGACACCGCCGGCTGGTCGGCCTTGGAGCTGGACTTCTGCGGCCCGCTCCCGGGCTCCGGCCGCGCCGCTGAGCCGGACGCCGGCCGCTGCGGCGCGCTCGACGCCGGCCGCTGCGACGAACCGGGCGCGGGGCGTTGCGGTGCGCCGGACTCGGGGCGCTGAGGCTTGTCGGACGCGCCCGCTCCGGTGGGCTGGGGGCCCTTGGGCTTGGCGGCCGACTCGGCCGACGAAGCGGGACGCTCGGAGGCGGCGGACTCCCCCGACGCCGGCGGGCGGCCCGCCTTGCCGGGAGGGGCGTCGCCGGGCTGGACGGCGCGCTGAGGCTGCGTCGAAGGACCCGAATCGTCCAGCTCCGCACGCTCGGCATCACGGCTCACCCCGCCACGGTCGACCGTGCCGCGGTCCGCCCGACCGCGCTCGGCATCACCGCGCTCAGCCCCGCCTCGATCCGCTCCGCCACGCTCGGCGGCGCCTCGCTCCGGCATCCCTCGCTCTGGGGCGCCGCGATCGGCGGCGCCACGGTCGGCGGCGCCTCGTTCAGGCGTGCCCCGATCGGCGGTGCCCCGCTCAGGCGTACCTCGCTCAGGAGCGCCACGCTCGGCGGCGCCTCGTTCAGGTGTGCCCCGCTCAGGGGTGCCGGGCCGCTGGGCGGCGTACGGCGGGCGGGTGCCCGGTGTCCCGGCGACGGGCTTGTCGCCCGGGACCGGCCCGGCGGACGACCGCCCAGCGGCGGCCTTCCCAGGCTCCTGCCGGTCGGGCGACGCCTGCTGGCCGGACCGAGCCTGCTGCCCGGCGCCGGCCTGACCGGCCGCAGATGCGGGCTTGTCGGCCGCAGCGCCGGACTGACCGGCAGCGGACCGGGGCTGGTCGGCCGTGGACCCAGGCTGACCGGCTGAGGACCCGGGCTTGCCGGGGGTGAACGCCTGCGGGCCGGAACCGGGCGCGCCGGACGGCCGCGTACCCGAGGACTCCGAACCCGCCCCAGGCCAGGAACCGGCCCCAGGCGCCCCGGACGGCTGCGGGCCGCTCCCGGGCGCTCTCGAAGAGGACTGCGGGCCGGAGCCGGGAGCCCTGGTGGGCTGCGGACCGGATCCGGTCGTGCCGGGCCCTTGAGGGCGGGAGCCGGGCGGCTGCGCGCCCGCCCCGGGCCTTTCCGAAGACGGTGGCCGGCCGGAGCCGGGCTGACGGGACCCGGGCTGGCCGGACGGGGGCTGCCCGGTGCCGCTGGGCATCGTGGTGACGTACGGCGCCTGACGGGGCCCCGAAGAAGGGGAGTCGGGACGGTCGGCGGCGGGAGAGCCCGGCCTGCTCGGACCGGAACCGGGACCGGGACCGGTCTCCGACGGGCGCGCGAACCAGCCGGTGGGCTCGGCGGACGCGTCAGGCCCAGGGGCGGAGGCCTTCGAGTCGGGCTTCGACGGCCCGGCACCCGGCGAGGCGGCGGCGGACCCGGGCGCGGACACCGGGGGACGCAGGTCTCGGGTGGCTCCGGGCGACTCGGCCCGCAGCTCGGCGGGAAGCTTGGGAACCTGCCGGGAGGGGGCTCCGCCCGGCTCATGACCGGGCATGGGGGTGACGGCCGGCGCCGACCCGGGCGCGGAGGCCTCGGGGCCGGGCGTGAGGGTGGCGGTGGGTGCGACGGCGGGCTCGGGGCCGGCGGCAGGCGGCAGCTGCCGTCCGCCGAGCGCTGCGTCGGGCAGGCACGCCGTGCAGGGCGTGAAGCCCTCCTCGCGCGCCTCCTCGTAGGTGAGCTCCTCCTGGTCCCGTCCGATGAGCTGGCGGCAGCCCGGCACGTGGTAGCGCTTGCGTCCGGGGATCACCAGGACGAGCGCGTCAGGGGAGATCCCCCGCGCCGTGGGGCGGCGCTGCGCGGCCGGAGCGTGCCCCGGCATGGGTGCCGGAACGGTGACCGTCGTCTGCTGCATCGTCTGCGGACGCTGTGGCGCCCCCAGCAGCTGGCCAGGCTGGGTCTGGTTGTGCGGCATGCCGGGAGGCACGAGCCCGACGGGCGGGGCGGCCGGCGCAGCGGCCCGCCCACCACCGGGAAACAGCTCGTGACGCCGTAGCAGCGCCCCGATCACCAGGAACAGCGCGGACAGCACGCTGACCACGATGGACCACATGATCAGGAACGGCTTTGCCAGAACGAAGCCCGCGATCAGCAAGACCACCGCCGCGAGCACCAAACCAGCACTGATGAGGATCACAGAGGGCTCTTTCGAGTGACGGGTCCTGTTGACCCGCTACCTTACCGGCGGTCGCTGTGCGGACCGTCACCGCCGGGGAAAGCGCCCTGCGGGGAGTCACCGCCGAACGGGTTCGGGCCACCGGGCAGAGGCTGCTGACCGCCCTGGGGCACCGCGTGCGACATGGCCGGGGCCGACGCCGAGGGACCACCCGACATGACCGGGAACCCGCCGCTGCCCTCCGCGGAGACGTTCAGCTCGGCGAGCTGGTTCTCCAGGTAGAGCTTCAGGCGGCTGCGGTACTCGCGCTCGAAGCTGCGCAGCTCCTCGACCTTGCGCTCCAGCTCGTCGCGGGTCTGGACGAGGGAGCCCATGGCCTGGCGGTGGCGCTCCTGAGCGTCACGTTCCAGAGTCTCGGCGCGGGCACGGGCGTCGCCGATGACCTGCTCGGCCTGGCGGCGAGCCTTGGTCAGGATCTCGTCGGCCTCGCGGCGGGCGCGGGTGACCGTCTCGTCCGCCTCGCGGCGGGCGTCGGAGATCGCCTGGTCGGCGGTCTGCTGGGCGAGCGCGAGAACCCGGGCCGCGGTGTCCATGTTGTCCTCCTGCGGAGGCATGTTCATCACGGGGACCGGCTGGGGCTGCGGCTGCGGCTCGGGGGCCCGCATGGGCTCGGGCTGCGGCGGCGGCGCCATCATCTCGGGCTTGGGCTGCTCCTGCACCGGCGCGGAGGCCATGGGCATGCTCATGCCGCCCGGCACCTTCCCGCGCAGGCACTCGGCCAGCTTGGCGCGGAGCTCCTCGTTCTCTTGGATCAGGCGGTCGAGCTCAGCCTCGACTTCGTCGAGGAAGGCGTCTACCTCTTCCTCGTCGTAGCCCGGCCGTAGCCGGGTGGTACTGAACTGCTTGTTCCGCACATCAGCGGGCGTCAGCGGCATCTTTTGGTCTCCTTGGCGCGCTTGGAGTCTGTCCGGAGGGACGGTTAACCCGAATCACTTCAGCGCGGACACGAGTTGGATCACGGCCTGAGCACCACGGCCCCGGTCACGCGGTGCCGAGCAGTCCAGCGAACTGGATCAGCAGCAGCACGACGATGAACAGGACTGTGAAGCTTAGGTCAAAGGCCACCGTACCCAACCGGAGCGGAGGAATGAAACGGCGGAGGAACTTGAGAGGAGGGTCGGTTGCGGTGTAGGTGGCCTCGGCGAGCACGAGGACGACGCCGGAGGGGCGCCAGGAACGTGCGAAAGCCTGGACCGTCTCAAAGATCATCCTGCCGATGAGCAGCACCAAGTAGAGAGACAGGACGACGACCAAGAGGTTGCCTATGATGCCCACGGCCTGGCCGCGCCTCCTCTGCTGATGTGCCCTCCCGGTCTCGGGGAGACCCGGTTGGGTGCGATAGACATACAGAGACTCTAACTCTGGTTGAAGAACCCGCGTTCCGCGATTCGAGCCTTGTCCTCGGCGGTCACCTCAACATTGGCGGGGGACAACAGGAACACCTTGTTGGTAACACGTTCAATGCTGCCATGTAGGCCAAAGACCAGACCTGCCGCGAAATCGACCAGGCGTTTCGCGTCGCTGTCAACCATCTCGGTCAGGTTCATGATGACGGGGGTGCCGTCGCGGAAGTGCTCGCCGATCGTCCGGGCCTCGTTGTAGGTCCGCGGGTGCAGCGTCGTGATGCGCGCCAGATCGGTCGTACGGCGCTCCAGGACGGTCGTGGAAGGCCTCGGCGCGGGCACCCCGGGGTCGGGCTCGTCGTCGCGTTCCTGGACCGCTACGGCCCGTTCCTCGCCGGTTCGCGCGGGCTCGTCCTCGTAGGCGTACTCGTCCGGGTAGGTGTCGTACCTCTCGTAGCGGTCGTCCTCCACGAGACCGAGGTAGACCGCCATCTTGCGCATCGCGCCGGCCATAGCTACGTCGTCCTCCTGCTCATGGTCGCACTCGCTCGGGCCTGTCCCGGGTCCCGAGGCGGTAGCCGTACCCCCTTCGAGCTGACCGCTGATCGACCTCTACTGGGTGCGCGGGCCTGAAGACCCACTTGAGGGGACATTACCTGACGAAGGGCTTGCGACGGCCGAGCAACGCCGTACCGACCCGAACGTGTGTCGCGCCGTGCGCGACGGCCTCGCCCAGGTCGTCGCTCATGCCCGCCGACACCGTCGTCGCGCGGGGGTGCCGCTCGCGCACGGCGGCCGCCAGGTCGCGCAGCCGCGCGAACGCGGGGCCGGACTCCTCCCCCAGCGGCGCGACCGCCATCACCCCGCCCAGCCAGACGCCGGGCGCCTGCTCGAGGAGGTCGGCGAGGCCGGGCACGTCCGCGGGCCGGGCGCCGCCCCTGGCGGGGTCGTCGTCGAGGGCCACCTGCACGAGGCAGCCGATCCGGCGTTCCTGCTTGACGGCCTCGCGGCTGATCGCCTCGACCAGCCTGGGGCGGTCGACGGAGTGGATCACGTCGGCGTAGGAGACGACGGAGCGGACCTTGTTGGTCTGGAGCTGCCCGACGAAGTGCCAGGTCAGCGGGAGGTCCTGGCATTCGGCCGCCTTGGCGGCGGCCTCCTGGTCGCGGTTCTCGCCCATGTCGCGGACGCCGAGGTCGCGCAGCAGGCGCACGTCGGAGGCGGGGTAGGTCTTGGTGACGGCGATCAGGGTGACCTCGCCGCGCTCGCGTCCCGCCCGCTCGCAGGCGTCGGTGATGCGCCGCTCCACGCGCGCCAGGCCGGCCGCGATCTCGTCCCGCCTGCGGGTGGTGTCGGACCCGGCCATCTCCCCCACCTGTCTCATCCCGCCCCTTCTCCCAACAGATCCTGTACGGCACGCATGGGCCGGCCCCAGTCGCCGCACGTGGCCGGGCGCCTCCAGGGACACGGCCGCTGAGCCCGCACGGGGCGGGCCGCCGTGACGGACCACGGTAAGGCCGGCCACCGGCACCCCGCACGCCTCCGGAGACCCTGCCCCCGGATGCGGCTGCGCCGCTCCGTTCCCGTGGAGGAAGGAGCGGCGGAGGGATGGGCTACTTGAGGAAGTCCGGGACGTCGAGCTCCTCCTCCTGCTCCTCGAAAACCACCGGACGGCGTTTGGCGGGCTCCGACATGCGGGAGGTGATGGGCGTGGGCGGATTGGCGGGCTCGGGCGTGGGGCGGGGGATCGAGACGGGGCCCGAGGGCTCGTCGGCGATCGCCTCGTGGACCGGCTCGGACGCGCTCTCCACCGGACGCACCGGCTCGGGCCGATGGTCGGAGCGGTGGTCGGGACGGTGGTCTGGGCGGTGGTCGGGCCTGTGCTCGGGCCGCGCCTCCTGGCGGTGGTCGGACCGCACGTCGGGCCGGTGGTCCGGCCGATGGTCCGGGCGATGGTCCGGCCGATGGTCGGCCCGCGGCGGCTCGGGCCGCAGCTCCGGGCGGGGTTCGGGACGCGGCTCGGGCCGGTGCTCCACCCTGGGCTCGGGACGCGGGTCGAAGCGCGGCGCGACCGGCTCGGCCTTCACGCTGGGCGCCGGGACGCTGGGCCGTACGGGCGACGACACGGGCGGCGCGGCGGGCGCGGCGGCGGGACGGCTCTGCGGGCGCGGCAGCGGCTTCTCCACCGGCGGCGGCACGTCGTCGAACCCGGCGGCGATCACGGTGACGCGCACCTCGTCGCCGAGGGCGTCGTCGATGACCGTGCCGAAGATGATGTTCGCGTCGGGGGCGGCGGCCATCGACACGAGCTGCGCGGCCTCGTTGATCTCGAACAGGCCGAGGTCGGAGCCGCCGGCGATCGACAGCAGCACGCCGTGGGCGCCGTCGATGCTGGCCTCCAGCAGCGGGCTGGAGACGGCCATCTCGGCCGCGGCGACCGAGCGGTCGTCGCCGCGCGCGTGGCCGATGCCCATCAGCGCCGAGCCCGCGCCCGACATGACCGACTTGACGTCGGCGAAGTCGAGGTTGATCAGACCGGGCGTGGTGATCAGGTCGGTGATGCCCTGGACACCGGACAGCAGCACCTGGTCGGCCGCCTTGAACGCGTCGAGCACGCTCACCTGCCGGTCGGAGATCGACAGCAGCCGGTCGTTGGGGATCACGATGAGGGTGTCGACCTCGTCGCGCAGCGTCTCTATGCCGGCCTCGGCCTGGGAGGCCCTGCGGCGGCCCTCGAAGCTGAACGGCCGGGTGACCACACCGATGGTGAGCGCGCCCAGCGAGCGGGCGATGTTGGCCACGACGGGCGCGCCGCCCGTGCCGGTGCCACCTCCCTCACCGGCGGTCACGAAGACCATGTCGGCCCCCTTGAGGACCTCCTCGATCTCCTCGCGATGGTCTTCTGCCGCCTTGCGCCCCACATCGGGGTTGGCGCCGGCGCCGAGCCCGCGGGTGAGCTCACGGCCCACGTCGAGTTTGACGTCGGCGTCACTCATCAGCAGCGCCTGGGCGTCGGTGTTTATCGCGATGAACTCGACGCCCTTGAGTCCCTCCTCGATCATCCGGTTGACGGCGTTCACTCCGCCGCCGCCAATGCCGACGACCTTGATGACCGCGAGGTAGTTCTGCGGTGCTGCCACGACGAGGGGCCTTTCCGCTCGTTGACTTGCCATTTCGGTGCGGATCGTCTCCGCGTTCTGTTACTTCGGTTAAACTCTCAACCTCAAGTTGAGATTCAGATTTATGTCAACCTGAGATTGATACGGACAGTAGGAGTCCCCTACCGGGCGGGTCAACTAACCGCGCCGCGAGCACGTCCGGCGTGTCGCGGGCTGTCCGGTTCGCTCCATCGTCACGCCTGGTCGGGACGCCACTGTCACGCGCCGTGTTACAGGCTCTCACGCCGGGACCCCCACCCTGGACAGGCTCGGCCGTCGTTCGGCGCCTTGATCGGCCGGCTTCCGGGAATACGCCGCCCGGTAGTTACGCATAATCCATGAGACGCACCATTCCCGCCTTTGGATCACACCGATCGGCGCCCGCGGGCCGGGCCGCGATCACGCCGGCGGCGAGTCCCGGCATCGCGGCGCCACCGCCTGCCGCACGGGCGGGGTCAGGGGCAGGGCCACGGGCGGGGTCATGGGCAGGGGCAAGGGCACGGGCGGGGTCACTTGAGCGTCACCACGTCCGGGGAGCTGACGTCGTACACGCTGGCCTTGCGCCGCAGCAGCGACGTCAGGATCCGCGCCTTGTCCTCGCCCCGGTCGGCGCCGCCCCACACGACGCTGCGCCCGTCGGCCAGCTCCAGCGTCACACCCTCGGGCGTGGAGGCCCGGACGAGCCGCACCTTGGCGGCCAGGTCGGCGGGCAGCGATTGGATCACCTTCAGCGCGGCCATGGTGGCCGGGTCCCCGGCGCCGGGACGGTCGAGCTTGAGTATCGGCAGGCCGGGCTGGGTGACGCTCTTCAGCTCGACGACCACGCCCTCCTTGTCGATCAGCGCGATCTTCCCGCTCCCGGCGGCCCCGGTGTCGAGCTGGGCGACCGGCTCCCGCTCGACCACCTCGATCTTGAGCGTGCCTGGCCAGACCCTGTCGACCTTGGCCGAGGCGAGCTGCCGGATCCGCAGCACCCGCGTCTCCACGTCCGCCAGGTCGACGGTGGCCAGGGGGTGCAGCTGGGGCACTCCCGCCTCCCGCTGGATGCGCTCGGCGGGCACTGTGACATTTCCCACGATGTCGATCGAGCGGACGCCGAGCACGGGCGAGAAGAAGATCAGCCAGACGGCGGTGCCCACCACCCCGGCGGTCAGCAGCACCAGGAACGCGTTGCGCGCCTTCATCGCCCTCCCAGCGTCGGCAGCCCTGTCAACGGCACCCCCGGCGGCATCGCCGGTCGTGCGCCACCGAACCTACGCCGCCTCGCCCCGCGCCCCCGGGCACCACGCCAGAACGGGCGTAACCAGGGATTCATCCGGCGGACAGCTCCGCGAGGATCTGCGGCCCGAGCTCCGTCACGTCGCCGGCCCCCATCGTCAGCACGATGTCGCCGCCGCGCGCCCGCGACGCCACCAGCCCCGGCACCGCCGCCCGGTCGGGGGCGTAGACGACCTTCTCGGCGGGCAGCTGGACCCGCCCGGCCACCATCGCGCCGGAGACGCCGGGCTCGGGGTCCTCGCGGGCCCCGTAGACGTCGAGCACGATGGCCTCGTCCGCCAGCCCGAGCGCGGTGCCGAACTCCTCGGCGAAGAACCGGGTGCGCGAGTAGAGGTGCGGCTGGAAGATCGCGATGACCCGGCCGCTGCCGGAGTAGGACGCCGCCACGTCGCGCGCGGCCCGCAGGTCGGCGGCCAGCTCGGTCGGGTGGTGGGCGTAGCTGTCGAACACCGCGATCCCGCGCGCCTCGCCCTTGGCCTCGAAGCGCCGCTTGGCCCCGGTGAAGGCCGCCAGGCCGTCCCTGACCTCCTCGAACGGCAGCCCCAGCGCCTCGGCGACGGCGACCACGGCGGTGGCGTTGAGCGCGTTGTGCGCGCCGGGCACGGCCAGCCGCACCTCGCCCAGCCGCTCGATGGTGAAGGTGGTGCCGAACCCGTCGGGGCGCACGCCGCTGACCCGGTAGTCGCCGCTCTCGCCGTAGGTGACCACCCGGATGCCGCGCCCTCGCGCCACCGCGGCCAGCTCGGCCGCGCCGGGGTCGTCGGCGCAGGCGATGAGCAGCGACCCGATGCGGTCGGCGAAGCGGGCGAAGCTGTCGTGCACGGCGCGCGGGTCGCCGTAGTTGTCGAGATGGTCGGCCTCGACGTTGGTGACGACCGCGATGTCGGGCGCCAGCATCAGGAACGAGCCGTCGCTCTCGTCGGCCTCGGCCACGAACACCTGGCCCGACCCCTCGTCGGCGCCCAGCCCGGTGGTGACGAGCTGGCCGCCCACGCAGTAGGACGGGTCGGCGCCGCACTTCTGCAGCGCGACGGTCAGCATCGAGGTGGTGGTGGTCTTGCCGTGGGTGCCGGCGACGGCGACGGCGGTGCGCCCGGCCATCACCGAGGCGAGCGCGGCGGCCCGCGGGATGACCCTCAGCCCCTGCTTGAGCGCCTCGCCCAGCTCGGGGTTGGAGTCGCGGATCGCGGTGGAGACCACGACGGTGTCGACGTCCTTGATGTGGGAGGCGGCGTGGCCGATGTGGACGGTGGCGCCCAGCTCGCGCAGCTCGCTCACCAGCTCGGTGCTGCGGGCGTCGCTGCCCGACACGCGCACCCCGCGTTTGAGCAGGATGCGGGCGATGCCGGACATCCCCGCGCCGCCGATGCCGATGAAGTGCACGCGGCCCAGTTCCTCCACGGCGACGGGATCCACCAGCTTGACCAGAGTCATCGGGCTATCTCCAACACTTTCCTGGCGAGCATGATATCGGCGTCCTTCCTCCCCAGTCTTGAGGCGGCCTCCGACAGGGCCACGACCCGCTCGGGGTTGTGGAGCACCGGAAGGACGTTCTGGATGATCCAATCAGATGTGAGGCCGGCGTCGTCCACCATGAACCCGCCGCCCCCCGCGGCGATGCGCTCGGCGTTGATCCGCTGCTCGCCGTTGCCGTGGGGCAGCGGCACGTACGCGGCCGGCAGCCCGACCGCGGTCAGCTCGGCGCAGGTCAGCGCCCCGCTGCGGCACAACGCGAAGTCGGCGGCGGCGTAGGCCAGGTCCATGCGGTCGACGTAGGGCAGCAGGACGTACTGGGGGTCGCCGGGCGGCGGCTCGCGCTCGACGGTGTTCTTGGGCCCGATCACGTGCAGCACCTGCACCCCGGCGTTGCGCAGCACGGGCGCGGCGGCGAGCGCGGCCTCGTTGAGCGACCTGGCCCCCTGCGAGCCGCCGAACACCAGCAGCGTCGGCCGGTCGTTCTCCAGCCCGAACCAGGAGCGCGCCTTGTCGCCCATCGACAGCCGGTCGAGGGAGACGATCTCGCGGCGCAGCGGGGTGCCGATGTACTCGGCCTTGCCGAGCGTGTGGTCGGGGAAACCGGTGAAGACGTGGTCGGTGAGCCTGGCGCCCAGCCGGTTGGCCAGGCCGGGGCGGGGGTTGGCCTCGTGGACCACGATCGGCAGGCCGCGCCGCTTGGCGGCCAGGTAGGCGGGCGTGGCCACGTAGCCGCCGAAGCCGACGAGGACGTCGGCCCTGACCCGGTCGAGTATGGAGGCCACCGCGTTGACCGCCCCGGCCAGCCGCCCGGGCACGGTCAGCAGCCGGGGCGTGATCGCCCTGGGCAGCGGCACCGCGGGGACCAGCTCCAGCTCGTACCCTCTGGCGGGGACCAGACGGGTCTCCAGCCCGCGTTCGGTGCCCACGCAGGTGATGCCGATGCGCTGGTCGAGATGGCGCAGCGCGTCGGCAAGGGCGAGGGCCGGCTCGATGTGCCCGGCCGTCCCGCCACCGGCGAGGACCACCCTCATGTTCGGTCACTTCCTAACGTCGTGCTCGGCCTTTGCTCGTTCCCCCCAGGCCAAGCCAGCTTAGGCCCCGTGCGGCCGGTCCGGGGCCACGAGCGGCCAAGGCCTCACGGGCTCCAGGCTCGCGTTTGGCGAACGACAGCAGCATCCCCAGCGCGGCGAGCGTGGGCAAGAGCGCCGACCCGCCGTACGAGACCAGCGGCAGCGGGATGCCGGTGATGGGCAGCACGCCGAGGACGGCGCCCATGTTGACGACCGCCTGGCCGACGACCCAGGCCACGATGGCGGCGGCGGTCAGCCGGACGAAGGCGTCCTTGACCCTGGCGGCCACCCGCAGGCCCGCGTACCCGAGCAGCCCGAACAGGGCGACCACGATCAGCGTCCCCATCAGCCCGAGCTCCTCGCCGAGGATGGCGAAGATGAAGTCGCTCTCGCCGTGGGGCAGCCAGCTCCACTTGGCCCGGCTGCTGCCCAGGCCCAGCCCGAACCAGCCGCCGGAGCCCATCGCGATCTGTCCCTGGACGGCCTGGTAGCCCGCGCCCTGCGCGTCGGCCCACGGGTCGAGGAAGGCCCCGATGCGGGCCATCCGGTACGGCTCCACCTTGATCATGATCAGCGCGGCCAGGACGGCCAGCGACAGGATGCCGCCGAACAGCTTGATCGGCGCCCCCACCACCCACAGCAGCGACAGGAAGATCATGAACAGCACCAGCGTGGTGCCCAGGTCGCGGCCGAGCATGACCATGACGGCCAGGATCGCGGTGCCCGGCATGAGCGGGATCAGCATCTGCCGCCACTCGATGCGGCCCTGCCGCGCCCTGCGCGCCAGCAGGTCGGCGCCCCACAGCGCCAGGCCCAGCTTGGCGGGCTCGGACGGCTGGACGGTGAACGGCCCGACGTAGATCCACCGCTGCGCGCCCAGCTCCGACGAGCCGATGAACAGCACCATGACCAGCGCGATGACCGACAGCGCGATCAGCGGGTAGCCCGCCCACCGGAAGAACTTGTACGGCAGCCGCGAGCAGATCCACATCAGCGGCACGCCCAGCGCGGCCGAGATCGACTGCTTGAGGAACCAGGTGAACGGGTCGCCGGTCTTCTGCATCGCCTCGATGCTGGAGGCCGACAGCACCATCATCAGCCCGAGCGCCAGGAGCAGCCCGCTGCACCCGATGATCAGGTAGTAGGTGGTCAGCGGCCGTTCCAGCAGCTCCTTGAGCGCGGCGAGCTGCTCGCGGAACCACACGGCCGGGCCCTCGACGGCGCTCTGCGGCTTCTTGGCGCCGGGCGCCTTCTTGGCGTCGGGTGAGGCGGTGACGCTCACGTCGCCACCTCCAGGCCGCGTACGGCTCGCGCGAAGGCCTCCCCTCGGGCCGGGTAGTTGGCGAACATGTCCAGGGACGCCCCGGCCGGTGAGAGCAGCACGGTGTCTCCGGCGGAGGCGAGCCTGGCGGCTTCGGTGACGACGCGTTCCATCGCACCAGTGTCTTGGCCGGCGATGTCCACGACGGGGACATTCGGCGCGTGTCGCGCCAGAGCTTCGGCGATCCGGGCGCGGTCGGCGCCGAGCAGCACGGCGCCGCGCAGCCTGGGCGCGGCCCGCCGGACGAGGTCGTCGACGTCGGCGCCCTTGAGCTGGCCGCCGGCCACCCACACGATCGACGGGTAGGACGACAGGGCCGCGGCGGCGGCGTGCGGGTTGGTGGCCTTGGAGTCGTCGACGTAGTCGACCTCGCCGACCCGGCCGATGTGCGTCATGCGGTGCGGGTCGGGCGTGAACTCGCGCAGCCCTCGCCGTACGGCCTCGGCCGGCACCCCGTACGCGCGGGCCAGCGCGGCGGCGGCCAGGGCGTTGGCCACGTTGTGCGGCGCGAGGGGGTGGACGTCGGCGAGCGTGGCGAGCTCCTCGGCCGCCTCCACGGGGTCGGCCACGAACGCCCGGTCGACCAGCAGGTCCTCGACCACGCCGAGCTGGTCGGCCTTCGGCGCGAGCAGCGTGAAGCCGACCGCGCCGGGATAGGGCGCGGCGATCCGGGCCGTCCCGGGATCGTCGGCGTTGTAGACCACGGTGCCGGCGCGCTCGAAGATCTTGGCCTTGGCGGCGGCGTAGGCCTCCATGGAGCCGTGCCAGTCGAGGTGGTCGGGCGCCAGGTTGAGCAGCGCGGCCGCTCTCGGGGCGAGTGTGTCCGACCAGTGGAGCTGGAAGCTGGACAGCTCCACGGCCAGGACGTCGTACGGCTCGGCGACGGCCTCGACGACGGGCACGCCCACGTTGCCGACGGCCAAGGCCTTGTGCCCGGCGGCCAGCAGCATGGAGGTGAGCATGCGCACGACGGTCGTCTTGCCGTTGGAGCCGGTCAGCGCGAGCCAGGGGGCCGCCTGGGCGGGCCGCAGCCGCCAGGCCAGCTCCACCTCGCCCACCACCTCGACCTCCGCTTCCAGGGCGGCGGCGACGAGCGGGTGGTGCGGCGCCCAGCCGGTGGTGACGAGCCGGGTGACGCCCTCGGGCAGCTCCATCGGGCCGAAGCGCACCTCGACGCCCAGCGCGGCCAGCTCGCCGGCGGCGGCGCGCTGCCGCTCGCCCTCGGCGGCCTCGACCACGACGACGGGCTCACCGCGCCCGGCCAGCACCCTGGCCACGGCGACGCCGGAGACGCCGAGCCCGGCCACGCAGGTGAGAGGCATTACTTGGGCATCCATTCGACGTAGAACAGGCCGAGGCCGACGGCCGCGCACAGCATCGCGATGAGCCAGAACCGGACCACGATCGTGGTCTCCGCCCACCCCTTCAGCTCGAAGTGGTGCTGCAGCGGCGCCATCCTGAACACCCGTTTGCCGGTCATCTTGAAGAAGCCGACCTGGATGATCACCGACATGGTGATCAGCACGCACAGCCCGGCCAGGATGATGAGCAGGAGCTGGGTGCGGGTGGCGATGGCCAGCCCGGCCAGCACGCCGCCCAGGGCCAGCGACCCGGTGTCGCCCATGAAGATCTTGGCCGGCGGGGCGTTCCACCACAGGAAGCCGATCAGCGCCCCGAGCACGGCCGCGGCGACCACGGCCAGGTCGAGCGGGTCGCGCACCCAGTAGCAGTTGGGGCCGAGCTGGTCGATGCAGTTGTTGCGCAGCTGCCAGTTGCCGATCAGCACGTACGCGCCCAGCACCACCCCGGTCGCGCCGCTGGCCAGGCCGTCGAGGCCGTCGGTGAGGTTCACCGCGTTGGAGAAGCCGACGATCATGATGAGGACCCAGACGGTGAAGGCCACGATCCCGATCGACGGGGGCCCGAAGTCGCGCAGGAACGACAGCCTGGTCTCGGCGGGCGTGATGCCGTACACGTTGGGCTGGCGGGTCACCAGCACGGCGAAGATCGCGCCGACGACGAGCTGGCCCAGCGCCTTGGCGCCGCTGCGCAGGCCCAGGCTCCGCTGCTTGTAGATCTTGATGAAGTCGTCGAGGAACCCGACCGCGCCGAGCCCGGTCATCAGGAACAGCACCAGCATCCCCGACACCGTGGGCGCGGCGAACGTCGCCAGGTGCGAGGCCGCGTAGGCCAGCAGGGAGGCCAGCACGAACACCGTGCCGCCCATGGTGGGGGTGCCCCGCTTGCCGTGGTGGGCCTGCGGGCCCTCCTCGCGGATCTCCTGGCCGAAGCCGCGCCGGGAGAACAGCCGGATCGCGAGGGGCGTCCCCAGCATCGAGAGGACCAGGCCCACCGCTCCGGCGATGACGATGTCGATCACTGGGTGGCCCCCCCGAGCAACAGCTCGGCTGTCCGGTTGAGCTCCATCACCCTGGGGCCCTTGACCAGCACCGCGTCACCGGGACGCAGCCACTGCGCCAGCTCGGCCGCCGCCGCGGCGGC
>NZ_JAHKRL010000046.1 GCF_019396405.1 Nonomuraea rhizosphaerae | reverse complement strand
GGCTGTGCGGCGATGAACGTCTCCACCGCGCTCAGGCACTCCAGCACCACCGCCAGGGCCTGGGCGCGGGCGGCCGGGTCGTCCCAGTCGGCATCCAGCGCGGCCTTCAGGCTGGAGGCGGCCAGCTGCGGCGCCCCCGCCGCCGCTGCGACCCGCGCGATGGCGTCCTGCCTGTTCTCCGCCGGCCCCCACCCCTGCCGGCGCGCGATCATGCCCACGGCTTTACGCAGGGCATGTCCCATCAGATTCCAGGTGTCCTCCACCCGCCCGGCTCCCCATAACGGGCTGGAGTCCAGCGCGGCGCGTAACGTCCGCGGCCCGAACCCGCCACTGGATGAGGCGATCTCGATGGTCTGCTCGATCAGCCGCCGATCGGCGTTCGCCTCGATCAGCCGCCGCTGAAAGCCCACCAGGGTGCCCTTGGCGAACGGCGGCCGCTCGGCATCCAGGCAGTTGAGCACCAGCTGCCAGCGCCGATCCATCACCGTGGCCTCGATCACCTCATCATCGGAGACCCCGGCATAGGCCTGCAGGATCAACGCCAGCGCCAGCTGCGCGGGCGGCACCGGCGGATGACCCTTGCTGGCGTCGTCGTACAGGCCGGCCAGCTCCTGCTGAAAGGCCTCGTTGAACAGTTCGTGCCGGTGCAGGCGCAGGAAGACGAACAGCTTGGCCCGCTTGATCGCCTTGAGGATGGTCTGCTCGGCCCGGGACGGCTCCACCGGCGGCTGCCACGTTCTGGGACGCATGAATCACGGATCCTCTCCCTGACCCCGACCAAAGACGCGATCAGGAAGAGGTACCACATCCCGCCGAAGCTACATGACCGACGCTCTAAGCGGCATTCCAATAATTCCGCTTTTAACCGGCGGGGAGCCAGGGGCTGACCTCGGGGATCGCGGCGGTCAGGAGCTGGTCGGGTGAGCGGGTGCAGAAGAAGGCGTGGATCTGTCTCAGGCGTCCGGGCCAGGTGACGGCGGTGTTGGCGATGAACGCCTTCAACGCTGCCCAGATGCGTTCGACCGGGTTGTCGTGCGGGCTGTAGCGCGCTGCGTACAGCAGCTCCAGGCGAGGGTGCTCGGCCAGGTAGGCGGTGACGATTTTGGCGTGGTGGATGCTGTCGTTGTCGCAGATCACCACGATGGCCGGGGCGGCGGGGAACG
>NZ_JAHKRL010000420.1 GCF_019396405.1 Nonomuraea rhizosphaerae | reverse complement strand
GAACCCCGCCCCCCGCCGTCGCCGTGGTCTCAATGGGCACGGATGATCACCTCAAACGTCAGCGGCCCTGGCGCGGATGCACGCCAGGGCCGTGGAACGGACTGTCTCGGGAGCTCTCAGCCGACGACGTTCTTCAACGCCTCGCCGAGCGCCTTCGCTTCGTCGGCGGAAATCTCCACGACGAGCCGGCCGCCACCTTCCAGGGGGACCCGCATGACTATGCCGCGCCCTTCCTTGGTGACCTCAAGCGGACCATCGCCGGTCCGCGGCTTCATCGCCGCCATGCGTGCATCCCTTCATGCCATTGGGCTCCCGCGGCCCGCGATTTCGGCCGCCCTGGAGGATGGCCGACGCATTCACGTCATCTGTGATGTCCTATTCTCCCGCATCGAGAGCGCTCATGGGTAACGATCTCCTCCCAGAATGCGTTGTCGAGCCTGGCGAAGGCCGCCAAACTGGACTTCGTGCACGCTCGCGCCGCCCTGTTCGACCTCTACGGAGACCACCTGCGTACCCGCGGTGGGCAGGCGTCCGTGGCCGCTCTCGTGCGGCTCATGAACCCCCTGGAAATAGCCGCTCCCGCCGTACGCACGGCCGTTTCCCGCATGGTCCGGCAAGGCTGGCTGCAGCCTGTCAGACTGCCGCGAGGGGCGGGTTACGGGCTCACTCCGAAGTGTGTCAGACGCCTTGACGAAGCCGCGCTCAGAATTTACCGAGCCGGAACTCTGAGCTGGCGTGGCCGCTGGCACGTGATCGTCTTCGGCCCCGTGAAGGACCGTCCGCGCAGGGAGCGGATCCGCGCCGACCTGACGTTCCTGGGGTACGCCGCGCTGTCCGAAACGACCTGGATCGGTCCACGCTCCTCGATCGAGCTGGACAACCTGCTGGAGGGCGAGGGCGTGCGCGCCGACCGGTTCGACGCCGCCCTGGAGGGCGACCCGCGCGAGCTGGTGTCCAGGGCGTGGGACCTGGCCGCCATCGGCGCGGCGTACGAGCACTGGCTGTCGGAGGCCGTCAAACTGGTCGGCGCGCTGCCCGGCGGCGCGCCGCCCGACCAGGTGTTCGCGACCAGGAGCAGGCTGGTGCACGGGTGGCGCAACTTCCTGTTCCAGGACCCCGGGCTGCCGCCGGAGCTGCTGCCGCCGGGCTGGCCCGGCGAGAAGGCCAGGACGTACTTCGAGCAGGAGGCCGCCCGCCTGCTCCCGGCCGCCGCCGCGTTCGTCGACGGGGAGCTGCCGTGAGCCGCCGGGTAAGTTGACAGGGGGGCGCGGTG
>NZ_JAHKRL010000045.1 GCF_019396405.1 Nonomuraea rhizosphaerae | reverse complement strand
GCCGCGACCCGAGCACGGCGGTCCTCCCACACCCGAAAACAGCCCCTCCGCCTGGGGGAGTCGTTCCTCGTGGAGGAATTGGACCAGAAATCGATCAACAGGAATCACGCCGTGGATTCAGGCTCAGACTCCGCCCTCTTCAAGGGCATGCTGTCGGAGGCAGAGTTCGCCTTCGCGTTCTTCGACGCCGCCGGCCACGTGCAGATGGTCAACGACGTGTTCACCGATGTCGTCGGTGTGCCCGCCGAGCGGCTCATCGGCCGCGCGCCGGTCGAGACGCTCACCGCCGACCTCAGCCAGCTCGTCACCCACGCCGTCCAGGCGGTCATCGAGAGCGACGCCCCCGTCACCGAGAGCCGCGTGCGGGTGCGCTCCTCCGAGGGCGACACCAGGCACTGGTCGCTGTCGTTCTCGCCGGTCCACGACGACGCCGGAGAGCTGAAGGCCATCGCGCTGATCGGCCTCGACGTCACCGAGAGCCGCCAGATCGAGGAGGACCTGCGCCGCAGCGAGGAGCGCTACCGCTCGCTGGTGGAGGCCCAGTCCCAGCTCGTCTGGATCACCTCGCCGACCGGCACGGTGGTCGAGGACGCGCCCCAGTGGCGCGCCATCACCGGCCAGGGGCTGGAGGAGTACCTCGCGCTCGGCTGGCTGGAGGCCGTCCATCCCGAGGAGCGGCAGCAGACCGAGGAGGCCTGGAAGGAGGCGCTGCGCGGCCGGACCATGTTCGAGTGGAACTACCGCGTGCGCACCCGGGCCAGCGGCTACCGCCACTTCGAGGTCCGCGCGGTGCCGATCATCAGGCACGGCAGGGTCGTCGAGTGGGTGGGCGCCAACACCGACGTGACGCCGCAGCGCGAGGCCGAGGAGATGCGCGGCAGGCTGACCGACCAGCTCGGCGCGGCGGCGCTGCGCACGGCGCGGCTGCAGGGCGCGACCGCGATGCTGGCCGAGGCGCTCACGGTGGAGCAGGTCGTCCAGGTCATCATCGACGTCGGCCGCACCGCGCTGGCCGCCGACCGCTCGGCCGTGGCCCTGCTCGACACCGACAGGGCGGCGCTGAAGCTGATCAACGGCGAGGGCGTGCCCGAGGCGTCGGGAACCCTCGGCGAGGAGATCCCACTGTCCAGTTCGAGCGTGATGACCATGGCGGTCAACAGCCGCCGGCCGGTCTTCGCCGAGTCTCCGGTGAGCCTGAAGGCCCAGCTTCTCGAAGCCGGCGGAGACGAACAAGTTCTGGCGAATTATCTCACGCACAGTGACGAGAAGGCGTGGGTCGGGCTGCCGCTGCTGGCGGCCGGGCGCGCCCTCGGCGCGCTGCGCTTCTCCTTCACCCGGCCGCAGAAGATCTCCCAGGAGGACGGCGTCTTCCTGGAGGCGCTGGCCGGTCAGTGCGCGCTGGCGGTCGAGCGGGCCACGCTGTTCGAGCGTGAGCACCGCACCGCCGAGACGCTGCAGCGCAGCCTGCTGCCCGACCGCCTGCCGGTGGTCAAGGGCCTGGTGCTGGCCCAGCGCTTCCGCTCGGGCAGCCGCCACGTCCAGGTCGGCGGCGACTGGTACGACGCCTTCGTCCTGCAGGACGGGCGGGTCGCGGCGGTCGTCGGCGACGTCATGGGCAAGGGCGTCAAGGCCGCGGCCGGGATGGGCCGCATCCGCAACGCCATGCGCGCCCTGGCGCTGACCAACCCGCCGCCCGCCGCGGTGCTCACGGGGCTCGACAGGGTCTTCGAGGCCACGGAGGAAGAAGAGCAGGTCACGACGCTGGCGTACATGGTGGTCGAGCCCGTGACCGGCGAGGGCACGCTGGCGATGGCCGGCCACCCGCCGCCCGTCCTGGTCTCACCCCAGGGCACCGCGGTCCTCTGCGACGCCGAGCCCGGCACTCCGCTGGGCTGGCCGACCAGTCGCCGGCAGTTCCGGTTCGTGGTGCCGCCCGGGCACACCGCCGTCCTCTACTCGGACGGCTTGGTGGAGAACCGGAAGCGCGGGCTGGATGCCGGACTCGCAGAGATTTGCAATGTTGTGACCGAAGCGCCGCCTGAGGTGGTGGGAAGTCCGCACATGTTGTTGGACTTCCTGGTTGACCGGATGTTGTCTGGATATGAACAAGACGATGACGTTACCGCCCTGGCCATCCACGTGCCGCCCGCCACGAAGAGTGACTGAATGAATCAGTCATAACGGTTGCTTTCGGGTATCGGTGCCGCGCTTACGTACGCACTACTGTCCGGGTCGGCCTAGGGTGGAGGTCAACCGCCGGGAGGTGGCCGTATGGAGTGCGAGGTCGTGTCAGAATGCTGGACAGGTCCGTCGCGATCCGCACGGCCTCATCCTTCTCCGAGAGAGGCAACAGCCCCCAGCGGGCATCTGGGTCCATTGTCGCCACGCGTTCGTTCGAGAGGTGTTCGTGTCGCCTGCAAGTTCGACTCGCTCGAAGCCACAAGAGCTGAACGAGCCCGTCATTCAGCGACTGCTCGAGCGTGGGCGCTCGCAGGGTTTCCTCGAGTCTGAGGATGTCCGTCAGGCCTTCGAGGAGGCGGACATCCCCATGTCGCACGCCGCCGCATTCTTGCGGAACCTCAGCAAAGAGGGCGTGACCGTGGTGGTGACCGCCGCGGATTCGGCTGCGCCGAAAAAGTCTCGTGGTCCAGCAAAGCGCCGTACCGCTGCCCCCGTCAAGACCAAGGCCGCAGCGGCCGCCAAAGAGCAGCAGCCTGAGACCGTGACCGCGGTCGTGGGCGCCGTTGAAGCCGAGCCCGCCCCCAAGAAGGCGGCTCCTGCCAAGAAGGCCGCTCCGGCGGCGAAGAAGGCGGCCGCGCCCGCCAAGAAGGCCCAGCCGGAGAGCGCTGGACCTGCCGAGACCAAGCCGAAGACCTCTGAGGGCGTCGACGACGACGAGGACCTTGAGCTCGAGGGAGACGTCGAGCTGGAGGACCTCGAAGACATCGAGGTCGATGACGAGGAGATCGTCGCCGAGGGCGACTCCGAGTCCGAGGGCGACACCGAGTCCGACGACGACACCGACGACGAGCCCAAGGCCGCCGACGCCGCCGCCGCGGCCGCCACCGCGGAGAAGACCGAGGACGAGGTCCTCATCCTCTCCGACGATGACGATGACGCGCCGGTCGCCCAGGTGGCCGCCGCGGGCGCCACCGCCGACCCGGTCAAGGACTACCTCAAGCAGATCGGCAAGGTCCCCCTGCTCAACGCCGAGCAGGAGGTCGAGCTGGCCAAGCGCATCGAGGCGGGCCTTTTCGCGGAGGAGCAGCTCGGGGGCGGCGAGACCGAGGGCCTGCCCGTCGACGTGCGGGCCGAGCTGGAGTGGATCGCCGAGGACGGCCGCCGGGCCAAGAACCACCTGCTGGAGGCCAACCTCCGGCTGGTGGTCTCGCTGGCCAAGCGCTACACCGGGCGCGGCATGCTGTTCCTGGACCTGATCCAGGAGGGCAACCTGGGCCTGATCCGCGCGGTCGAGAAGTTCGACTACACCAAGGGCTACAAGTTCTCCACCTACGCCACGTGGTGGATCCGGCAGGCGATCACCCGAGCCATGGCCGACCAGGCGCGGACCATCCGCATCCCGGTCCACATGGTCGAAGTGATCAACAAGCTGGCCCGCGTCCAGCGGCAGATGCTGCAGGACCTCGGCCGCGAGCCCACGCCGGAGGAGCTGGCCCGCGAGCTGGACATGACCCCCGAGAAGGTGGTCGAGGTCCAGAAGTACGGCCGCGAGCCCATCTCGCTGCACACCCCCCTCGGCGAGGAGGGCGACAGCGAGTTCGGTGACCTCATCGAGGACTCCGAGGCCATCGTGCCGGCCGACGCCGTCAGCTTCACGCTGCTCCAGGAGCAGCTGCACTCCGTTCTCGACACGTTGTCGGAGCGGGAGGCGGGCGTCGTGTCGATGCGGTTCGGGCTCACGGACGGGCAGCCGAAGACGCTGGACGAGATCGGCAAGGTCTACGGGGTGACGCGGGAGCGCATCCGGCAGATCGAGTCGAAGACGATGTCCAAGCTGCGGCACCCGTCGCGGTCCCAGGTGCTGCGCGACTACCTGGACTAGACAGCTGGTCGACTGACGCCGAGCCCCCACAGGTCACTGTGCGGGGCTCGGCCCTTGTCAGGGCACGGGTGGCCGCGCGCTGCCGGGTGGCTCACTCGTCCGGGCGGGACGCGACGAACACGAACTCCAGGCCGGGACGGTCGGGCGCGTCGCGGACCTCCCGTACGACGTACCCGTGGGCGATCAGCGCCGCCTCGACCTCGTCGCGCTCGCGGAAGCGCAGCGTCGAGTCGGACGTCAGCACCTGACCGTCCGCCGCGAACACCCACGTGCCGCGGAACGTCACCAGCGGCCCGCTGACGTCCACCAGATCGGTCCACTGCTCCACCCCGCCCACACCGGGAACCTCGGCGGCCTGGTACGTCTGCGCCCGGTTCCACCCCAGCCAGGCCCGCGCGGCCGGATCGCGGGTCTCGAAGACCAGGTGCCCGCCGGGCCGCAACGCGTGGAAGGCCCCGCGCAGGGTGCCGTCCCAAGCGCGCGGCTCCACGATCGCCTGGGCGACATTTCCGGTCATGGTGGCCAGGTCCACCCGCAGCCGCGGCAAGGACGTCGCGTCGCCGTGGAGCCAGCGGACCAGGTCGGCGCCCGGCTTGGCCCGCGCCGCGTCGAGCGAGGCCAGAGCCGGGTCGACGCCGGTCACCTGGAGCCCCCGAGAGGCCAGCAGCAGCGCGAACGTCCCCGTGCCGCACCCGATGTCCAGAACGCTCCGGGCGCCCAGCTCGTCGGCCACGGCCGCGTACACGTCCAGGTCGCCGCGGTCGGGGTCGAGGGCGTCGTACACCGAGACCAGCCGCGGGTGCTCGAAGATCGCGTCCGCCATGCCGGTCACGCGTCCCCGCCGGCGAGGCGCTCGGCCTGGGCGCGTCCCACGTCGGCGGCGCGGTGGAGGTAGTCGGCGATGACGTCCAGCTCCGCGTCCTCGTAGCGCTCCAGCACCTCCCCGAACGCCGTGCCCGGGGTCTCCCAGGCCGCGGCGATCCGCTTCCGCGCGGAGGGCGCCAGCGTGACCAGGGCGCGTCTGCGGTCCGCCGGGTCCGCGTGCCGCACCACCAGCTCGGCCTTCTCCAGCCGATCCACCAGCCGGGTCGCCGACCCGGGCGTCAGGCCCGTCAGGCGGGCGATCTCACCGGTGCTCACCGCCCCCGACTCCAAATCCAGCAACGCGACGCACTGCAGGTCGGTGGGGTGGATCCCCAGATGGTCGGCCAGTGCCTGGTTGAACAGCACGTACGCGGCGTAGTGCCGCTGGCTCTCGTCGAGGATCCGCTTCAGCGTTTCCGCCCGGTTTGACATGAGGCCGCCCCATGGTTCACATTTACCTGTGTCGCGCAAATATTGTGTGACGCAATCTCTGTGTCGCGCTTCCATTCTACGGGAGCCGAGCGGACGTGCGGAGCCGGGTCGCGCAGTCGCCGACCCGCTGGTCAGCCGGCATGTGACCACCTCGAACGAACGTCCTCACTTCACGCGTCCCCTTCGCAAATCGCCCCTGAAAGGCCAGACATGACCATCCTTGTCACCGGCGCACGCGGCAGCGTGGCCACCCGGCTCATCGCCGTCCTGCGCGAGCGCGGGCTGCCCGTCCGGGCCGCCTCCCGTCGTCCGGACGATCCGTCGATCACCGCCTGCGACCTCACCGACCCGGCCACCTTCCCGGCCGCTCTGGCGGGTGTCGGCGCGGTGTTCCTCTACGCGGAGCCGTCGCACGCGGACGCCTTCGTCAAGGAGGCGATCGCGGCCGGCGTGGAGCACGTCGTGCTGCTCTCCTCGTCCTCCGTGCTGTCGCCGGACGCCTCGGCGAGCCCGCTGGGCCGGTCCCATCTGGACGCCGAGCGCGCCCTGACCGCCGCTCCCGTGCGGAGCACGCTGCTGCGGCCGGGGTCGTTCGCCGGCAACGCGCTGGCCTGGTCGTGGCCGATCAAGGCCGGGACGCCGGTGAGCCTGCCCTACCCGGACGCCTGCGACGACCCCGTCCACGAGGCCGACCTCGCCGAGGCCGCCGCCGCCGTGCTGGCCGACCCCGGGCTGGGCGGCGGGGCGTACACGCTGACCGGGCCGGAGTCGATCACGTTCGCCGGGCAGATCGACGTCCTTCGCCGGGAGACCGGGCGGGACATCACCGTCCGCCAGGTCTCCCGTGAGGAGTGGAAGGCCGAGATGGCCGAGCACGTGCCGGGGCCCATCGCGGACGCGCTGCTGGACTGGTGGCGGTCGTGCGACGGCGTTCCCCGCGAGATCACCGGCGACCTGGAGCGGCTGATCGGACGGCCCGGCCGCACGTTCGCCACCTGGGCCAGGGAACACGCCTCGGCATTCGGCCGCTGAACGGCGCGTTTCAGTCGCTGACGTGCACGTCCAGGGTCCACGGGCGGTTGGCGCGGGCCGGTGGGGTGAGGTCCAGCTCGTAGCCGTACCCGGTGAGCGCCTCGGCCAGCTCACCGGGCGTGGCGGGGTCGGCGCCGGTCTCCAGCAGGGTGCGGGCGATCTCGCCGCGGGTGGCCTTGGCCATGTGGCTGACGACCTTGCCGTCGCGGAACACCCGTACCGCCACAGATCGTTCGCCCGGCTGCCAGGCGGCGGCGTACGTGGCCGAACGCAGGTCCACCACCAGTCCCGGCAGGCGCTCCAGCTCCTTGGACACCTTCGGCCGCCAGAACGCCGCCAGCCCGCCCAGCGCGGGCAGTGTGACGCCCATCGACAGCCGGTACGGGGGCACGTGGTCGGTGATCCGCAGCACGCCCCAGAGCCCGGAGAAGATCAGCAGCGAGTCCTCGGCCCGCTTCCTGGCGTCGTCGGAGAGGGTGCCGAGGCCGAGCTTCTCGTACAGGACACCGGTGTACAGATCGGCCGCCGGCAGCGTGGAGGCGGTCTGGAGTTCCAGGTTTTTGGGCAGTTCCTCGGCCTGCCCGGGCGAGAGGCCCAGCACCTCCAGAGCGTTACGTCGCTTCGAGGCCTTGATCAGCGCGGTGAGCACGCGCTTGCGCGACCTGTCCAGTGCGGGGAAGGAGAGCTCTCCGAGCGGCGGGCCGGCGCCCTCTCCGGCCTTCCCCTCCGACGGCGGCAGCAAAATCAGCACGCCGCAGCGTACCCCGCCCCCGGCCGGAGGATCTCGACTTGCGGGACGAGTTGCAGGGCGAGCCGTTCCGGCTGCCCTCGGCGTGCGTGCGGCGAGCCGTTTCCGCTGCTCTTCGCATCTGTGCGGTGAGTCGCCTCCGCCGCGTGCTTGTGCGGCGAGTCGCCCGCGCCCTTTTCGCCCCTGTACGGCAAGCCGCCCCCACCGCCACCCGCCGCACACCGCCGGGGACCTCCAGGAAGACGCCCGCTGAGCCCGCACGTGGCCGGTCGCCGTTACACACGGGGTCGCCGGCCGTCACCGTGGGCCCTCTTGACCGTTGGTTAGGGTGCTTTGATGGACTTTGACCTGCTTGTTCACGAAGCCTGGCCCGCCTACGAGCGGGTTGACCACGACGGCTGGGTTCTGCGCTATGCCGGAGGCGTCACCAAGCGGGCCAACTCCGTGCTTCCCCTCGGACGGCCCGCCGACCTCACCGGCGCCATCGAGGCCGCCGAGGCGTTCTACGCCGGCAAGGGCGAGCGGAGCGTCTTCTCGGTAGGGCCGGGGGCTCTGGCGGGGCTCGACGACGTTCTGGACGCGCGGGGATATGAGGTCGTCGACCCGACCGTGCTCATGGTGGGCAGCTGTGACGTGGCCCCGGCCGGACATGCCGTGCGGGTCGAGAGGTCGCCTTGGCCCGCGTGGATGGAGAGCTGGTGGGCCGTGGACGGACGCTACGACGACGGGATGCCGGCGGCCGAACAGATCTGCACCGGAGTGCCCGCCCTCTATGCCGCCGTCGAGGAGGACGGCCGGGCCGTCGCCGTGGGACGGGGCGTGCCGCAAGGGGACACCCTGGGGATCTACTGCATGGCGACCCTGCCGGAGGCCCGGCGCCGTGGACTGGCCCGTAGCGTGCTCCGAGAGCTTCTACGGCGCAGCGGGGCGCGGTCTGCCTACCTGAGCGTCACCGGCCGTAACGCGGCCGCCCAGGGGCTCTACAGGAGCGAGGGATTCGAGGCGCGCGGCGGCTACCACTACCGTGCGCGCTGAACCCCCCACGAGCAGCCGGACCGGCCGTGGAACGGCTGACCTTGCGCCGGACCAACAGGCCGGTGCCCAGAACAGGCGGGTGCCCAGAGCGGAAACCCTTGTCCCTGAGTCGCGCCAGCCCATAGGCAAGCAGACCGGGCAGACGAGCAGAGGGGCGGACAAGCCGAACGGCGGGCCCGGGCATGCCAGGACCGCCGTTCGGCTCAGAGCTATATGTTGTTATCTCATCACGACCAGCGCGGGTCAGCGCTCGTCGTTGGGGGCCATCGTTGGGGTTTCACTGAGGCGAGCCGACTCGTCCAGGATGTCGGCGCCCTTTTCACGCAGTGCCGCGATGTGCTGACGCCCGTGATGAGCGCAGAACAGCAGCTCCCCACCCACGGGCAGGGTCGCGCGAATGTATGCCTGGGCGCCGCAGCGGTCGCAGCGGTCGAGGGCCGTCAGCGGCTTAACGGGGGCGAGAGCTCCAGTCACGTATCGCCTTTCGGGTCACCCCCGCCGAAGCGAGGATCTGGCGTCAGTCACTTGGAACAACATCTAACCGGACGTGGACGTTCCCAATCACCGCCCCGCTACGCCGAGAGCGGAATGTGGCCGAAAGTAATGCTGATCAGCCGCTTGGTAACACCAAACGTGTCGCCATGGCAAGCTTGTACGCGTGCGTAGGGGAAGAACGGTAAGCTACGCACACGTGTTCGACTACGTACACGTGTTCGACTCGTAGACCAGGGGAGCCGGAGTGACGCTAGTGGAGGCGGGTTACACGGCTCGTCACCTTTCGGTGCTTGAGGGCCTGGAGGCGGTGCGCAAGCGCCCTGGCATGTACATCGGGTCGACCGACAGCCGGGGCCTCATGCACTGTCTGTGGGAGATCGTCGACAACGGCGTGGACGAGGCCCTGGCCGGCCATTGCTCGCGCATAGAGGTGGAGCTCTACCCCGACGGCTCCATCGAGGTGCGTGACAACGGACGCGGCATCCCCGTCGACGTCGAGCCCAAGAGCGGCCTGGCCGGGGTCGAGCTCGTCTACACCAAGCTCCACGCGGGCGGCAAGTTCGGCGGCGGCTCCTACGGCGCCTCCGGCGGCCTGCACGGCGTCGGCGCCTCCGTGGTCAACGCCCTGTCCGCGCGCTGCGACGTCGAGGTGGACCGCGACGGGCGCGTGCACGAGATCAGCTTCCGGCGCGGTGTGCCCGGCGTGTTCGACGGCGAGGGGCCGACGGCCAAGTTCAGGAAGAAGTCGGGGCTGCGCGAGGGCGGCAAGCTGCCCAAGAAGGTCACCGGCACCCGCGTGCGCTTCTGGGCCGACAAGCAGATCTTCCTGCCCGACGCCGAGGTCTCGCTCGACGAGATCCACGTGCGGCTGCGCCAGACCGCCTTCCTCGTGCCAGGCCTGACCTTGGCCGTCATCGACAGCAGGCACGAGGAGCGGATCGAGGACGAGTTCCACTTCGAGGGCGGCATCTCGGAGTTCACCGACTTCCTGGCCCGCGACGAGGCCGTCTGCGACGTGCTGCGGCTGCAGGGCGTCGGCCACTTCCACGAGACCGTCCCGGTGCTCGACGACCAGGGCCACATGACGCCCACCGAGGTGCAGCGCGAGCTCACCGTCGATGTGGCCGTGCGCTGGGGCAAGGGCTACGAGTCGACCGTCCGCTCGTTCGTCAACGTGATCGCCACCCCCAAGGGCGGCACCCACCTCACCGGGTTCGAGCGCGGCCTGGCCCGCACGCTCAACGAGCTGCTGCGCGAGACCCGCCTGCTGAAGAACGGCGACGACCCGGTCAACAACTCCGACATCTCCGAGGGCCTCACCGCCGTCGTGACCGTCCGCGTGCCGGAGCCGCAGTTCGAGGGCCAGACCAAGGAGGTGCTGGGCACCTCGGCGGCCACCCGCATCGTCTCCCACGTGGTCTCGCGCGAGCTCAAGGAGCTGTTCACCAACCCGCCGCGCGGCTACAAGCAGCCGCTGCGCGCCGTGCTGGAGAAGATCGTCGCCGCCGCCAAGGCGCGCATCGCCGCCCGCGAGCACCGCGACAACCAGCGGCGCAAGAGCGCGCTGGAGAACTCCGCGCTCCCGGCCAAGCTGGTCGACTGCCGCAGCGACGGCGTGGACCGCAGCGAGCTGTTCATCGTCGAGGGTGACTCCGCGCTGGGCACCGCCAAGCTGGCCCGCGACTCGGAGTTCCAGGCGCTGCTGCCGATCCGCGGCAAGATCCTCAACGTGCAGAAGGCGTCCGTGAGCGACATGCTCAAGAACGCCGAGTGCGCCGCGATCATCCAGGTCGTCGGCGCGGGCTCCGGCCGCTCCTTCGACATCGAGGCGGCCCGCTACGGCAAGGTCATCCTGATGGCCGACGCCGACGTCGACGGCGCCCACATCCGCTGCCTGCTGCTGACGCTCTTCCACCGCTACATGCGGCCCATGGTCGAGGCCGGGCGCGTGTTCGCCGCGGTGCCGCCGCTGCACCGCATCGAGCTCACCAACCCGGGGCGCGGCAAGGACAAGTACATCTACTGCTACTCCGACGCCGAGCTGCACAAGGTGCTGCGCGACCTGGAGCGGCGCGGCAAGCGCTGGAAGGACCCGGTGCAGCGCTACAAGGGCCTCGGCGAGATGGACGCTGACCAGCTCGCGGAGACCACCATGGACCCCCGCCACCGGATCCTGAGGCGCGTGCGCATCGAGGACGCCGAGCAGGCAGAGAACATCTTCGGTCTGCTCATGGGCAGCGACGTGGCGCCACGGCGCGAGTTCATCGTCAACAGCGCCGCCGAGGTCGACCGCGACCACATCGACGCCTGACCCGCGACGTCTGACCCGCGACGCCTGACCCCACGCCCTGATGGGCGACGGGTCAGGCGCGCTTGGTGACGCGCCACGGGCGACGGGGCGTGCGTGACGGGTGGCCCGGTGCGGTCGTGGCGGGCTAAGTTCCGATCATGACGGTTCAGGTTCTGGCCATGACGGAGGTCACGGCGTGAGGGGCATCACGGCATGACGGAGATCCACGGGGCGTGCGACGACCGGTTCGGCGGGGTGCGGGAGGCGCTGGCGGCCTCGCTCGGGGCGGAGGACGTGGGCGCGTCGGTGGCGGTGTTCGTCGACGGGGAGCCGGTGGTCGACCTCTGGGGCGGGTACGCGGACGCCGCCAGGACCGTCCCGTGGGAGCGTGACACGATCACCAACGTCTGGTCCACCACCAAGACGATGACGGCGCTGTGCGCGCTGATCCTGGCCGACCGCGGTGAGCTCGACCTGGGGGCGCCCGTGGCCGCGTACTGGCCCGAGTTCGCCGCCGCGGGCAAGGAACGCGTACAGGTGCGTCACCTGCTCTCCCACACCGCCGGCCTGCCCGCCTGGGACGAGCCGCTGACCGTCGAGGACCTGTACGACTGGGACAAGGCCACGACGCGGCTGGCGGCTCAGACGCCGCGCTGGGAGCCGGGCACGGAGGCCGGGTACCACGCGCTCACCCAGGGGTTCCTTGTGGGTGAGGTGGTGCGGCGGGTGTCGGGGCGGAGCGTGGGGGAGTTCTTCGCGTCGGAGGTGGCGGGGCCGCTGGGCGCCGACTTCCACATCGGCCTGGCCGACGAACACCACCACCGCGTCGCCGCCGTCCTCCCGCCGCCCGATCCTTCCCCCAGCCCGTCGTCCGTCCCTGAGCCCGCCCCCTCGCCCCACCCTGAGCCCGCCCGCTCGCCCGGCCTTGCGTCCGTCCCTGAGCCCGTGTCTTCGCCTGTTCCTGAGCCTGGCTCCAGGCTCAGCTCTTCGCCCGGCGTCGCGTCACAGGACGCTTCCCCACGCGCCGCCGTACCCCAGGACGCCTCGTCTCGCGATGTCACGTCCCAGGACGATCCGTCTCACGGCACGCCGTCCCAGGACGCCTCGCAGCGCGGTGCTTCGCCAGCGGCGCGGGGTGGCTTGTCCGGGTATCCCGTGATGCGGCCGGAGCAGGCGAACACGGCGGGGTGGCGGCGCGCCGAGATCCCCGCCGCGAACGGCCACGGCAACGCGCGTTCCGTCGCCGCCGTGCAGTCGGTGCTGGCCTGTGGAGGGACGGCGCGCGGGGTGCGGCTCCTGTCCGAGGCAGGGTGCGAACGGGCCCTGGAGGAGCAGTACAGCGGCGTGGACCGCTATCTGGGGGCCCGGATGCGGTACGGGATGGGCTACGGGTTGCACACCGGGTGGCTGCCGAACCCGCGTACGTGCTTCTGGGGCGGGTGGGGAGGCTCGGTGGTCGTGGTCGATTTCAACGCCCGGATGACCGTGGCGTACGTGATGAACCAGATGCTCGACACCGGCACCCTGGGCGACGCCCGCGCCCTGGACGTCATCATCACCGCCTATGAGGCCGTCTCCTGACGGCCGATCGGGTGTGGTGGAGGTCGGTCGGTGGTGCGGCTTGTCATGAGACGCCCTTGTACGGCAGGCATGGGCCGGCCCCACCCGCGGTGCGGGGCCGGCGTCTGTCCAGGGAGACGCTCCTCCGGTTCACCGGCTGAGCGCCGTGACGAGACGGTGAGACCGGCTCTGCCCCATTCGTGAGACGGGGCGGTCAGGTGACGTGATCAGGCAGGGCGGTCAGGCGGTGGGCAGGGAGCTGGTGTCGAGGGTCGGGTGGAGGGCGGTGATCCTGTTGTTCTCCATTTCGAAGATCACGCAGGCCCGGACCTGCAAGGGCTTGCCCGTCGGCGGCGCGCCGAAGAACATGCCCTTGTGGGTGCCCGTCAGGACCCATCTTGTGGCGACCCGGTCGCCTTCTGCGATCATGTCCTGGACGTCGAAGTGCATGTCCGGGAGGGCCGAGCGGATGTGGTGCGCGATCTGCTTGACGCTCTCGGGGCCGGTCGGCCGGTCGGGGGCCGTGGAGAGGGTGCTTGCGATGATCTCGTCGGCTACTTCGAGCCTGCCCTCGTTCAGCACCTCGTCGTACAGGCGCATGACGATGTCCTTCATCACTGTCTCCCTTCGATAAGCTAGTGGCTAGAGAAGCTTGTCTCTAGTTTTCCTAGATATTAGGGATATTAAGGAGTTTGATGCCCGATGTCAAAGCGTGCGGCGCTGGTGACCGAGTTGCTGGAGGCGCTGCGCAAGACCAACGTGCTGGCGGTCTCCATGGGCCAGGCGGCCGCGGGACGGATCGGCATCAACACCACGGATCTCCACTGCCTCAACCTGTTGAGCGAGGGGGCGCTGACCGCCAGTGAGCTGGCGCGGCGCGCGGGCATCACGACCGCGTCCGTCACCGGGGTCATCGACCGTCTGGAGGCCGTCGGCTACGTGCGGCGCGAGCGTGACGGGGCCGACCGGCGCAAGGTCGTGGTGTCGCTCGTGCTGGAGCGGGCCGCGGTGGACGTGGCTCCGGTGTTCACGCCGCTGCTCAAGGCCTGGCGGGCGTCGCTGACCGAGTACAGCGACGAGGAGCTGGAGCTGATCGCCGGTTTCATGAACCGGACGCAGTCCGTGTTCAGTGACGAGGTCGAACAAATGCGCTCCCGCCCGGCGAACTAGGCACAGTCCGCTACGGGAAATGTCCCTCAAAGTCGGATTTGCTAAAGGTGGGAGTAAATGTAGGACGATAGGTGGGAATGGCTCTCAGGTGCGCCAGGAGAAAGGCCCTTCATGCCTGAACTGTCCAACGACCCGCCGCGGCCCACGCCGGGGATCGACACGAGCGTGGCGCATTCGGCGCGCATGTGGAACTACTGGCTCGGCGGCAAGGACAACTATCCCGCCGACCGGCAGGCCGGTGACCAGTTCCGCGAGCAGTTCCCCGACATCGTGCGCATCGCGCAGCTGTCCCGCCATCTGCTGGCGCGCATCGTCCGGCACCTGGCCGGCGAGGCGGGCATCCGGCAGTTCCTCGACATCGGCACCGGCCTGCCCACCATGGACAACACCCACGAACTGGCCCAGCGGGCCGCGCCGGAGTCGCGCGTCGTCTACGTCGACAACGACCCGCTGGTGCTGGCGCACGCTCGCGCGCTGCTGATCGGCACCCCCGAAGGCGCGACGGACTACATCGACGCCGACCTGCACGATCCCGACACGATCCTCGCCGGAGCCGCCCGGACGCTGGACTTCCAGCGGCCGGTCGCCCTCATGCTCATGGGCATCGTCGGGTACGTGAGCGACGCGGACGGGCCGCACACGATCGTCAAGCGGCTGATGGACGCCCTGCCGTCCGGCAGCCACCTGGCCCTGTGGGACGGCATCAACCTGGTCACCGGCGCCGCGCTCGACCAGGCGCAGGAGGACTACAACCAGAGCGGGGCGGTGCCGTACAACCTGCGCAGCCCCGAGGAGTTCACGGCCTTCTTCGACGGCCTGCGGCTGGTGGAGCCGGGCGTGGTCTCCCTCCCGAAGTGGCGTCCGGATCCCGACCCGTTCGGCTCCCTGGACGACGTCGACGCGCTGTGCGGCGTGGCGCGCAAGCCGTGAGGGCGCAAGCTGTGAGCGCGCAAGCTGTGAGCGTTACAACTCGGCGCTGATCCGGCGCAGCACGGCGGGGGTCGCCGTCGCGGGCTCGGCCAGGACGACGAGCCTGTTCAGCAGGTCCCGGTAGGCGAGCACGTCCGGCCCCTTGGTGAGGTACTGGGCGCCGGTGAGCCGCTGAAGATAGACGACGTCCTCCAGCGCGGTCTCGGCGAAGCGCAGCATGGTGACGGGCCCGACATTGCCGACATGGCCGCCGGCGCCGAACGTGAGCACCTGAAGGGTGACATGGGGCAGCTCGGCCACCTGTCGCAGGTGCTCCAGCTGGGCGCGCATCAGCGCCGCGTCGCCCACCCGGCGGCGTAGCGCGGCCTCGTCCATCACCACCCACAGCTTGCGGTTCGCGGGCGGGTCCAGGATCCGCCGGCGGCGCATCCGCACCGCGACCTGCCGCTCGACGTGCTCCGCCGGCTCGTTCCGCCCCAGGGTGAGGAGGGTGCGCGCGTAGTCCTCCGTCTGCAGCAGCTGGGGGACCAGCTGCACCTCGTACGTGCGGATCAGCGCCGCGTCCTGCTCCAGCCCCAGATAGGCCTCCTGCCAGTCGGGCACCACGTCGCGGTAGTCCCGCCACCAGCCGCCGGCTCCGGCCCGCTCGGTCAGGGCGAGCACGGTCGAGCGCTCGGCCTCGCGCACGCCGTACAGGGTGAGCAGGTCGGCCACGTCGTTGTGCTTGAGGCTGGTACGGCCCAGCTCCATGCGGCTGATCTTGGAATGGGAGGCCCGGATGGCGTAGCCGGCGTCCTCGCGGCTGATGCCGCACGCCTCGCGCAGGCGGCGGAGATGCGCGCCCACCAGCAGGCGCAGCACCGTCGGCCCCTGTAGCCGCAGATCGCCCTCGGATAGTTCGGTCAAGTCGCCTATTTCGCGACTATTTAGCATCAATGCCCCTATCCAAGCCGGTGACCGGATCAATGGTGACGATCGTTTCACGCTCTATTAACTTCGGCACCATATTCCTTTCGGCCAGGAATGCGTACCGCCCTCGGAGCTGGTGCCGCAGTCGCGCTTTCTCGCGCGTGCCGGACCGCCGGCCTGGATTCGGGATCGGGGATGCGCTGGGCCCAGGCAGACGTCGAATACGGCGCCGGGCACGCCTGGGCCGGCCTCGACGCTGACGGCGCCTGGCCAGTGCTTGGGCGATCCCCAGGGACCGAACCTGGCCGGGCTCGGCCCCGGGGCGTCTCAGGCGAGTTCCACCGGCAGCAGCTTCCCGGTGTGGACGTCGTAGATGGCGCCGCCCACCGGCAGGCCCGGCGGCAGGAAGGGGGAGGACGTGATGCGGGTCAGGTCGTGGCGCAGCGCCGCGTCCTGGTCCGGCACGGTGTGGAACTCCAGGCTGCGGGAGTCCACGCCGTGCCGCTGCGTGAGCTCGTGCACGTCGCCGTCGGTGACCTTGGACATGCCGCAGTCGGTGTGGGGCATCACCAGGACACGTTCGACCCCGAGCAGGTAGACCGCCAGGACGAGCGTGCGCAGGACGTCGTCGGTGACGCGCGCGCCGGCGTTCCGCAGGATCTTGGCGTCACCCGGCTTCAGGCCGAGCAGTCCCAGAGGGTCGATACGTGAATCCATGCAGGTGACCACCCCGAGCCCGCGTGCCGCCCGTCCGGTCAACCGAGAATTCTTGAATTTGGCGGCATATTTCACGTTGGCCGAAAGCAAGTCGTCGAACGCACTCATGTGACAGATGATCCCCCACGGCCGCTTCCTCATGGTTTCCGGGGTGGCGACACGGCTCGATCTGGTCAACGTCCCACGATCACTACTTACTTTGCGTGATGATGTCGTAGCCCACAGTAGGAAATTCGGTGGGTGAACCCCACTGTGTGACCGAGGATGGTTGTCGTGAGTAGGTCCGAATCGCTCGCCGCGTACCTGCGCGCCCATGCCCGGCGCCGTCTGGACCGTGTGGAGACCCGGGACGACGGCCGCAACGCGAGGGTCGCCCTGGCGTTGCTCGACGCCGCCGCGTACGCCTCCAGACTGCCCGACGACGACCCGCTGATCGCGTTGCTGGACCAGGCGGGGTGTTACGGGCCGCTGGGGTGCGACGGGTTCGACGCGGGGGAGCAGGGCAACCGGCTCGTCCGGAGCTGGGAGGGGGGCGAGCCGCACGAGCTCCTGCTCGCCCTGCCTCCCGCCGTCACGGCCTCCGCCTAGCCTCCGACCGGCTGACCGGCCTCTTCCGCGTCAGGCGGCTCCGGCGAGCCAGGCGGCGCTCCGCGTCGGGCGGCTCTCCGGCGTCAGGCGGGGGCGTTGCCCGGCTTCCACTTGATGCCGCAGCCTATGGACGGCTGCTGGGTCCGGCTCACCTCGTCGCCGGCCAGCAGCGCGTCGATCGCCGCCCGCAGCGACGCGCCCGTCACCGGCACGTCGTTCGAGGGCCGGGCGCCGTCGAACTCGCCCCGGTAGGCCAGCTTGAACGCGCCGTCGTACAGGAAGAAGTCAGGCGTGCACGCCGCCCGGTAGGCCTTGGCGGTCTCCTGCGTCTCGTCCAGCAGGTACGGGAAGGTGAACCCGGCCCGCGCGGCCTGCTCGGCCAGGTGTGTCGCGTCGTCGTCGGGGTAGTTCACGCTGTCGTTGCTGCAGATGGCGACGACCGACAGCCTGGAGCCGTAGTCGGCTGCCATGGCGCCCAGACCGTGCTCGATGTGCCGTACGTAAGGGCAGTGATTGGACAGGAACACCACGAGAGTGGCGGGTGAGCCCTTGAGGTCCGCGAGCGAGACGCTGCCGCCGTCGATGGCGGTCAGGTCGAAGTCGGGCGCTGGGGAACCAAGAGGGACCATGAACGAGTTGGCAGCCATGGTCCCATTGTCGCCGCTGCCCGATCGCTTCTTGTCGGTGGCTGCCGGTAAAACGGTCCTGCTGAAATAACGGTCCTGGAGGTAGGCGTATGAGTGGCATCGCGAAGTTCCGCACGACGGTGCTCGACTGTCCCGATCCGCTGGAGCTTGCGCGGTTCTATTCCCGGCTGCTCGGCTGGCCCGTCCACGAGGGGTCGGACGAGGAGTGGGCGATCGTGACCGACGGGGGGCCGCCGGCCAGGCTGGGGTTCCAGAGGGTGGACGACTACCGGCCGCCGGTCTGGCCGGGCGCGGACCGGCCGCAGCAGATCCACGTCGACGTGACGATCGACGACATGGACAAGGCGGAGGCGCAGGTGCTGGAGATCGGCGCCACCAAGCACGAGCACCAGCCGAGTGAGGACGACAGCTTCCGGGTGTTCCTCGACCCGGCCGGGCACACGTTCTGCCTCTGCAGGGACGTCTGAGGGACGACTGCGAGACGTCCAGGACGGCTGCGGAGACGTCCAGGGACGGCTATGGGGACGTTCGGGGACGGCTCCTGGTCGCCGGCACGACCGCGTCGTCCTGCGCGTACGCGTCCGCCAGGCGGTCATGGGCCGCCTTCAGCCAGGTCGCGGGCAGGATCGTCCGCAGGCTCTGCCCGTACGGGTAGAGGGGATCGTACGACGCGTCACCGACGTTGATCGGCAGCTGAGCCTCCGAGCGGGAACCAGGTGAACCCCCCGAGAAGCCCTGCCAGGTGATCGTCCAGCCGCCGCTCTGGTGGTTGCCGATGTCGTCGGCGTCCGACCCGCCCACATGCACGCGAGCACCGCGCCGCAGCCGTGCGCGGGATTCTCGCCCCCCTCGGCCGGGGAGACGCCGGACCCGGGCCGTCGTGCGGCCGGGCCCGGATGTCACCGGGTACCCGCTAGAACAGCGGCTGCTCCTCGTCCTCCGCCTCACCCGATCCGCCCGCACCGCCGCCGGACTCCAGGGGGCCGGAGGCGATGGCGCCGCCGATGGCGCCGATGGTGTTGGTGAGGCGCACCCCGGACCCGTCCCGGCGGCCGATCTCGTCCGGCAGCGGCACCGGCTTGCCCACCGACGAGATCGCCTTGGCGGGCGCCGGACCGGCCCAGCCCAGCAGCAGCACGTCCTCGCCCTTGAGGAAGCGCTGCGCCCGCACCCCGCCCGTGGCGCGTCCCTTGGCGGGGAACTCGGTGTAGTCGGACACCTTGCCGCCGCCCACCTGGGTGCCGGGCAGCGCGGTGGACGTGCCCGCCACCGTCACCACCTGGGCCGGCAGCGACGGATCCACCACGCCGAACCAGATCACCCTGGCCGCCCCGTCGAGCCGGATGCCGGCCATGCCGCCCGCGGGACGCCCCTGGGGCCGTACCTGAGAGGCGGGGTAGCGCAGCAGTTGCGCGTCGGAGGAGATGAACACCAGGTCGTGCGCCTCGGAGGTCAGCTCGACCGCGCCCACCACGTGGTCGCCCTCCTTGAGGGTGATCACCTCGAAGTCGTCGCGGTTGGCCGGATAGTCGGCCACCACGCGCTTGACCACGCCCTGCGCGGTGCCGAGCGCCAGGCCGGGGCCGTCGGGATCGAGGGAGCCGAGGCCGACGACCGTCTCGTCGGGTTCGAGCGAGACGAACTCCGACACCGGATGCCCGCCCGACAGCGACGGCGGGTTGGCGGACGGCGGCAGCGTCGGCAGGTCGACCACCGGCACGCGGATCAGCCGGCCCGCCGAGGTCACCACGCCGACCTCGCCGCGGGCCGAGGTGCGCACCACCGACACCAGCACGTCGTGCGCCGACCGGTCGCCGTCGGGGGACAGCGGCGAGGCGTCGGAGGTGCGGGCCAGCAGCCCCGTGGACGACAGCATCGCCAGGCACGGGTCGTCGGCCACCAGCAGCTCGACCGTGGGGGTGCGCGGCGCGCCCGACGACTCCAGCAGCACCGTGCGGCGTGGTGTGCCGTACTTCTTGGACACGTCGGCCAGCTCGTTCGAGACGACCTGGCGCAGGCGCGCCTCGGAGGACAGGATGCCGGTCAGCTCGGCGATCTCGTCGGTCAGCGTCTCCTTCTCGCGGTCGAGCTCCAGCTTGTCGTAGCGGGTCAGGCGGCGCAGCGGCGTGTCGAGGATGTACGCGGCCTGGATGTCGGTCAGGTCGAAGACCTCCATCAACCGCGCCCGCGCCTGGGCGGAGTCGTCGGAGGAGCGGATGACCTGGATGACCTCGTCGATGTTGAGCAGCGCGATGATGAGGCCGTCGACCAGGTGCAGGCGCTCCTCGCGCTTGCGGCGCCGGTACTCGGAGCGGCGGCGCACGACGTCCAGGCGGTGCTCCACGTAGACGCGCAGCAGCTCGCGCAGGCCCAGCGTGCGCGGCTCGCCGTCGACGAGCGCCACGTTGTTGATGCCGAACGTCTCCTCCATCGGCGTCAGCCGGTAGAGCTCCTCCAGCACGGCCTCGGGGATGAACCCGTTCTTGATCTCGATGACCAGGCGCAGGCCCTTGTGCCGGTCGGTGAGGTCCTTCAGGTCCGCGATGCCCTGGAGCTTCTTGCTGGTCACCAGCTCCTTGATCTTGGAGACGACCCGCTCGGGGCCGACGTTGTAGGGCAGCTCGGTGACGATGATGCCCTTGCGCCGCGGCGTGATCTGGTCGACGGTGCACTTGGCGCGCATGCGGAACGTGCCACGCCCGGTCTCGTACGCGTCGCGGATGCCCTGCAGGCCGATGATCGAGCCGCCCGTGGGCAGGTCGGGGCCAGGCACGAAGCGCATCAGCTCGTCGAGCGTCGCGTCCGGCTTCTTGATCAGATGGCGGGCGGCGGCCACGACCTCGGTCAGGTTGTGCGGCGCCATGTTGGTGGCCATGCCGACCGCGATGCCGGCCGTGCCGTTGACCAGCAGGTTGGGGAACGCCGACGGCATGACCGTGGGCTCGGTCTCCTGGCCGTCGTAGTTGGGCTTGAAGTTGACGGTGTCCTCGTCGAGCGACTCCACCATCAGCATGGCGGCCGGGGCCAGCCTGGCCTCGGTGTAGCGCATGGCGGCGGGCATGTCGTCGGGCGAGCCGAAGTTGCCGTGGCCGTCGACCAGCGGCAGCCGCATCGAGAACGGCTGCGCCAGGCGCACGAGCGCGTCGTAGATCGCGGTGTCGCCGTGCGGGTGGAGCTTGCCCATCACGTCGCCGACGACGCGCGAGGACTTGACGTGGCCCCGGTCGGGACGCAGGCCCATCTCGCTCATCGAGTAGAGGATGCGCCGCTGCACGGGCTTGAGACCGTCGCGCGCGTCGGGCAGGGCGCGCTGATAGATCACCGAGTAGGCGTACTCGAGATAGCTCGTGCGCATCTCGGAGGTGACGTCGATGTCGACGATCCGCTCCTCGAAGTCCTCTGGTGGGGGGGCAGTCGTACGTCGGGCCATGTCGAACATTGTGCCGAAGAAAGTCGAGTGCCCGCGACATCATCGCCGCCAGACATCCTTGACCAAGCAATTGCTTGGGTATTACGTTCGGACATATCCCCCTTTCCGGAGGCGTCATGATCGAATTCCATCCCGTGACCAAGCACATCGGCGCCGAGGTCACCGGGGTAGACCTGCGCAAGCCGCTCTCCCAGGAGGAGGTCGAGACCCTGCGGGTCGGCTGGCTCAAGCACCTGGTGCTGTTCTTCCGCGAGACGGGCCTCGACGACGAGCAGCACCTGCAGTTCGCGCTGAACTTCGGGACGCTCAACCACCCGGCGTTCAAGCGGGACGGCGACAGCCCCATCCACGTGCTCGACCAGACCAGCCCCCGTGGCGAGGGCGGCGACGAGTGGCACAGCGACAACACCTTCGAGCCGACGCCACCGATGGGCTCGCTGCTGCGCTGCGTTCAGCTCCCGAGCGTGGGCGGCGACACCTGCTGGGCCAACACCTACCTGGCCTACGAGACGCTGTCGCCGTCGATCCAGCGGCTGTGCGACGAGCTCACGGCGGTGCACGACATCACGATGTCGATGAAGAAGGCGATCTCCAAGGGCCACCCCTTCGACCTGGCCGAGGTCCAGGCCAAATGGCCGCCGATCGAGCGCCCGGTCGTCCGGACGCACCCCGAGACGGGGAGGAAGGCCCTGTTCGTCAACCGCGCCTCCACCACCCGCCTGGTGGGGCTGACCGACCGCGAGAACGAGGCCCTGCTGCCGCTCCTGATCGACCACATCAGGTCGCCCGAGTACCAGTGCAGGCTCAAATGGCGTCCCGGAACCCTGGCCTGGTGGGACAACAGGCCCACCCAGCACTACGCGGTCGCCGACTACACCGAACGCCGCATCATGCACCGGGTGACGATCAACGCCTTCCCCGAGCACCAGTAGGCCACCAGCAACCATCAGTAAGCCACCAGGGGAGACGACGACGGCCGGGCCACTCGTCGCCACCGGCTGAGAACTCGCGCGTGACGGCGCCCGGCCACCATCCGGTCAGCGGCCGTGCTCCTGGAGGCCCTCAGCCCTGTGCGGCGGGTGGCGGTGGGCGCGGCCTGCCGTAAAAGAGGCTCGGAATAAAACCGCCGCGCGCGAAAAAGTCGGAGGGAGCTGGTAACAAGGAGGGCATGATTGACGCCCCCGATGCGGAGATGCTGCGCGAAGAGGCCGAGACCCGGCTCAGGGCCCTCGCCGGCGACCACGCCCGCCTCCGTGACGACCAGTGGTCGGCCATCGAGGCCCTGGTCGTCGACCGGCGCAGGGTGCTCGTCGTGCAACGCACCGGCTGGGGCAAGTCGGCCGTCTACTTCGTGGCCACCGCCCTCCTGCGGGAGCTGGGCGAGGGGCCCACCGTCATCGTCTCGCCGCTGCTGGCCCTCATGCGCAACCAGATCGCCGCCGCCGAGCGGGCCGGGATCAGAGCCGTCACGATCAACTCCGCCAACCCCGAGGCGTGGGAGGAGATCTACGGCCAGGTGGCCGACGGGCAGGTCGACGTGCTGCTGGTCAGCCCGGAGCGGCTCAACAACCCCGACTTCCGCGACAACGTGCTGCCCGAGCTGGCCGAGAGCGCGGGCCTGGTCGTGGTGGACGAGGCCCACTGCATCTCCGACTGGGGGCACGACTTCCGGCCCGACTACCGCCGGCTGGCCACCCTGTTCGAGGAGCTGCCGCCCGGCATCCCTGTCCTGGCCACCACCGCCACCGCCAACGCGCGCGTCACCCGCGACGTGGCCGAGCAGATGCGGCTGCCCGAGCACCTGCGCACCGACGACAGCGACACGCTCGTCCTGCGCGGCCCCCTGGAGCGCGACAGCCTCCACCTGAGCGTCGTGCGGCTCCCGACGGCCGAGCAGCGGCTGGCGTGGCTGGGCCAGACCCTGCGCGAGCTGCCCGGCTCCGGCATCGTCTACACCCTCACCGTGGCCGCCGCCCACGAGATCGCGGGCTACCTGCGCGACCAGGGGCTGGAGGTGGCCGCCTACTCGGGGCAGACCGACCCCGACGAGCGGCTCGCCGCCGAGGAGGCGCTGCTCAACAACAAGATCAAGGCGCTGGTGGCGACGAGCGCGCTCGGGATGGGGTTCGACAAGCCCGACCTCGGGTTCGTCGTCCACGTGGGGGCGCCGCAGTCGCCCGTCGCCTACTACCAGCAGGTCGGGCGGGCCGGGCGCGGCGTCGAGCGGGCCGAGGTGATCCTGCTGCCCGGCACCGAGGACCGCGACATCTGGGCCTATTTCGCCTCGCTGGCCTTCCCGCCCGAGCCGGTCGCGTCCGCCCGATCGGTCAGC
>NZ_JAHKRL010000419.1 GCF_019396405.1 Nonomuraea rhizosphaerae | reverse complement strand
GGCCACGGCGTCGAGCACGACCGTCGTCAGTCCTTCCGAGGCCCCGTACACGGCGGCGGCCAGGCCGGCCGGGCCGGCGCCCACGATGACCAGGTCGCAGACGCGGTCGCCGGGCATCGGGGCGGGCAGGCCGATCGCCTTCGCCAGCTCGCCCACGGTCGGGTGGCGCAGGACCTTGTCGCCGCGCCAGATCACCACCGGGGTGTCCTCGGGCGGGATGCGCAGCTCGCGCAGCAGCGCCTCCGCGGTGTCGTCCTCCTCCAGGTCGATCCACTGGTGCGGCAACCTGTTGCGGGCGGCGAACTCACGCAACCGCCGACAGTCCGCCGAATAGCGCGAGCCGATGATGCGGAAGCCGGCGCCCAGCCCGATCAGCAGCGAGCGCCGGGCCAGGTAGGCCCGCAGGATGAGGTCGCCGAGCGCCGGGTCGCGTGCCACCAGTGCCCGCGCCTGCTCGGCCGGGACGGCCAGCACCTCGCCTGGCTCCTGGACGACGGCGGTCAGGAATCCCGCCTGACCGGTGAGCAGACTGAGTTCGCCGAGGAACCGGCGCGGGCCGTGGACGGCGATCGTCCGCTCATCCAGGCCGCGGCCGTGTCCTTCGACCATGGCCACCTTGCCGCTCAGTACGACGATGAACTCCGTGGTGGGCTCCCCTTCCCTGAACAGGACGTCACCGGGCGAGACGGCCCGCCGCTCGCCATGGGGCGAGAGTTCGGCGAGCTGCGTCTCGCTCAGCCGGGGGAAGGCGCCGTACAGGTCCGGCGTTTCGGATGCGGGCGTCATATGCGGGCCCGGCGTTTCGGATGCCGGCGTCATGTGCGGGCCTTGATCGTGTCCTCGATCCATCTGCGCAGCTCATGGGCGGGTGAGGCGCCCGCCCGCTGGGCGATGATCTCGCCGTGGACCATCGTCATGAGTGTCGGGATGTGCTTGATCGTGTAGCGCTCGGACAGGTGTGGCGACCGGTCCACATCGATTTTGACGAGTTTGACGCGGCCGGCCAGTTCCTGGGCGATCTGTTCGAGCGCGGGCGTGACCATCCGGCACGGCCCGCACCAGTCCGCCCAGAAGTCGACGACGACCGGCACCGCCGATCGCTCGGCGACCTCGGCGAACGTGTCGTCACCCGCCTCGGCGATCCAAGCCAGCGGCCGATGGCAGTTCCCGCACCGGGGGACGCCGTCGGCCGCGGCCGGGACCCTGTTCCGCTTGCCGCAGTTCGGGCAGGCGACGGTGGTCGAGATCATGTCAGCTCCCCGGTCCGGTGAAGGTGACGCTCAGCTCGCCATGGTCGACGTCCACCGTCACGGTCGAGCCGTCGGGAGCGTCGCCGCCCAGCAGCGCACGCCCGATCCTGGTCTCGACCTCGCGGGCGATGAACCGGCGCAGCGGCCGGGCCCCGTATACGGGGTCATAGCCCTGGTTGGCGATGAGCTTGAGCGCCTGGTCGGTGACCCGCAGCGTGAGCCGCCGCTCGGCCAGCCGCTGCCTGACGTCGTTGAACATCAGGTCCACGATCCGCTCGATCTGGGCCTCGGTCAGTGGTTTGAACAGCACGATGTCGTCGACCCTGTTGAGGAACTCGGGCCGGAAGTGCGTGCGCAGCTCGTTCATGACCCGGTCGCGGGCCTCCGGCTTGATCTCGCCGTCGGAGGTGACCCCGTCGAGCAGGTATTGGGAGCCGATGTTCGAGGTCATGATGATCACGGTGTTGCGGAAGTCGACCGTACGGCCCTGCGCGTCCGTCAGCCGCCCGTCGTCCAGGACCTGGAGGAAGGTGTTGAACACGTCCGCGTGCGCCTTCTCCACCTCGTCGAAGAGGACCACCGAGTAGGGTTTGCGCCGCACCGCTTCCGTGAGCTGGCCGCCCTCCTCGTACCCGACGTAGCCGGGAGGGGCGCCGACGAGGCGGCTGACCGTGTGCCGCTCCTGGTACTCGCTCATGTCGATGCGGACCATGTTGTCCTCGGTGTCGAACAGCGTGGCGGCGAGCGTCCTGGCCAGCTCGGTCTTGCCGACGCCGGTCGGTCCGAGGAAGAGGAACGACCCGACGGGCCGCCGCGGGTCCTTGATGCCGGAGCGGGCGCGGATGACGGCGTCGGCCACCAGCCGCACGGCCTCCTCCTGGCCGATGACCCGCTCGTGCAGGGTCTCGTCCAGGCGCAGCAGCTTCTGGCGCTCGCCCTCCTTCAGGCGGGTGACCGGGATGCCGGTCCAGCGGGAGACGATGTCGGCGATCTCGTCCTCGGTGACGACCTCGCGCAGCAGCCTGCGGCCGCTCTGGCGCAGGGCCAGCTGTTCCTCCTCCGCCTGCAGGCGGCGTTCCAGCTCGGGCATCCTGCCGTGCCGCAGTTCGGCGGCGCGGTTGAGGTCGTAGTCGCGTTCGGCCTGCTCGGCCTCCCGGCGCACGGCCTCCAGCTCCTGGCGCAGGGCCTGGACCTTGCGCAAGGCGTTCCGCTCGGACTCCCACTGCGCCCGCATGGCGTCGGCCTCGGCGCGCAGGTCGGCCAGTTCCTTGCGCAGGCCGGCGAGGCGGGCCTGACTGGCGGGGTCGTCCTCCTTGGCGAGCGCGGCCTCCTCGATCTCCAGCCGCATCACCCGCCGGGTGAGTTCGTCGAGCTCGGCGGGCATGGAGTCGATCTCCGTACGGATCATCGCGCAGGCCTCGTCCACCAGGTCGATGGCCTTGTCCGGGAGGAACCGGTCGGAGATGTAGCGGTGGCTCAGCGTCACCGCGGCGACGATGGCGCTGTCCTGGATCTTCACGCCGTGGAAGATCTCCAGCCGCTCGCGCAGCCCCCGCAGGATCGAGATCGCGTCCTCCTCGGACGGCTCGTCCACCAGGACGGGCTGGAACCTTCGCTCCAGCGCCGCGTCCTTCTCGATGTGCAGCCGGTACTCCTGGACCGTGGTCGCGCCGATCATGTGCAGTTCGCCGCGGGCAAGCATCGGCTTGAGCATGTTGCCCGCGTCCATGGCGCCCTCGGTCGCCCCGGCCCCCACCACGGTGTGCAGCTCGTCCACGAACAGCAGGATCTGTCCCTGGGCCGCGGTGACCTCGTTCAGCACGGCCTTCAGGCGTTCCTCGAACTCGCCGCGGTACTTGGCGCCGGCCACGAGCGAGCCCATGTCCAGGCTGAAGACGGTCTTGTCGCGCAGCCCCTCGGGGACGTCCCCGTTCGTGATCCGCTGGGCGAGCCCTTCCACGATGGCCGTCTTGCCGACGCCGGGGTCGCCGATCAGTACGGGGTTGTTCTTGGTCTTGCGGGACAGGATCTGGACCACCCGGCGGATCTCCGCGTCGCGGCCGATCACCGGGTCCAGCTTGCCGGCGCGAGCCTCGCTCACCAGGTCGCGGCCGTACTTGTCCAGCGCCTCGTAGGCGACCTCCGGCATGGCCGAGGTGACGCGCTGGTTGCCCCGGATGGCGGTCAGCGCCTCCAGGAACCGGTCCCTGGTGAGCCCCTGCTGTTGCAGCAGCCGCCCGGAGGCTGTGCCGGTGCCCTCCTCGATCAGGGCCAGCAGCAGATGCTCGACCGAGACGTAGTCGTCCTTGAGCCGTTTCGCCTCCCGTTCGGCGGTGTCCAGCAGCCGCGCCAGCCGCTGCGTCAAGTAGACCTGTCCGGGTTGCGCACCTGGGCCGCTGACTTTGGGACGGCGTTCCAGCTCGTGCTCCAGGTCCCTGCGCAAGGCCTCCGGGTCGGCTCCGCCGTGCTGCACGAGCCGGGGAGCCAGCCCGTCCGGCTGTTCGAGCAGGGCCAGCAGCAGGTGCTCGGCGTCGACCTCGGTGTGCCCGTAGCGCAGCGCTTTGGTCTGGGCGCCGTGCAGGGCCTCCTGCGACTTCTGCGTCATGGTGTTCGGGTCCACAGCAGTCCCCCTAGTGTCGTGAGGCGTGCGTACGCAGGGAGCTCTCCAGCTCCTCGATCCGGTCGAGCAGGTCGGTCACCAGTCCGATCGCGGCATAGTTGATCGACAGGCCCTCGTGCAGCCGCCGGATGCGGGCGGCCGCGGCGACCTGGGAGAGCGGGAAGCAGAGCTCTCCCCTGGCGTCCCTGACCGGTTCCAGCAGGCCGAGCACCACCAGGCGGCGGATGGTCTCCGGGTGCAGCCCGGTGATACGCGCGTAGGAATCCAGGCCCAGCCGTGTCGGGCGGACGATCGCGTACGTCGTCATGTGCCCCTCCTCGGGTCGAACCGGGACGTGGCGGCGAGCTGTTCGAACAGGCGCCGCTCCTCCTCGGTGAGCTTGGGCGGCACCACGATCCGTACCTCGGCGAACAGATCGCCGGGCTTGCCACGGGGGTTGGGCATGCCGCGCCCGCGCAGCCGCAGGCGGCGCCCGGTCGAGGTACCCGGCGGCACCTTCAGCTTGGCCTCGCCGCCCGGCGTGTCGATGGCCACCGTGGCGCCCAGAGCTGCCTCCCAGGGGGCCAGCGGCAGATAGGTGTGCAGGTCGCGGCCCTCGACGCGGTAGCGGGGATGCTCGGCGATCCGGACGACGAGGTAGAGGTCGCCCGGCTGGGCGCCTTGGCTTCCCTGACCTCCCTGGCCGGCCAGCCTGATGCGCTGGCCGTCCGTCACCCCGGGCGGGATCGTGACGTCCAGCCGCCGTCCTCCGCCCAGCGTGATCGTCCGGCGCCCGCCGCGGTAGGCGTCCTCGACCGGGAGTGTCAGCTCGGCTTCCTGGTCCGCGCCTTGCACAGGCCCCCAGGAGCGCCTGCCCCGGCTGTCGAACATGCCGCCGAGCAGGTCCTCAAGGTCGATATCTCCGGCACCGGTCCCGAAGCCGTCGCTGGTGCGCCACTGGCCGCCTCCGCCACGTGCTCCGGCCCCGGAGCGGGCACGGGAACGCGCCCTGGCGTACTGCTCGGGGTCGACGTCGGGCGGCACCTGGCGGAAGTCGTGCCCGAACGCGTCGTACCTGCGGCGCATTTCAGGATCCGAGAGCACGGAGTACGCCTCCGAGATCTCCTTGAAGGCATTCTCCGCCCCCGGATCCTTGTTGACGTCGGGATGGTATTTGCGGACCAGCTTGCGGTAGGCCCGCTGGATCTCGTCCTGGTCGGCGTCACGGCCGACTCCGAGGACTTCGTAGAAGTCGCGCCGGTCGGCCATCACTCCGCCTTCTTGGCTACCACCACCACCGCCGGGCGCAGTTGCCGCTGGTCGTCGCCGTAGCCGGGCTGCAGCACCTCCACGACGGTGCCGGGCGCGACGTCGTCGCGTTCGACGGTCGAGACCGCCTCGTGGTGCTGGGGATCGAACGGCACGCCGGTCCGGTCCTGGCGGCGGTAGCCGAGGCGGCTCAACGTGGCGACCGCCTGGTCGCGCACCGCGCGCACCCCCTCGATGACCGGATCGGCGGCGCCGTCCCCATTCGCGGCACTCAGCGCCCGCTCCAGGTTGTCCAGGACGGGCAGCCACTGGGAGGCCACCCTGTCCCGTTCCTCGGCCCGGAGCCGCTCGGTGTCCCGGGCGATGCGCTTGCGGACGTTGTCCAGCTCGGCGACCGCGCGCAGCCACCGGTCCTCCAGCTCCGCCAGCTTCGCCTGCGATTCCGCGAGCGGCTCGGTCTCGTCGGTGCTGACCTCGTCGGTGCCGGTCTCGTCGATGCCGGTCTGAACCGCCCGCGCACCGCCCTGGCCCGTACGCTCTTCGTGGCCGTTCATGTCACTCCGTGTCAGAGGTGGTGAACTCGGCGTCGATCACGTCGTCGTCGGCTGGCGCACCCGGAGCGCTCTCCGTCCTGCTCTGCGGGGGCACGTTGGCCGACTGGCCGGCCTGCAGCGCCTGGTGGACCTGCTGGAGTTCGCCGGTGAGCGTGCGAAGCCGGTCGATCGGCGCCTCCTGCTCGATCGCCTCGCGGGCGTCGTGGACGAGCTGCTCGGCACGCGCCTTCTCATGGACGGGCACGGCGTCGCCGAGCTCCTGCAGGCGGCGTTCCACCTGGTAGGCGACCGAATCCAGCTCGTTGCGGGCCTCGATCGCCTGCCGCAGCCGGAGGTCCTCGTCGCGGTGCTGCTCGGCGTCCTGGACCATCCGCTCGATCTCCTGCTTGTCCAGCGTGGAGGTCTCACTGATGGTGACCTTCTGCTCGGCGCCGGTGTCCTTGTCACGCGCGGTGACGTTGAGGATGCCGTTGGCGTCGATGTCGAAGGTGACCTCGATCTGCGGCTCTCCCCGTGGCGCGGGCCGGATGTTCTCCAGGCGGAAGCGCCCGAGCACCCGGTTGTCGGCCGCCCGCTCGCGCTCCCCCTGCAGGATCACGATGTCGACGGCTTCCTGGTTGTCGTCGGCGGTGCTGAACGTCTCGGTCCTGCGGGCCGGGATCGTCGTGTTGCGCTCGATGACCTTCGTCATGATGCCGCCCAGCGTCTCGACGCCCAGCGACAGCGGCGTGACGTCGAGCAGGACGACGTCCTCGACCTCGCCCTTGATGATGCCGGCCTGGACCGCCGCGCCGATGGCCACGACCTCGTCCGGGTTGACCGTCATGTTCGGGTCCTTGCCGCCGGTCAGCCTGCGCACCAGGCTCTGCACGGCGGGCATGCGGGTGGAGCCGCCGACGAGGATGACCTCGTCGATGTCCGCGGGCGTGAGCTTGGCGTCCTGCATGGCCTGCTCGACCGGGTGGACGCAGCGTTCCACCAGGTCGGCGGTGATCTGCTCGAACGTGGAGCGCATGAGCGTGGTGTTGAGGTGCTTCGGTCCCGAGGCGTCCGCGGTGATGAACGGCAGACTGATCGTGGTCTGCGTCACCTCCGACAGCTCGACCTTGGCCTTCTCCGCCGCCTCGAACAGCCGCTGGAGAGCCTGCGGGTCCTTGCGCAGGTCGATGCCCTGATCCTTCTGGAAGTCATCGGCCAGGTGGTCGACGATCCGGCGGTCGAAGTCGTCACCGCCGAGGTGCCCGTCGCCGGAGGTCGAACGGACCTCGACGACGCCGTCGCCGATGTCGAGGACGCTGACGTCGAACGTGCCGCCGCCCAGGTCGAAGACCAGGACGGTCTCGTTCCCCTTCTTGTCCAGCCCGTACGCCAGGGCCGCGGCGGTCGGCTCGTTGATGATCCGCAGGACCTCCAGCCCCGCGATGCGTCCCGCGTCCTTGGTCGCCTGACGCTGGGCGTCGTTGAAGTAGGCCGGCACCGTGATGACCGCCTCGGTCACCTTCTCGCCGAGGAACTTCGCGGCGTCGGCGGCCAGCTTGCGCAGCACGAGGGCCGAGACCTCCTCGGGCGCGTACAGCTTGCCCTTGACGTCGAAGCGGACGCTGCCGTCGGGCCCCTCCGTCACGTCGAAGGAGACCGCGTTGGTCTCGCTCCTGACCTCGTCGAACCGGCGGCCGATGAAGCGCTTGGCCGAGTAGATCGTTCCCTTCGGGTTGAGGATGGCCTGACGGCGGGCGAGCTGGCCCACGAGCCGCTCACCCTGGTCGGTGAACGCGACCACGGACGGCGTCGTGCGGGCGCCCTCCGCGTTCGGTATCACCGTCGGATGCCCGTCCTCCGTGGCGGCGATCACCGAGTTGGTCGTGCCGAGGTCGATGCCTACTGCCTTCGCCATTGCGACTCCCCCTAGCGCTTGATGCTTGCGAGCAGTTCACGCGCCCGGGGCGCGTGCTCCGGCTCGACGAGGACTTGGTACTTGTCGGCCACCAGGCCGTTCTCGGACACGAAGTCCCGGCGGCCGCCCGTCAGAGCGTGCGCGATCAGTCCGTAGACCGCTCCCGCGGCCGCTCCCCAGAGCAGGCCCCAGAGGATCATGGTGATCATGGAGGTGGCGGTGAGCGCGAAGATGCCCAGGAAGAGGCCGACGAGCAGCCCGAACCAGGCTCCGGACAGAGCGCCGAACCCGGCCGCGCGCAGGTAGGTCATGCGGGCGACCACCTGTTCCACGGAGCGCAGGCCCACCCCCACGATCAGCGTTCCCCGCACGGGAAACTCGTGGTCGGACAGGTAGTCGACGGCCGTTTCGGCTTCCGCGTAGGTGCTGAAGGAAGCCACTGGCTCCCGGTCGATGGCGATCGAGGCTGATGGTGCGCTGGTCACGGCTCCTCCTTCGCCGCCCTGAGGCGGACACTTCGATGTGGCGGGGCTTGGCGGCCGCCGCCTCGGAGACAGTGATTCGATGTGGCCCACACCTTTTCCACGCTTTCGCGGGCGCCGCGAGGTCACATCCCCCGTACGTGTAGTTCTGGCGCGCGAGCGTCAGTCCTCGGGTTCGCCCTGTCCGTGCGTCGTCACGAGGCGTGCCAGTTCGACCCGGGAGTTGATCTGCAGCTTGCGGTAGACGTGTCTCAGGTGGTAGGCGACGGTGTGCGCGCTGATGAACATCTGCGCGGCCACCTGCCGGTTGGACCATCCGTCGGCGATCAGGCAGGAGATCCGGCGCTCGGTGTCGGTGAGGCTGTCCCAGCCGGTCGCTGGCCGGTCGGCGTGGCTCCAGTGCCGGTGGCGCACACCCATGTCGCGCAGCCGCTTGCGTACGCGGGCCACGTCCCTGGTGGATCCGATGCCATCGTAGATCGCGAGCGCGCGGTCGAGCCGGCTCGTCGCGTCGTCGCGCCGCCCGCCGGTGGCCAGCAGCACGCCGAGGTCCTCCGTGGCGGAGGCCCGTCCCCACACGTCGTCGGCGCGTTCGGCCGCCTCGGCGAGGGCCTCGCCGTCGCCGTCGAGCAAGCCACGCGCGTGTGCGGCGGACGCGGTCAGGGCGGGGAACCCTGGGTTGACGGCGTCGAGGTCCGCCGCGGTGGCGACGACGGCCTTGGCCACCTCACGTTCCCTCACGGCGAGGGCGAGGCGGACCAGCCAAGCGCTCGCGGTGGGGTTGACGGCGAGGATCCGGCGTCGCCGTTCGAGCAGGTCCGGCAGCAGGGCCATCGCCTTCAGCGGTCCGTCGCTCGCCTCAGTGACCTGGGCCAGCAGCAGGGCGTGCGCGAGCGAGCCGCGGTCCAGGTCGGAGGCGTGCCGGGCGGCCGCCCGCATGTCGCCGCGCAACAGCGCGACGGTGGCGAGGACCGTGGTCGCCACCGTGGCCGGCTCGGGGGTGCCCAGGTCGGCGGCCAGGCTCAGCGCCCGCTCGGCGTCACCTACGGCGCCGTCCAGCCGCCCTCGCAGGAGCTGTGACCGCGCCGTCAGCGCGCACACGTCGGCCTGCCAGGCCAGGTGGCCGCGGGCGGACATGTCCGCCCGCGCGTCCTGGACCAGCAGCCGCGCCTCGTC
>NZ_JAHKRL010000418.1 GCF_019396405.1 Nonomuraea rhizosphaerae | reverse complement strand
CGCGAACAGCGGGCCCGCCCCCGCGGCGGCCCGCCACGACAGGCGCGGCGACCACATCAGGACCGTCAGCCCGGCGACGACCAGGAAGATGAACAGCGTGTCCGACAGCACGGCGTGCTCCAGCCGCAGGAACGACGCGTCGAACAGCGGCGGCACCGTCGCCAGAGCCGCGCCCCAGCCGGGCAGCGACCTGCGGCGCAGCAGCGCGTAGACGAGCACGGCGATGGCCAGCCCCATGAGGTGCTGCACCGCCGCCACCAGCGCGACGCTGTGGAAGGGCCACAGCGCCCGCAGGAACAACGGGTAGCCGATCGGATGGAAGGACGCCGAGGGCGCGAGGTGGACGGCCGTGTCGAGGTAGGTGAAGGAGTCGTACCAGTAGAGCTGGGCGGGACGGTAGCCGAGCATCGTGACGACGCGCAGCGCGGCGGCGAGCGCGAGCAGCACGGCGAAGACGCGGTGGCCCGCGGCGAGGCGGACGAATGAGGGCATGACTGATCCGAGGGGTTGGTTCGGGGGATCGCGCGCACGCCGGAGAGAGCGCGTGGCGGCGCTGATGAAGGACGTGGTGTCAGGGGGTGCCGAGCGTCAGGGGCGCGTCAGGAGCAGGAGGCTGCCGGGCGCTCGGGGCCGGACGTGGATGGGGAGTCGGACTTGGGCTCAGGGCCGGACGTGGGCTCGGGGTCGGGCTTGGGCTTGGGGTCGGCCAGCATGAGGGCCTTGCCCGCCTCGCTCATGACGCCGTCGATCACGTACCAGTCGCCGGGCACCTGGACGCCCTCGGCGTAGGCCGTGAACCGGGCCTGCACGCCGCGTTCGCCCAGCATGGCGGCGACGTCGGTGACCTTCTTGTTGACGTAGTCCACGCAGTGGAACGGCTCGCCGGGCATGGCGACGCCGGGCGGCAGCATGTACTTCTCGCCGGGGCGGGCCTGCCTGCCGAGGACGACCTTGGCCACCCGCTTGTAGTCGACGGGGACCTTGAGCTGGATCGGGCATCCGGTGGGGCGTTCGCACGGGCCCGGGGCGTTCACGGCCTTGACGGGGCCGTCGCCGGGCACGGTCTCGCCCTTCTTGAGGCGGTCGTAGTCGTTGATCACGAACATGGAGCCCGCCTGGTTCGCGGACGTCGGCTTGACCGTGAGCGTGATGTCGAGGCCGCGGGCCTTCAGCTCGGCCTGGTACACCTCGGGGTCGGCGAACAGGTCCTTCACCGTGATGACGTAGAAGTCGCCGTCGCGCTGGATCTCCAGGGCCGCGGCGGCGGGCGCCGGGCCGATGCCGTCCACGGCGGGGAACGCCCAGCTCAGCACCACCGTCGCGGTGGCCAGCGCGGCGACGACCGGCCAGCGGAGACGCAGCCCGGCGAGCCGCCCCAGGCGGGGCGGGGCGAGCCGGTTCGGCAGAGTGAGCCGGCGGGGCAGGGTGAGCCGGCGGGCCAGGCGGAGGCGGCGCCGGCCGGGCGGGGTGGCGGTGATCTCGTCGAACAGCTCGCGAGCGAGCGGCGTCATGCCGGGCCCGGCGTCGGGCGCGATGTCAGCCATCAGGCGGTCGATTGTCCGCTCCATGGCGGGGTCGAGGTTCTTCATGCCGTCTTCCTCTTCGCCGAACCGACCGATCGCGACAATTCCACTGACGAGGCAGGAGTCGCCGTATGCTCATCGCGTCCCGTCAGATCCCGGCCCACGGCCCGCAACTCCCGGGCCAGCCGTTTCCGGGCGCGGTGCAGCCGCAGCCGGGCCGCCCCGCTGGAGCAGCCCAGCACGCTCGCGATCTCCTCCGAGCTGAGCCCCTCCCACCCGGCCAGGCACAGCACCTCGCGGTCGTCGCCGCCCAGCCGCCCCAGCGCCTCGCGCACGTCGTCGAGGTGGTCGTCGCGTGCGGGCCCGGCCGACTCCGTCCACAGCGCGAGCTGCGCGCCCAGGCGTTCGACCAGCTCGCCGCGCCGTGACCGGGCGCGGCGGCCGTTGGCCAGCACGCGCCGGGCCACCCCGTACAGCCACAGCCGGGCGGCGGCGCCGGAGGGCAGGTCGCCGACCCGCCGCCAGGCGGTCGCGAACGTCTCGGCCAGCGCGTCGGCGGCGTCCTCCGGGGAGTCGGTGCGCCGCCGCACGTAGGCGAGGATGTCGCCGTAGTGGGCGGTGTAGATCTCCTCGAAGCGCCGCTTGAGGTCAGGGGAACCCACGCTGCTCCCTGGTCGTCGGGGACTCGTTCACCTCTGTACGTGTCCGCACCCCGCCAGATTGTTTCACCGGACATCGATAGATTTTTCCCAGTAGTGTCCGGTATCACCATGGAGGACGAAGATGCCGCCGGCTGGCTCTGGCACGAGGCCGACCCCGGCGACTGGTCCGGCGAGGCGCTGAAACCGCTGGCCGAGGGGCGCGGGCACCTGATGCCGGTCGCGGAGCACGAGCGGCGCCACACCGGTGAGCGCGAGTACCGCGGCCTGGTCGTCCCCCTGACCTGCGGGCCGGGGCCGGACGGCTTCCGTCAGGTGGCCGGCAGGATCGAGGGCGCGCTCGGCCCGGCGAGCAGCGCGGGCGGCCCCGGCGAGGTGGACGGCGAGGCGCTGGCCGCGCACCTGGTGGAGGTCCTCAGGACGGAGAAGGTGTCCTCGATCAGAAAGCTCGGCAGACATGTCTCCGGCCCGGAGAACGCTCACACGGTGCTGTTCGGCCTGGGGTTCTAGAACGTTCGAGACAGAGGCGGGAATGCCTGCCCCTGTTCAGGGTGCCGTGTTTCCGGCGGATTTCGCGCGTGGGTCTTGACACGTTTCGCGGGCGGTATTCAATGAGATCGTCAATCCAATATGACAACGTTGTCAACCGACGAATGCCGGGCCCACTCCCAGGCCGCGGCGTCGATTCCCCATTGCCTGAACCCGGAAAGGGGCGGTTGCGTCATGCGATTACGGCTGCACACGCGAAGGGCGCTCGTCTGCGGCGCGGCGGCGCTCACGCTGATCCTCACGCCGTCCGGCGGCCGCGCGGAGGCGGCGGTCAGCGACCCCGCCGCCCTGGTCAACCCGTTCCTGGGGACGACCAACGACGCCAACGACTTCCCCGGGGCCGACGTCCCGTTCGGAATGATCCAGTGGAGCCCGGACACCGCGTCCAGGGCTCTGGGCGGCGGATACAACTACAACAGTCCCACCATCACGGGATTCAGCCTCACGCATATCGCGGGCCCCGGCTGCGGCGCCTACGGCGACGTCCCCATCATGCCGACGACAGGCGCCATCGGCACCAATCCCGCCGGCGCGAGCGCGGGTTACGCGCATTCCGGCGAGTCGGCCACGCCGGGCTACTACTCGGTCAACCTGAACAACGGCGTGCGGACCGAACTCACCACCACGACGCGCGGCGGGATCGGCCGTTTCACCTTCCCGTCCACCACGCAGGCGAACCTGTTGTTCAAGCTGACCGGCAGCCAGAACGGCGTCTACGCCAACAGCTGGCAGGCGGTGAGCAACACCGAGGTCGTCGGCTCGGTCACCAGCGGCCACTTCTGCGGCGCGTCGAACACGTACACGGTGCACTTCGCCGTCACCTTCGACCGTCCGTTCACCACGGGCACCTGGCTGGCCGGCAGCCTGAGCCCGGGCAGCAAGAGAGCGTCGGCGAAGTCGACAGGCACCACCACCGCCGCCGCCTCGCGGGCGGCCGCCCCCGAACCCAAGTACCACGGCGCGCTCCCGCCCGGGGAGCAGAGCGTGGCGGCGCTGGCCGAGCCCAACGGCGCCTACCTGACCTTCGACACGACCAGCAACCAGGTGGTGCAGGCCAGGGTCGGCATCTCGTTCACCTCCCAGGCCAACGCGCAGGCCAACCGCGACGCCGAAGTCCCTTCCTTTGGCTTCGACGCCGTGAAGGCCGCCGCGCACAACGCCTGGAACGCCGCCCTGTCCAAGATCCAGATCACCGGCGGGACCACCGCCCGGCAGCACGTGTTCTACACCGCGCTCTACCACGCGCTGCTGCACCCCAACGTGTTCAGCGACGTCAACGGCCAGTACAGGGGCTTCGACGGCGCCGTGCACACCGTCCCGGCGGGGCACGCCCACTACGCGAACTTCTCCGGCTGGGACATCTACCGCAGTCAGGCCCAGCTGCTCGGCATGATCGCGCCGGACCGGGCCAGTGACATCGCCCAGTCCATGGTGGACGTGTACACGGCGGGCGGCAGGCTGCCCAAGTGGTCGCAGGCCAACGGCGAGTCGTACGTGATGGTGGGCGACCCGGCCGACCCGATCATCGCGGGCCTGTACGCGTTCGGCGGCCGTTCCTTCGACACGGCGGCGGCCAAGAACGCGATGATCCAGCAGGCCACGGTCGCCAACCAGGCCAGGCCGGGCCTGAACTACCTGACCTCGCTCGGCTACCTGCCCAGCGACGGCTCGTACGGCTGCTGCAACTTCTACGGCTCGGTCTCGACCACCCTGGAGTACAACACGGCCGACTTCGCGATCGGCGCGTTCGCCGGGGCGCTCGGCGACACCGCCAACCGTGACAGGTTCGTCAACCGCGCCCAGGGCTGGCGCAACCTGCTCCATCCGACCAGCGGTTTCATGCAGCCGCGGCTGGCGGGCGGCGGCTGGAAGAGCGGGTTCAGCCCGACCAGCGGCACCGACATGGTGGAGGGCACGTCCTGGCAGTACACGGGCATGGTGCCGTTCAACATCCGGGGCCTGGCCGACGCCAAGGGCGGCAACGCGGCGATGATCAGCTACCTGGACCACGTGCTGGCCACGTTCAACGGCAGCGGCGGCGACCACGCCGACCTGGGCAACGAGCCCAGCATCGAGCTGCCGTGGGAGTACAACTACGTGGGCCAGCCGTGGAAGGCCCAGCAGGTGGTCAGGGCGGTGCAGGACCAGCTCTGGCCGGACTCGCCGACCGGCTGGGGCGTCGGCAACGACGACCTGGGCACGATGAGCGCCTGGTACGTGTGGTCGGCGATGGGCATGTTCCCCGAGACGCCGGGGACGGCCGACCTGGCCCTGAACACGCCGGTGTTCGACCAGGTGGACATCACGCTGAGCACCGGCAACCACCTGATCGTCAACGCGCCGCAGGCCGGGGCCTACATCCAGGGCGCGACCTGGAACGGCGCCACCTGGAACAACTCCTACCTGCCGCCGTCGGCCGTCATGAACGGCGGCACGCTCACCTTCACCCTCGGCGGGTCGGCCGGCACGTCGTGGGCGACCGCGGCGTCCTCGGCCCCGCCGTCCTACCCGGGCACGGCCGCCAACCTGGCGCTGGGCAGGACCGCCACCGGCACCACGTCCTGCAACGCCAACGAGGGCCCGGAGAAGGCCGTCAACGGCAGCGTCCTGGGCGGCAACACCGACAAATGGTGCTCACTGGCCGGCCCCAAGTGGCTCCAGGTCGACCTGGGCGGCGCCGTGAGCGTGGGGAGCTTCACCGTCCGGCACGCGGGCGCCGGCGGCGAGACGACCGACTTCAACACGCGCGACTTCACCATCCAGCTCAGCACCGACGCCAACACCTGGAGCACACCCGTGACCGTCACGGGCAACACGGCCAGCGTCACCAACCACCCGATCACCGCCACGTCCGCCCGCTACGTCCGCCTCAACATCACCACCCCCGCACAGAACGGCAACACCGCCGCCCGGATCTACGAACTGGAGGTGTACGCCCCGCCGCCGGCCGGCAATCTGGCGCTGGGCAGAACGGCCACCGGCACCGCGTCCTGCAACGCCAACGAGGGCCCGGAGAAGGCGGTCAACGGCAGCGTCTCGGGCGGCAACACCGACAAATGGTGCTCACTGGCCAGCCCCCAATGGCTCCAGGTCGACCTCGGCAGCGCCATGAGCGTGGCTCGTCTCACCGTCCGGCACGCCGGCGCCGGCGGCGAGAGCACCGACTTCAACACCCGCGACTTCACCATCCAGCTCAGCACCGACGCCAACACCTGGAGCACACCCGTGACGGTGACCGGCAACACCGCCAGCGTCACCAACCACCCGATCACCGCCACGTCCGCCCGCTACGTCCGCCTCAATATCACCACCCCCGCACAGAACGGCAACACCGCCGCGCGGATCTACGAACTGGAGGTGTACGGGTCCTGACCTGGTGAGAGACCGTCCCCGGTCCGGCCGGGGGCGGTCTTCCGCATCAGCGCGGCGTACCGGCCGGGGTCGCTCGACGCGCGCACGACCAGCTCGGGCCGCAGCAGCTCCTTGTCCGGCGGGCCGCCGGCCAGCACCCGGACGAGCAGCTCCAGGCCGCGCCGGCCCATCTCGTGCATGGGCGAGCGGACCGTGGTCAGCGGGACGGGCAGCTCGGCGGCCAGCGGCGTGTCGTTGAACCCGACCAGCGCCATGTCGGCGCCCACCCGCAGCCCGTGGTCGCGCAGCGCGCCGATGGCGCCGATCGCGCCGAAGTCGTTGACCACGAACATGGCCGACGGCCGCGGCCCGGCCGCCAGCACCTTCTCCGCGCCCTCCCGGCCGCCGGGCGCGTCGAAGCGCGCGTGCGTGATCCGGTGCCCGGGGATCGGCAGCCCGGCCTCGCGGAAGCGGTCGGCGAAGCCGTTCGCGCGGTTGACGCCGGTGCTCGCGTACGGCTCCCCCGCCACGACCGCGACGTCCTCGTGCCCGAGCCGCAGCAGGTGCTCGGCGGCCATCCTGCCGCCCAGGTAGTCGTCGCAGACGACCGCCGGATGCTCCCCGACCTGCCGGTTGACCAGCACGAACGGCACGCCCCTCGCGGCGACCTCGTCCAGGAACCCGGTGTCGGAGCGGCCGTCGCCGAAGATCATCCCGTCGACGCGACGGGCCAGGACCATCTCCGTGCGGGCCCGCTGCGCCTCGGGGACGTCGCGCGTGTTGGTGACGAACGTGGACAGCCCGTTCTCGGCCGCGGCCTCCTCGACGCCCTCGTAGATCGTGGCCAGCACCACGTCGGACAGCCGCGGGACCAGGACGCCGACCAGGTTGCTGCGCTGGGTGCGCAGGCTCATGGCGTGCGGGTTGCGCTGGTAGCCCAGCTCGCCGGCGAGCGCGCGCACGCGCACGGCCGTCGGGCTCGACGCCGCGCGCAGCCCCTCGTCGGGCTTGGCGTGCAGCACGCGCGACACGGTGGAGACGTGCAGGCCGAGCTGGTCGGCGATCATCTGCAGCGTGACCGGACGCGCCTTCTTCGCACCCACATGTCCCTCGGCTCTCGGCGATCGCGGCTGGCGGCTCACCCGATTTTAACGTGCGGTTCTTGACATTCCGGGGCCGCAGGCCAGATCCTACTCAAACGTTTGGCGCAAACGTTTGGGTAACCGTCATGAGGAGGCCGGCGCGTGTCCCAGGTCATCGTCCTGTCCACCGGCGGGACCATCGCCACCCGCCGCGACCCGCGCGGAGTGGGTCTCCCCGAGGACGGGGCGCGCGAGCTGCTCGGCCGGCTCCCGGCCCCCTCCGGCGTGGACGTGGTGGGCGTGGACGTGCTGCGCGCGGGCAGCTACCTGTTCACCCTCGCCGACATGCGCGAGGTCGCCGTGCGGGCCCGCGCCGCGCTCGCCGATCCGGACGTCCTGGGCGTGGTCGTCACCCACGGCACCGACGGGATGGAGGAGACCGCGTACCTCACCGACCTGTTCCACGCCGACGGCCGCCCGGTCGTGTTCACCGGGGCGCAGCGCCCGGCCGACGCGGCCGACGGCGACGGCCCGCGCAACCTCGCCGACGCGATCGCGGTGGGGGCCCG
>NZ_JAHKRL010000417.1 GCF_019396405.1 Nonomuraea rhizosphaerae | reverse complement strand
GGCTCGGGTTGGGGGGGTTTCCCGCGGCGGCCCGCGGCGCGGCGGCCGGTCATGAGGCGGCCGCCAGCACCGGTGCCGGCGCGTCCGCGCGCTCGGCGGCGGGTTCGCGTCTGCCGGGCGCGGCCAGCACCGCCACGAGCAGTGTCAGCGCCGCCTGCGTCCACAGCCACGGCCGGTGCAGCACGCTCTCCGGCTGCGCGACGACGGGCACGACCGGATCCAGCAGCCGCCACAGCCCGCCGGCGTCCGACAGGCTCAGCCGCACCAGGGCCGGCTCGGAGTCCAGCGCCTTGACCAGCTCCGGCCGGACCGGCGGGGCCACGGCGACCATCGCCACGCCGTGCTGGGCGAGCGTGGCGGCGTCCTTGCCGCCGCGCGCCCCGGCCAGCCCCTGAGCCGCCTGGGCGACCTTTCGCCGCGCGTCCGCCCCTTGCGCGTCCGGCCCCTGCCCGCTCGCCCGTTGCGCGTCCGGCCCCTCCGCGGCCGACCACCGCGTGCCCGCCACGGCGGGCAGCTCCGACTCACCGATCAGCGGCATGCGCCCGCTCAGCACCGTGAACCCCGACCCCTTGATCACCAGCGTCCGCTCGCCGTGCCGTGAGTGGAGCGCCGCCAGGGCCGGCATGACGTCCGGCGCGTCCCCCCGCAACGGCCCGCGCACCCCGGAGGCCACCCAGAACCCCGCCGCCAGCACCGGCGTGCTGAACGCCACCGCCACGACCAGCCAGGCCCCCAGCCTGCGCGGCCCGCCCGCAGCCCGGGACTCGGCCAGCCGGTGCGCGGTCAGCCCCACGAGCACGAGCAGCCCGGTCGCGGCGAACGCCAGCGGCACCCCCGGCCAGGCCCGCGCCCCGTCGACGCTCACCCGGCTGACCAGGATCGCCGCCAGCACCCCGTACACCGCCATGCCCCAGCCGATGGCCACGATGATCCGCTGCGCCCGCATGAGCAGCGCCGCCAGCGCGGCGGCGACGAGCCCGCCGGTCACCCAGTACGGCGGCATCCCGGGCCCGCCGGGGCTGAACCCGAGCAGCGACTCGGGCGCCAGCCCCTGGTCCACCAGGGAGACGTCGTGCAGCCCCGCCTCCAGCAGCAGCCTGCCGGGGTCGAGCACCAGCCCGGCCAGCCACGGGAACAGCAGCGCCACCGGCACCGCCAGGGCGATGGCCATCGAGGTCACCACGCCCCGGCGCACGCCCCCGTACGCCACGGCCGCCAGCACGCCGAGCACCGCGAACAGCGGGTACACCAGCGGCACGAACGCCGTCCCCACCGCCAGCAGCAGCCCGAGCCCCCAGCCCGCGCGCCGGGCGCGGCGGCGCTCGCCGGACAGCAGGTTCGTGGCGAGCGCGGCGTAGACGGGCAGCAGCACGAACACCACGGCCGTGCCGAGCCGTCCCGCCGCGATGGCCCCCGTCGCGACGGGCAGCAGCGCGTACGTGGCCGCCAGCCACACGCGGGCCAGCACGGAGGGGATGATCCGCCGGGTCGCCAGGTAGGCCGAGGCCCCGGCCAGCGGCACGCACCCGAGCAACAGCACGGAGACCGCCAGCCACGTCTTGCCGAACGCCAGGCTGGACAGGGCGGCCAGCACCGCGACGTGCGGCGGCGCCCAGTCCGTCGAGCCGAGCCCGATGGTGTGGTAGCCCTCGGTGTAGAAGCGCCAGAGGTCGTCCGCGCCGCCGCTGACGGGGACCAGCGCGCCGCCGCCGAGCCGTTCGCCGCCCAGCAGCGAGCGTTCGGCGACCAGGGTGATCACGGTGAGCGCGAGGACGAGCAGCACACCGGGGCGGCCGAGAAAGCGCTTGATCGCGCCGGTGTCCTCCGGCACCACCTCGTCGTCCTCGTCCGGGGCCAGGGACGCCTGGTGGTGCTGCCCCTCGGAGCCGACCGGCCCCTGCCCGGCCATGAAGCTCTGGACCATGTCGCTGAGCCGCCGGTAGGCCGCGCCCGGCGGCGTCAGCAGCGGCTTGGTCCGGGCGTACCCCTTCTTGCGGCCGTGGCGGCGGGCGCGACGCGCCTTCAGCAGCCTGATCGGGTGGACCAGGACCGAGCCGAGCGCGACCATCTCGTCCAGGGCGTTGGCGGGCTGCTTGCCGACCACGTACAGGAGCGTGCGCAGGAACGAGCCGAACACGTTGCGGACCAGCGCCCACGGCAGCGCGCGGAACGGCAGGTTCGCCATGACCACGAAGATCGCGTTGCGCCGGTCGAGCCGGCGCGGGTGGTCGCCGCTGACGGTGATGCGCCGCCGCCTGCGCGCCGCGGCCTCGGCGTGCCAGGCGACGGCGCTGGTGACGATCATCACGCGGTGGCCGGCGTTGCGCGCCCGCCAGCAGAGGTCCAGGTCGTCGCGGAACAGCGGGAAGAACGGGTCGAGCCCGCCGATCCGGTCCCAGACGTCGCGGCGGATCAGCATCCCGGCCGTGGAGACCGACATCGTCTCGCGCGTGCCGTCGTGCTGGCCCTGGTCGATCTCGCGCGGCTCCAGGCCGGTGTCCCTGCGGCCGGTGCGGTCCACGGTCACGCCCGCCTCGACCAGCCGCTTGCGGTCCAGCCAGTCGCGCAGTTTCGGTCCCAGCACCGCGGCCTTCGGGTTGCGGGCGGCCTCGTGCAGCAGCAGCTCCAGCGCGCGGCGGTCGGGCGCGCAGTCGTCGTGCAGCAGCCAGATCCACTCCTGCCGGTCGCCGGCCGGCAGCTTGTCCAGCACCTCGGCGACGGCCTCGCCGAACGAGGTCGAGCGCGGCAGTCGTAGGACGTTGCCGGAGCCGAGTGCGCTGGTCAGGACGTCGCCGGAGCCGTCCCTGCTGCCGTTGTCGGCGCCGACCAGGCAGTCCGGCGGGTGGCTCTGGGACAGCGCCGCCCGCAGCGTCTCCCCGAGCCAGCGCGCGCCGTCGTGCGCGACCACGATCGCGGTGACGAAGGGACGGGACATCGGGCGCGTCTCCTGCGGGGTGCGGCGAAGCCGGGTGGATCCCACGAATGGGGATCAAACGCGCCCACCATAATGCGAAAAAGGGTCACGCGGCATCCCGCGTGACCCTTTCGCCTGTATCTCTTAGACGGCCTGGCGCTTGATCCGTCGGCGTTCCCGCTCGGACAGCCCACCCCAGATGCCGAATCGCTCATCGTGTTCGAGTGCGTACTCCAGGCACTCGGCACGGACTTCGCACGATCGGCAGACCTTCTTGGCCTCTCGGGTAGAGCCGCCCTTCTCCGGGAAGAACGCCTCAGGATCAGTCTGCGCGCAGAGTGCGCGCTCCTGCCATCCGAGTTCTTCAGCGTCAAGCTGATCCTGTGCGATGACCAGATCGGTCACTGCACACCTCCCTGCCGCCCGCCCGCAATGGAGCCCCCCATGGAACGCCTTCCTTACTACCCACCCACAGGAAGGCGTAACAACATGGTTGTAATTACACGCGCGTGTCGCACGTGGCGTCAAGCGGCATGCCGCTATCCGGGGAAAGACCAGCTCTCGCCCCGGTGCGCATGGCATGTGGAGTTCGCACGCATGCCTCCGCCCTGGATCCACGGCTTTGGCCTGGTGTGCTTCAACGCTGTCAGCGGTCCGAACCGTAGCAGGGCGTCCTGGACGCCCGCCCGATGCCCACCTTCTCTCTGGCCGTGCTTTTAACGGTCCGTTACCTGCGTGGGTCGTTGGGGGTGTATATGGCGGTCGGGTCGATCGTGGCCTCTCCCGGCTGCTGATCGCCCAGCGCGTCACCGGGGTACATCGACTGGTCGAGCTTGATCGTCGACTCCCCCACGGGGTCGCCCCACTGCGGCTGTCCGGGCGGGGGCTGAGGGGCCTGGTGGTGGCCCTGGTAGGGCTGCGGCTCGTACTGGCCGGGCTGGGGCTCGTACTGCTGCTGGGAGCCGGGGAACGGCTGCTGCGGGTGGCCGAACGGGCCGTCGTACGGGGTGGCCTGCTGCTGCTGACTGGTGTAGTCGGGCACCCGCAGGTCGGGGCCCTGGCCGGGCGGCGGCGTCGTGTGCTGGTAGGTCTCGGCCTGCTGGTAGGCGTCCAGGAGCTGCTGGGAACGCGGGTCGACCGGGGGGTCGGGCTCCTGGTAGGCGTTCGGGGTGGCGTACTCGTGGCCGGAGTAGCCGGTGAACGGCTGGCCGCCCTGGGGCGGGGGCGGCGGCTGCTCGGCCGGGGCCCAGGGGTTCGGCTGGTGGTTCACCGGGGCGAACGGGTTGGGCGGGGTGTCGCCCGCCAGCGCGTACGGGCCGGCCGCCTGGGGCTCGGGCGTGTTGTACGGCTGGGAGAACGCACCGGCCTGCGGGTCCGGCGTGTTGTACGACTGCGAGAACGCGCCCGCCTGCGGCTCAGGGGTGTTGAAAGGCTGCGAGAACGCGCCCGCCTGCGGCTCGGGAGTGTTGTAAGGCTGCGAGAACGGGCCGGCCTGGGGCTCAGGGGTGTTGTACGGCTGGGAGAACGGGCTGGGCTGGCTGTCGGCCGGGACGTACGGGGCCGGCTGGTACTCCGGCTTCTGCTCGGCCTGGACGAGGGGCTCCGCGACGGGCTGGGCGGCCGAGGGGGGCTGCTGGGCGTAGGCGGCGGGCTGCTCCACCGGGGCGCCGCCGTAGCTCGGCGGCTGCTGGCCGTAGGCGGCCGGCTGCACGGGGGGCTGTGCGGGGGTCTGCCCAGGGGATTGCATCGGTGATTGCACCGGGGGCTGCGCGGCGGGCTGCTGGCCGTAAGGCGGCTGCTCAGGAGGCTGCTGACCGTAGGGGGGCTGGTCGGGAGCCTGCTGGGCGGCGAAGGCGGGCTGCTCGGCGGGAGGCTGCTGGTAGGGCGCGCTCGGCGGCTGCTGACCGTAACCGGGCTGCTGGCCGAAGTCGGGCTGCTGGCCGAACTGGCCGCTGGGGGGCTGCTGCCCGTATGGGCCCTGGGGGAAGGGCTGGCCGAAGCCCTGCGGCTGCGGTTGCGCGGCGGGACGGTCGGGGATGAGCTGCGGCAGCAGGTACACGAAGGCGAGCGCCGTCAGCGCCAGCGCCGGCACCCCTCTGAGCACGAACTCGATCGACAACCGGATGACGTTGTCGCCGAGGACCCCGAGCACCAGCGTGATCGCCCCGAACACCGTGGCGAGCGCGAGCACCGCCCCGGACCCGTACGCCATCGCCCTGGCCTGTGGCGACGGCGGCCCGACCTTGGTCAGCAACAGGACGGCGCCCAGCAGGAGGGCCGTGGTGACCGGGTTGGTGAAGTTGCCGAAGTTGGCGAAGGCGCGCTCAGCGAACGTCATGACCGAGCCGCCCGTCGTGCCGGACGAGCCGACCACGACCCTGCCGATGGACACGAGGATGTTCGTCGCGCCCGCGGCGAGCATGAGCCAGGCGGCAGGCTCCCGCAGCCGGGCTACGTCGAGTTTGCTCACAACTACCCCCATCGAACCACCCTTGTACCCCGATGGAGTGTGCCACATTGCCCCGACAGTATGCGGGTGTCCCAGCAACCTCTTACATGCCGTACGTGCCCCTTGGTCACTATTTGCTGGGGTTTCTCCGCCCGAAGCGTTGTAAAGCTGACTCCCGGGACAGGCCGTGTCGCAGGCCGGTGCAAGACTGGGCCGCATGCACGCGGCAGAGAGAATAGTGTCCCTCGCGGGCGGCATCGGCGGCGCCCGCTTCCTGCGTGGTCTGCGGGCGACCGCCCCCGACTCGCAGATCACCGTGATCGGCAACACCGGTGACGACATCACCCTGTTCGGGCTGCGCGTCTGCCCCGACCTCGACACCGTCATGTACACCCTGGGCGGCGGCATCGACGAGGAGCAGGGCTGGGGCCGCGCCAAGGAGTCGCACGCGGTCAAGGAGGAGCTGGCCGCGTACGGGGTCGAGCCGCAGTGGTTCGGGCTGGGCGACCGCGACTTCGCCACGCACATCGTCCGGTCGCAGATGCTGGAGGCCGGCTACCCGCTGTCGCAGATCACCGAGGCGCTGTGCGCCCGCTGGCAGCCCGGCGTGCGGCTGCTGCCGATGAGCGACGACCGCTGCGAGACGCACGTGGTGATCACCGACGAGCGCGGGCGGCGGGCGATCCACTTCCAGGAGTGGTGGGTGCGCCTGCGCGCCTCCGTGCCCGCCGAGTCGATCGCGCTGGTCGGGGTGGAGACGGCCAAGCCCGCGCCCGGTGTGCTGGAGGCGATCGAGGAGGCCGACGTGGTGATCCTGCCGCCGTCCAACCCGGTGGTGAGCATCGGGACGATCCTCCAGGTTCCCGGCGTCCGGGCGGCGCTGGAGGCCAAGACCGTGGTGGGCGTCTCGCCGATCATCGGCGGCGCGCCGGTGCGCGGCATGGCCGACGCCTGCCTGACCGCGATCGGCGTCGGGACGAGCGCCCAGGCGGTGCTCGGCCTGTACGGGGCGGAGCTGGTCGACGGCTGGCTGGTGGCCGAGGAGGACTCCGGCGTGGCGCTCGACGGCGTCACGGTGCGCGCCCGGCCGTTGATCATGCATGACGCGGACGCGGCGGCGGACATCGCCCGCGCCGCCCTCGACCTGGCCCTGGAGCTGGCCCGATGACGCCGCCACCGCCGACCGCTCCCCCCGGGCCGGAAAGCGCCCCGGCCGGCCGCGTCGAGGTGTTCGGTGTCACCGGGATCGGCGAGGTGCGGCCGGGTGACGACATCGCCGTGCTGCTGGCCGGCGCCGACCTGCGCGACGGCGACATCGTCGTCGTCACCTCGAAGATCGTCAGCAAGGCGGAGGGCCGCGTCCGGCGCGCCCCCGACCGCCAGGCGGCCATCGCCGACGAGACCGTGCGCGTGGTGGCCAGGCGCGGCGACACCGTCATCTCGCAGACCCGCCACGGCTTCGTCATGGCCGCCGCCGGGGTCGACGCCTCCAACACCGAGCCCGGCACGGTCCTGCTGCTGCCCGAGGACAGCGACGCCTCGGCCCGCCGCATCAGGGCGGGGCTGGCCGCGAAGGTGGGAGTGATCGTCTCCGACACGTTCGGGCGGCCGTGGCGTCACGGGCTGACCGACGTGGCCATCGGCGCGGCGGGCGTGACCCCGCTCGACGACCTGCGCGGCGGCGTCGACACGCACGGCAACCCGCTCAACGCCACCGTGACCGCCCTGGCCGACGAGATCGCGGCGGCGGCCGAGCTGGTCAAGGGCAAGCTCGCGGGCGTCCCGGTCGCCGTGGTGCGCGGCCTGTCCCACCTGGTGACCTCCGACGACGGGCCGGGCGTGCGGCCGCTGATCCGGCCCGCCGACGAGGACATGTTCCGGTACGGCTCGCGCGACGTCGTGTTCGCCCGCCGGACGATCAGGGAGTTCTCCGGCGAGCCGGTGGATCCGGCGGCGGTGCGCAGGGCGGTGGCGGCCGGCATCGCCGCCCCGGCGCCGCACCACACGACCCCGTGGCGGTTCGTGCTGGTCGAGTCGGCCGGGACGAGGACGAAGCTGCTCGACGCCATGCGCGAGGCGTGGGTCGCCGACCTGCGCGGCGACGGGTTCACCGAGGAGTCGATCGCCAAGCGGGTGCGGCGCGGTGACGTGCTGCGCGACGCGCCGTACCTGGTGGTGCCGTGCCTGGTGATGGAGGGCTCGCACACCTACCGCGACGACCGGCGCAACGCGTCGGAGCGGGAGATGTTCGTCGTCGCGGCGGGGGCCGGGGTGGAGAACTTCCTCGTCCAGCTCGCGGTCGAGGGGCTGGGCTCGGCCTGGGTGTCGTCCACGATGTTCTGCCGCCCGGTGGTGCGCGAGGTGCTCGACCTGCCGGACTCCTGGGACCCGATGGGCTGCGTCGCCGTGGGCCACGCCGCGGCCCCGCCCCGCGACCGACCGCCCCGCGACCCGGCCGACTTCACCGTCACCCGCTGACGCGCCACCCAGCGCGCGCCACCCCCTGGAGCGTCACCCAGCGCGCCACCCCACTGGCGCGCGCCACCCCGTCGACGTGCGTCGGCGGGGTGGCTGACAGTCTGTCAACAGGCATTTACTGTTAATAAGGTTTCCTTTACATTTGATGCATCCCCCCATGTAAAGGAGCCCATCCCATGAGAAGGCTGCTCACGGTCTTAACCATGGCGGTGATCACCGTCGCCACGACCATGTACGTCGCCGAGCCCGCCATGGCCCACGGCTGGATCAACTCCCCGCCCAGCCGCCAGGCGTTCTGCGCCCAGGGCAAGGTGCCGAACTGCGGCGACATCATCTACGAGCCGCAGAGCGTGGAAGGCCCCAAGGGCGTGCGCAACTGCCACGGCAACGTGGGCCGTTTCGCCCAGCTCAGCGACGAGAGCAAGCCCTGGCCGGTCACGTCGGTCGGCAACACGGTGACCTTCAACTGGACGCTCACCGCCCGACACGCCACCAGCACCTGGGAGTACTACATCGGCAGCAACCTGGTGAAGTCGTTCAACGACGGCGGCAGGCAGCCCGGCGCGACCGTCTCCCACCCGGTGACCTTCTCCGGCTACAGCGGCCGGCAGAAGGTCCTGGCCGTCTGGAACATCGCCGACACCCCCAACGCCTTCTACGCCTGCGTGGACCTGAACTTCGGCGGCGGCACCGGCAACCCGACCCCCACGCCCACCCCGACGCCGACCCCCACCCCGACGCCCACGCCGACCCCGACCGTCCCGGGCGGCACCTGGGCGCCGAACGTGTCGTACGCGGTGGGCGCGAGCGTCACCTACGCGGGCCTGTCCTACCGCTGCATCCAGGCGCACACCTCGCTCTCCGGCTGGGAGCCGCCGAACGTGCCCGCCCTCTGGCAGCGCGTGTGACCCGTTCAGGATGAGGTGCCGAGCCGGCCACCTGGACGGACTCAGGTGGTCGGCTTGCAGGTGGGGTGGCACAGGCGGCGGGCCAGCGCCGCGAGGAAGACGTCGATGATCTCGTCGGGCTGCTGGGCGACGTGCAGGGAGCCGTTCGTGGCCGAGGCGATCTCGGCCAGGCTCGGCCGGTCGATCCCGGTGCCGAAGGCGATGATGACGATCTGGACGGGCCGGTTGGGGTCCCACCTGTCGTGCAGCTTCCTGAGCAGCTCCGCCTGCGTGGCGCCGCGGCCGTCGTCCCTGCCCGAGGTGATGACGAGGAGGGTGTTGTTCATCTCCTCGCGGTAGCCGCGCTCGACCTCGGCGAAGCCGTTGGCGATGGTGTCGTACAGCGAGCTGTCGCGGCCGGGGTGGGCGGTGATCGTGGTGGTGAGCTGGTCGAGCACGCTCCTGCGGATGATCTGCCCGCTCTCGGGCCGGGTGATCGGCCCCAGCCCGACCCGCTGCTGGTAGCCCTTGCCCCCGCCCAGCCCGTCGGCGAACTCCCACATCCCCATGTACGTGGAGTCGGGGAAGAGCTGCAGCCCGATCTTGGCCGCCGACAGCGCGACGCCGAGACGGGTGGCGTTCTTGAGCTTGTCGGCCATGTGCTTGGAGGTGTCGGCCAGCACCAGGATGTTGGTCGGCGGGGCCAGCCTGCTCCACGCCTGGAGCGCGTTGTCGATGTCCTCCGGCGACACCGACGGCCTGGTCCTCGGGGCGCCGGACGGGATCTCCGGGCCGGGCGAGATCGGGCCCTGCGAGCCGTCGCCGGAGTGGAACCCGGCCCGCCGTACCAGCTCCTGGGCCTCGGCGCCGCGCAGCCAGTCGGCGAACAGCGTGGACGCCTCCGCCACCGTCGGGTCGGTGGCGGTGACGACGTACGGGTAGTCGAGGTTGATCGTGCCCTCGCGCGGGTGCAGCGCGACGACCGGGTCCGCGGCGGGCGGCTGGTTGTGCGTCCACACCGACTGCTCGGGCACGATCACCACCGGCCGCTTCCATAACGCGTGGTCGTCCACGGCGGCCAGCATCGAGCGGTAGTCGGGGGCCGAGCCCGCCTGCGCCCAGCGGACGAACGCGGTCAGCGCCTTGTCGGCCTCCGGCCCGTTCCCGACGACGTCCCTGGCGGCGGCGACCGTGGCGATGCCCGCTCCGGCCAGGGACGGGTCCGGCACGCGGACAATGTCCGGCTCGTTGGCGTTGGGCGTGAGCCGGCCGCGCACGGTCGAGGGGAAGACCATCCGCCAGTTCATCTCCGTCTTGCCCACGGAGAAGCGCTGCGCCAGCGACTGCCGGGTGGCGAACACCAGCGGCGACGTCGCCACCACGCTCTCCCCCGTGGGCAGCGCGTTCGCGCCCTGCTTGCGGGCCAGCCGGATCCAGGCGGAGGAGTCGGCGATCCAGCCGTCCGGCCGCTCGCGCAAGATCCCCGCCCGGTCGCCGATCAGCGTGCGCAGCACGGTGGCCGGGGGCTGCTCGGTGACCTGGATGAGCACGCAGCGCGCGCCGACGGTGTGCCGGGCGTCGTTGAACTTCCCGGCCGCCTCCATCGCCACCGGCGCCACGTCCACCGCCGCCGCCACGCTGACCAGAACAGGCTCTCGTGTGGAGCACAGCGCACCGCCGCCGCCGAAGATCACGACCACGCCGGCGGCCACGATGGCGACCGCCGCCGCCCCGGCCAGCACGCCACGCCGTAGCGCCTTCCTGCGGCGCTGCTCGACGGGCAGCGCTGCGCGGTGTCGACCCAGCCGCACGGTGCACCTCTCTCCAGGGGACTGCGATTCTCCCAGCGCCGCCCACGACTGACGCAAGAGTCGGTAGAACTTGTTATATCTAAGCCAGCGGCAGCACCCGCCTGACGCTCCGGCATACGCCGTCGCTCGCCGCCGACGCGGCCAGCCGCCCGGCGTCCGGGACGCCGTACCCGGTGGTGCGCTGCCGCACCGGGCGGCCGGTCCGCTCGACCATCGCGCGCAGCTCGCTGATCGTCTTGTACGAGCCGTTCTCCGACCCGGCCATGCGGCTGATCGTCTCCTCCATCAGCGTCCCGCCGAGGTCGTTGACGCCACCCTGGAGCACCTGGTGGCACAGGTCGTCCTGGAGCTTGACCCACGAGCACTGGATGTTGCCGATGGCGCCGTGCAGCAGGATCCTGGCCAGCGCGTGCACGGCCCGGTTCTCCCGCGCGGTCGGCCCCGGCCGGGCCACGCCGGCGAGGTAGATCGGCGCGCTGGTGTGCACGAACGGCAGCAGCACGAACTCCGAGAACCCGCCCGTCTCCTCCTGCAGCCGCCTGATCAGCTTGATGTGCCTGACCCAGTGCAGGTGGGTGTCCACGTGGCCGTACATCATCGTGGACGTTGTCGGGAGGCCCACCCGGTGCGCGGTGGTGATGACGTCGATCCACTCCCTGGTCGGCAGCTTGCCCTTGGTGAGCACCCACCGGACGTCGTCGTCGAGGATCTCCGCCGCCGTGCCCGGCAGCGAGTCCACCCCGGCCTCCTTCGCCGCGTGCAGCCAGTCCTCGATCGAGAGGTTCGTCCGGCTCGCCCCGTTGATGACCTCCATCGGGGAGAACGCGTGCACGTGCATGTCCGGCGTCCTGGCCTTCACCGCCCTGGCGATGTCGAAGTAGGCGGTGCCGGGCAGGTCCGGGTGGATGCCGCCCTGCATGCACACCTCGGTCGCCCCGGCCGCCCACGCCTCCTCCGCCCGGTCGGCCACCTGGTCCAGGCTCAGCGTGTACGCGTCGGCGTCGGTCCTGCGCTGGGCGAACGCGCAGAACCGGCAGCCGGTGTAGCAGACGTTGGTGAAGTTGATGTTCCGGTTGACGACGTACGTGACGTCGTCGCCGGCCACCTGCCGGCGCAGCTCGTCGGCGATGCGGGCCAGCTCGTCCAGCGCCTCCCCCTCGGCCGACAGCAACGCCACGGCCTGCGCCTCCGTCAGCCCGGCCGGATCCGCCTCGGCCTGCTTCAGCGCCTCCCGCACCTCGCTGTGCACGGGCCGCCCTCCCGGCGCCGGTGCGGCGAGAACCCCATCGGAGGAGTCCGGCGCAACGTGTGCGGCGGGATCCAGTCGTTCGCGCAGAGCGTCCCAGTCGCCGTAGACGTGGTCGAAGTCGTCGCGCCGGTCGTGCGTGCGCCCGGTCGTGTCGACCTCGACGTGCAGGTCCGTACGCCCGGCCGTGGCGAACCCGCCGTCGGGCTCCTGCCAGGGGCGGCCCTCCAGGACCGCGTCCGCGCGGGCCAGGCCGGTGTCCGGGTCGGCCAGGGCCCGGACGTGGGCGATCAGGCGGGGGTCGAGCCAGGGCTCCCCGGCCAGCACATATTCCGGATATATCGTCAGACGTTCCTTGAGCTGGAAGCCGGACTCTCCCGTACGGGCCGCGAGGTCGTCGATCTGCGGCCACGGCCGCTCGGGGTTGACGTGGTCGGGCGTGAGGGGCGACACCCCGCCCCAGTCGTCGATCCCGGCCCGGATCATCAGCTCGTACTCGGAGTCCACCAGGTTGGGCGGCGCCTGCAGCCGCACCCGCGGCCCCAGCACCAGCCGCGCCACGGCGATGGTGGCGGCCAACTCCTGCAGGTCGGCGTCGGGCAGGCCGCGCATGGCGGTGTCGGGCTTGGCGCGGAAGTTCTGGACGATCACCTCCTGGACGCCGCCGTACTCCCGCGCCACGCGGCGGATCGCGAAGATCGACTCGGCGCGGTCCTCGACGGTCTCGCCGATGCCGATCAGGATGCCCGTCGTGAACGGCACGTTCGTCCGCCCGGCGTCCTCCAGCACCCGCAGCCGCACCGCCGGGTCCTTGTCCGGCGACCCGTAGTGCGGCTGCCCCTTCTCCTCGAACAGCCGCCGCGACGTCGTCTCCAGCATCATCCCCATCGACGGCGCGACCGGCTTGAGCCGCTGCAGGTCGCGCCAGGTCAGCACGCCGGGGTTCAGGTGCGGCAGCAGGCCGGTCTCCTCCAGCACCCGGATCGCCATGGCGCGCACGTACGAGAGCGTGTCGTCGTAGCCGTGCGCGTCGAGCCACTCGCGGGCCTGGTGCCAGCGGTCCTCGGGCCGGTCCCCCAGCGTGAACAGCGCCTCCTTGCAGCCCATCGCCGCCCCCTGCCGGGCGATCTCCAGCACTTCGTCGGGGCTGAGGAAGGGCGCGTCCAGCTTGTGGGGCGCTGTCGCGAACGTGCAGTAACCACAGCGATCCCTGCACAACCGGGTCAGCGGGATGAACACCTTCCTGCTGTAGGTGATGATCCCCTTCCTGCCGACGGCTTCCAGTCCGGCGTCCCGTACGCGGGAGGCGTGTTCGAGCAACGTGTCGAGGTGCTCACCGCGGGCGTGCAGCAGCACGGCCGCCTCGGTGACGTCCAGGGCCTTGCCGTCGCGGGCCCGTGCGAGCGCACGGCGGAGCGCGGATTCACTGACGAGACTCATACCGGCACACTACGACGGGCTGAGTTCACCCCCCGCACTCAGGGTCGGGTCAAATTGTCCGGTAATCCCGCACCGGCGCCCTCGGCCCGCGCGCGGGCGGGCGCAGGCCCGTGAGCCACACCAGGACGGAGGCGCGGTGGCGATGCCCCTTGTACGGCTCCAGCAGCCGCAGCATGCCCGCGTCGTCGGTCTTCTCCCCGGTCAGCGCGTAGCCGACCAGCTTGGCCAGGTGGTAGTCGCCCACGCTGATCGCGTCGGGGTCGCCGAAGACCCGCTGCCGCACCTCGGCCGACGTCCACACCCCGACGCCCGGCAGCGCGCGCAGCAGCCGGTCGAGCTCCTCGCTGGTGGCGGCGGCCTCCAGCTTGTCGGCGTGCCAGGCGGCGGTGGCGATCGTCCTGGCGCGCACCATCTCGGCGCCCGCCTTGTGCCAGTGCCAGGTCGGCACCTCACGCCACACGGCCGCCTCAGGCACGACCCGCATCCCGTCGGGGGCGGGCCCCGGAGCGGGCTCGCCGTAGCGGTACAGGAGCCACTTCCAGGCCCGCCACGCCTCCCTGGCGACGACCTTCTGCTCCAGCACGGCCGGCACCAGGGCCTCCATGACCCGGCCGGTCCTGCCGATGAGCGGCCCCGCGTGCTTCCTGGCGACGTCCTGCAGCACGGCGTGCCGCACGCTGAACCCCGACAGGTCGTCGTCGGCCCCGAGCATGCCGGGCAGCGCCTCCAGCAGCCACCGCGCGCCCGGCCCCCACGCCTGAGCGTGCACGGCGCCCGCCCGCACGCTCACGCGCAGGGTGCCGGGCCCCTCAGGGGTCCTGCACGTGCGCCAGACCGCCCCGTCACGCGTGGCGCGGAACGCCGGGTCACCCGCGCCGCGCCGATGGGGGTGCAGGAGCAACCCCACGTCCAGCGGCCCGCCGGGGACCCAGACGCGCTCCACCGCCCGGAACCGCTCAGACGTCGCTCGAATAGCGGACCGCGCACTCCGGCAGCTCGATGCCAGGCCACACGCGCACCCCCGCCTGGAGCTCGTTGCCGGCGCCCACCACGGCGCCGTCGCCGACCACCGCGTCGCACACGACCGCGCCCGCGCACACGCGCGCGCCCCGGCCGACCACGGAGTCGGTGATCGTGGCGCCCGCGTGGATCACGCAGTCGTCGCTCAGCACGCTGCCGGTCACCGAGGCGCCCGCCTCGACGACCGCGCGGGCGCCGACCGTGGAGCCGCCGTGCACCTTGGCCTCCGGCGAGACCCGCGCGCCGTCGAGCGCCAGGTACTCGCCCGTCGGGCCGGGCAGCGCGGGCGACTCCAGGCGGCCGAGCACCAGGTCGCGCGAGCCCTGCACGAAGGCGGCGGGCGTGCCGACGTCCAGCCAGTACGTGCGGTCGGCGTACCCCAGCACCGGCTCGCCGGCCTCGATCAGCCCCGGGAACGTCTGCCGCTCCACCGACACGACCTCACCCTGAGGGATCGAGTCGATGACCGACCGGGTGAAGACGTAGCACCCGGCGTTGATCCGGTTCGTCACCGGATTGGGGGTCTTCTCCAGGAACGCCGTCACCCGTCCCTCGTCGTCGGTCGGCACGCAGCCGAACCTGGAGGGATCGTCCACCTCGGTCAAATGGAGCGTTACAGCGGCGGATCCGCGCTGGTGAGTGCGGATCTGAGCGCCTATGTCATGGCCGGAGAGGATGTCGCCGTTGAGTATGAGCACCGGGTCGCCCGGAGCGCAGGTCAGCGCCTCGGCGGCGTTGCGGATCGCGCCGCCCGTGCCGAGCGGCGTCTCCTCCGTCATGTAGTCGAGCGTGAGCCCGAACGCGGAGCCGTCACCGAAGACCGGCTCGAACATGGACGCCTTGTACGAGGTCGCGAACACGATGCGGCGGACCCCGTACGAACGGGCGCGGGCGAGCTGGTGCGCCAGGAACGGCACCCCCGCGGTCGGCAGCAGCGGCTTGGGCGTGCCCAGCGTCAGCGGACGCAGGCGAGTGCCCTGCCCTCCGACCAGGAGGATCGCCTCTAGGGCCGGCAAAGAGCTCTCCATCACTCGGTGAGAGTACCTAATAACTATTCGATCGCGCGTTGGTACGAGTGAAGGTGCGCCTCGACCGATGCCTCCCAGGTGAACTCGCGCGCCCTGGCCAGCCCCGCCTCCCGCAGCTGCCGCCTGCGCTCGGGCGAGGCGAGCAACTGGCCGAGCGCGGCGGAGATGCTCTCGACGTCCGGCTCGGTGTAGGCGACCGCGTCGCCGCCCACCTCCGGCAGCGAGGTGCGGTGGGTGGTCAGCACCGGCGCGCCGCAGGCCATCGCCTCCAGCACCGGCAGCCCGAACCCCTCTCCGCGCGACGGGAACGCCACGACCAGCGCCCCGCCCAGGAAGCCGGGCAGGTCGGGGATGCGCAGGTAGCCCGGCCGCACCACCTTGACCGTCGCCTCGACCTCGCGGCAGGCCGCGTCCACGTCGTCCTCGTGCAGGCCGCCGCCCAGGACCAGCGCGGGCGGGTCGTCCAGGCTCTTGACGGCCATGGCGAAGCCGCGGATGAGGTTCGGAACGTTCTTACGGGGGTCCAGCGCGCCCAGGAAGGCCACGTACGGGCGGCCGTGCAGACCGCACCTGCTGACCGCCCGCACCAGCTCGGCCTCGTCCGGCGGATGGAAGAGCTTCTGGTCGACGCCGTGGTAGGCGACGTCGATGCGGGTCGGGTCGGCGGCGAGCACGCGGATCAGCTCGTCCCTCGTCGCCTTCGAGGGCACGATCACGCGGGCGGCGTGCCGGACGGACGTGCGGGTGGCGGACCTGAAGAACGACGCCTTGACCGCGCTGTGCTGCTCGGGCTCGGTGAACCAGGTGACGTCGTGCACGGTCGCCACCGTCGGTATGCCCGCCCTGAGCGGGATCGAGTAGTAAGGCGCGTGGATGACCTGCGCCCCCGCCTGGCGGGCGAGCAGCGGCACGCCGGTCTGCTCCCAGGCGATCCTGGCCGCTCGGTTGGTGATCGCGACAGGGCCCGGCATGATCCGGGCCGAGGGCGCGAGCCGCCCGTAGCGGTCGGCGTCGGCCCGCTGGCAGACGACCGCGATGTCGGCGCCGGCCCGATGGAGCCCGGCGACGAGCCCGTCCACATATCTGATCAACGCGCCACGGTCCGCGGGGACCGCCGCTGCGTCAACGAGCACTCGAGGCATTACGTAGATCTTCTCCCCTCAAGATCAACGTGGGATCTGTCGTCCCCCTCTTGGGTTCAGCCTATGACCAACCTCCCCTAAATCGTGGGCCAAATCACACCGAGTCGCGACGAGCTGCGATTCCCGCCGTCGCGGCGCAGATCAGGTCACCGACAACGATGACAATTCGCGACGAAAGCGCCACGGCGAGAGCCGGCCCGGAGGGCATGACCGGCGACAACACGCCCACCATGACCACTTCACGCACACCCGCTCCCGCGGGCACCACGAACGACATGATGCCCAGGGACCACGACAGCGCGAAGGCGCCGATCGCGAAGATCAGCCCGCCCTGCGGGGAGATGAAGTAGAGGTGCGCCCCGTACGCGATCCACCCCGCCAGCGCCCACCCGAGGGCGGTCAGCATGCCGCGGCGGGTGAGCGGGCGTTCGAGCGGCTCGCGCCCCAGCCTGCGCAGCCCGAACCCGATCAGCCCGTTGATCACCTTCGGCTCCAGCAGCACCAGCAGGACCGGCGCCAGGAGCAGCAGCCAGCCGAACCGCTCCCAGCCCAGAGTGACCGCCGTGACGAGCAGGCCGCTGGCCAGCTGGATCGGCATCATCAGGAAGAACGCCGCCGCGCTGCGCGGGCGCGGGACGCCCAGGTCGCGGCCCATCTCCATCTGCGCCAGCACCGGCCAGACGGCGCCCGGGATGTACTTGCCGAGCTGGCCGACGAAGAACACCTTGGCCGCCGGGCGCAGCGGCAGCCGCGAACCGAGGTCGGCCAGGAGGGTGCGCCAGGTGAGCATGGCGCCCAGGAGCGCGGCCACCACGCCGAGCAGGGAACCGGCCAGGGACTGCCAGCTCAGGCGGGCAAAACCGGCTGCCACCTCGTCCCACTGGGAGGCGACGGCCCAGACGCCGAAGCCCAGGGCGACGGCGAGGAAGGTCAGGCGGACGGCCTTCTTGACCCACGACCGGCTCCCCTTGCCGCCTCGGGGGGCATCGCTTGCCCGCTCGGGCTGGGGGCCCTCGTGAGAAAGAGGAGGGCCGGCCTCGGGGAGGCCAGCCTCCAGACGGTCGGTCGCGGGGCGGTCGCCCTCCGGGCGGTCGGTCGCGGAGGGGTCGGTCGCGGGGCGAGCACCCTCCGCACGGGCGGCCTCCGCACGGGCGGCCTCGGGGTGGGTGGCGTCCAGATGGTCGGTTCGGGGGGGCCTCGGGCTGGGGTCGGGTTCGCCGGACTGTGGCGACGGTACGGCCCCGTGCGGGGAGGGGGTGGCGGGGTGGCGGGGGTTCACAGGGGGCGGACCCGTTCCGGGGGTTGCGGGAGCGCGGGCCCGGCCGGCCGGCGGGGCGTCTTGGTGGCGACCCACAGATACGTCGGCACGACCGGCAGCAGCAGCCGCAGCACCGCCCGGGGCGTACGGGCCAGCACCGCCTGGACGGCCCGTCCGACGGCCCCGGGGAACAGCTCGGACCCGGCGAAGCGCGTCGGCGTCGCCAGCACCGGGAAGGTGTAGTCCCACACGTGGAAGGCCCGCAGCATCCGCCGCAGCCCCCGGCGCGTGCGGAAGCGCTCGTAGTAGTGGTCGGCCCGCCCGAAGGCGCGCACGTAGCGGTCGGCCGGCCCGGCGGGCAGGTACGACAGGAACGGCAGCTTGTAGTGCGGCTCCATCACCCCGAGCCGGTTGCCCAGCCCCAGGTAGAGGGCCCCGTCGTCGGACAGCACCCGGCGCATCTCGGCCACCACGGCGTCGGGGTCGACCACGTGCTCGTAGATGTGGTTGAACACCAGCACGTCCACCGACCCGTCGGGGAACGGCAGCGCGGTGCCGTCGCCGCACACGAACGCCACCCGCGCCCCGAACCGGTCGGCGGCCTTGCGCAGCCCCGGCACGTCGATGTCGATGCCCAGCGTGTGCCCGGCCCCGGCGGCGGCCAGCTCGTCGGCGATGAACCCGGCCGAGCAGCCCACGTCGCCGACGGTCAGCCCGTCGAGCGGCCCGTGGAAGTGCTCCAGCACCGCGATGATCTTCGCGGCCTTGCGCCGGCGCTTGTCCTCGTCGAGCATCGCCGACTGGAACTCGGAGTACTCCAGCTGTGCGACCCGTTCCTTACCCACGCCGCCCAACAGTACCCGCGTCAGAAGTGCCCCTGCCTGCCGAAGCGCTTTGGTACGGTTCTCGCCTCGTGACATATCGGACAGACGGGGAAGACATGACGCTCTTCGACAAGATCCGGGGCGAGTTCATCGACATCGTCGAATGGCTGGACTCCAGCCGCGACACGATCGTCTGGCGCTTCCCCCGCCACGACAACGAGATCAAGATGGGCGCCAGGCTCGTCGTGCGCGAGTCACAGGTGGCCGTGTTCGTCAACGAGGGCCAGATCGCCGACGCCTTCCCGCCCGGCACGTACACCCTTGAGACGCAGAACCTGCCGATCCTCTCGACGCTGAAGGGCTGGAAGTACGGCTTCCACTCGCCGTTCAAGGCCGAGGTGTACTTCGTCAGCACCCGTCAGTTCACCGACTTCAAGTGGGGCACGCAGAATCCCGTCATCGTCCGCGACCCGGAGTTCGGCCCGGTGCGGCTGCGCGCGTTCGGGGCGTACTCGGTGCGCGTGATCGACGGCCGCAAGCTGCTGGTGGAGCTGGCCGGGACGGACGGGCAGTTCCGCACCGAGGAGGTCGAGGGCTACCTGCGGCAGATGGTCGTGGGCCGGCTGGCCAGCGCCCTGGCCACGGCGAACGCCTCGGTGCTCGACATGGCCGCCAACCAGTACGAGATGGGCCGCACGATGGCCGAGGTGCTGACGGCGGACATGGCGGGCTCCGGCCTGGCGGTCCCGAGCTTCACGTTCGAGAACATCTCGCTGCCGCCCGAGGTCGAGCGGGCGCTCGACAAGCGCACCCAGATGGGGATCGTCGGCGACCTGGGCCAGTACACGCGCTTCCAGGCGGCCAACGCGCTGGAGAACGCGGGCGGCGCCGGCGAGGGCATGGGGCTCGGCATGGGCATCGCCGCCGGCCAGCAGATGGCCGCGGCCCTCTCCCCCCAGCAGCCCCAGCAGCCCCAGCAGCCGCAGCAGCAGCAGGGGCCGCCGCCGCTCCCGCAGCGTCAGTGGTTCATCGGCGTCGACGGTGAGCGCCGCGGCCCGCTCGACCAGAACGGGCTCGCGCAGGCCGGCCTTGTCCCCACGTCGCTGGTGTGGAAGGCCGGGATGGCCCAGTGGACGATGGCGCGCGACGTCCCCGAGCTGGCGCACCTGCTCGCCCCGACCCCGCCGCCGCTGCCCCCGGCCGCCTGAAGCCCGAAAAGGATCCTCCCGTGACCGCCCCCACCCAGGCCACGCACCCGTGCGGCGGCTGCGGCGCGAGTGTCGCCTTCGCGCCCGGCACGACCGTCCTGCGCTGCCCGTACTGCGGCTTCGAGCAGCCCGTCGCCGCTCCGGCGAGGGCGGTGCGCGAGCACTCGTACGACGCCTTCCTCGCCAAGCCCCGCGTACGGGCGGTGGCCCCGCACCAGTTCGCCTGCCCGGGCTGCCACGCGCGCACGGAGAGCGACGCGATCTCGAAGCTGTGCCAGTTCTGCGGCACCGCGCTGGTCGCCGACACCACGGGGGACGCGCAGATCGCGCCGGAGGCGGTGCTGCCGTTCGCGCTGGACCGGGGCCGCGCCCGCGAGAGCCTGCGGGGCTGGGTGCGCAGCCGCTGGTTCGCGCCGAACCGCCTCAAGAAGGTCTCCGAGGCGGAGTCGCTGAAGAGCACGTACCTGCCCCACTGGACGTACGACGCGGGCACCACCTCCGACTACAGCGGCCAGCGCGGCGAGCACTACTGGGTGACCGAGACCTACACCGAGAACGGCCAGACCAAGACGCGGCAGGTGCGCAGGACCCGCTGGTACTCCGCCCACGGCACGGTCTCGCGCGACTTCGACGACGTGCTGGTGGGCGCCACGCGGCAGGTCGACAGGGAGCGGCTGGACAAGCTGGAGCCGTGGCCGCTCAAGAGCGCGGTGGCCTTCCACCCGCACTACGTGACCGGTCACCACAGCCTGCGGTACGACACCGAGCCGCAGAGCGGCCTGGAGGAGGCCAAGGGCCGCATGGCGAAGGTCATCGACGGCGACGTGCGCCGCGACATCGGCGGCGACGAGCAGCGGGTGCACGACGTCCGGACCCACTACACGAACGTCACGTTCAAGCTGATGCTGCTGCCGGTGTGGATCGGCTGCTACCTGTTCGGCGGCAAGACGTTCCAGGTGCTCATCAACGGGGTCAGCGGCGAGGTGCACGGCGACCGGCCGTACAGCGCGGTCAAGATCACTCTCACCGTGCTGGCCGCCGTGGCGCTGGTCGCCCTGGTGGTCTGGATAATCATGGTCAACCGCACTTAGCCTTGGCAGATGCTCCGTCGCCTGCTGCGCGTCGTCCTGGCACTGGTCGCGCTCGGTTTTCTCGGGTACGGCCTGGCCAGGAACTGGGGTGAGACGACCACGGCCGTGGCGGCACTGTCGCCGCCGGCGCTGCTGGGGGCGTTCGCGGCCGTGCTGGCCGGGCAGTTCTGCATGCTGCTCGCCTGGCGGCGGGTGCTGGCCGGGCTCGGGTCGCCGCTGCCGCTGCGGGTGACCGGGCGGATCATGTTCGTCGGGCAGCTCGGCAAGTACATCCCGGGCTCGGTGTGGGCCTACGCCGCGATGATGGATCTTGGGCGCGACCACGGCAGCCCGCCGCGCCGCACGTTCGCGTGCATCTCGCTGTCGCTGGTGATCAACCTGGGGGTGGCGATCTCGATCGCCGCCGCGACGCTGGCCACGCGGCAGGTCGTGCGGGAGGCCCTGCGGGAGGCATGGTACCTGCTGCTGCTCGTCCCGGTGATCGTGGTGTGCCTGCACCCGAAGGTGCTCACCTGGGGCCTCAACCTGGCCCTGCGGGCCGCCCGCAGGGAGCCGCTGGAGAGCGTGCTGCCGGGCCGCACCGTGCTGGTGGCGACGACCTGGACGACGCTCGGCTGGTTCGTGTACGGCCTGCACACATGGCTGCTGTCGGGCCGGTGGGACCTCTACGTGATCGCCACCGGCGCGTACGCGTTCGCCTGGGCCACCGGGCTGCTGACCTTCGTCGTGCCCGCCGGGGTGGGGGTGCGCGAGGGCGCGATGGTCCTCGTGCTGACGCCGCTGACCGGCACCGGCCCGGCCCTGGCGGTGGCGGTGCTGTCGCGGGTGGCGTTCACGCTGGCCGACCTCGTGCTGGCCGGGGTCTCGTTCCTGCTGGGGCGTCAGGCGCCGAGCAGGGCGGAGGTGTACGAGGACCAGAACGGCTCCGGGTCGACCGCCTTGACGCCCGACCGCAACCGCTCGGGCTCGCCCGGCGCGTAGAAGCGGGTCAGCGCCCGCTTGAGCGCCTCGACGTCGCCGGGCTCGACCAGCAGCCCGTCCACGCCGTCGGTCACGTGGTCGGCCAGCGCGCCGACGCGCGTGGCGATCACCGGCACGCCGTGCTCGTGGCCGAGCCAGACGTTCTGGCTGGCGGTGGCGTTGCGATAGGGCAGCACGAGCGCGTCGGCGTTGGCGAACAGGCCGGGCACGTCCTCGGCCGCCACGTACCCGGGCCGCAGCTCCACCCGGTCGCCGATCCTCAGCCGCTCGACCAGCGCCTTGGTGTCGTCCAGGCCGCCCCAGAACTCGCCCGCCACGGTCAGCCCGATCCCCTCGGGCAGGGCGCGCAGCAGCAGGTCGAGCCCCTTGTACGGGCGCACGATGCCGAAGAACAGCAGTCTGCGGCGCACCTGTTCGGAGCGCTCGGCGGTGGTCGAGGGCAGGTGCGGCGGCAACGCGGCCACGCTCACCGGCCTGTCGGCCAGGGACGCCGCCAGCGACGCCTGCTGGTCGGAGTGCGTCAGCACCGCGTCGACCCGGTTGAGCAGCGCCTTCACCAGCGGCCTGTCGTACGGCTTGTGCTCGTGCGGCAGCACGTTGTGGCACAGGGCGACGGTCCTGGCCCGGTGGCGCAGGCCGTACAGGACGCCGAGGTAGGCCGGGACCTGCACCGGGCTCAGGACGGCCAGGACCACCAGGTCGGCGCCGCGCAGCCGGCGCCCGCAGGCCACCCAGCCGGCCGGGTTGCGCCAGTCGAGCCGGCGGTGCGTGCGGGGGTAGGGGGTGCCCTCGGGCGCGGAGATCGTCTGCTGCCCGGGGTACAGGAACGCCGGGTACTGGGCCCGCCACGACTCGATCACCACGTCGTGGCCGAGCGCGGAGAGCCGGTGCGCCAGCTCGGTGGTGTGCTGCGCCCCGCCCCCCTTGTACGGATACGTGGGGCCGATGATGGCGATGCGCACGCTATTCGCCCCGGGACCGGACGATCAGGTCGGCCAGCAGCGCCACGGAGCCGATGAGCATCCCGGACAGGAAGATCATGACGGTGTTGGCGGGGAAGTAGAACGGGTGCTGGATCATGTCCCAGACGCCCTTGACGAACCCGATCGCCACCAGCCACAACGCGGGCGGCATGAGCACCTTGAGCGGGTTGAAGTACATGATCATCCGCAGCACCTGGAGGATGTAGCGGTAGGCGTCGGACACGAAGCTGAACTTCGACTTGCCCGCCCGCTTCGCGTAGTCGATCGGCAGGTAGTAGACGTCGTGCTGGTTCGACAGGAACGACAGCGTGATCGTCGTGACGCAGGAGAACCCGGGCGGCAGCAGCCGCAGGTAGGGCTTGGCCACCGTCCTGCGGAAGGCCCGCAGCCCGGAGTTGAGGTCGGGGATCTTCTGCCCGGCCAGCTTCTCGGCCACCTTGCGGATCACCCACTTGGCCGGGACGCGCAGCAGCTTGTGCGAGCCCTCCTCGGAGGTGCGGGCGCCGACGACCATGTCGATCGTCTGGTCCTTCTCCAGGAGCTGGACCAGCTCGGGGATGCGCTCGTTGGGGTAGGTCATGTCGGCGTCGGTCCAGACGACGATCTCGCCCCTGGCCTCCTGCGAGCCGATGCGGCGCACGGTGCCCGCCCCGCCGTTGCGGTGGAAGGCGCGGATGCGCAGGCTCTCGAACCTCGGCGCGGCCTCGCGCAGCCTGGCCAGCGTCTCGTCGGTCGAGCAGTCGTCGACGGCGACCAGCTCGTAGGTGTAGCCGCTGGAGTCCATCGCCTTGGTGATGCGCTCCACCTCGTCGATGACGTGGTCCTGCTCGTTGTAGCAGGGCAGGACGATCGTGACGTAGGGCGGCTCTTCCACGGCGGTTCCACTCTGGGGGGTCTCAAGCGTGCTCACACGCGTCGAGGGTACTCTGCCCAGCCGGGAGCCGAGTCCACATCGGCCTCAGGCCAGGGCCATCCAGACGTTGATCAGCAGCCTCCAGGTGCCGTTCGGGGCGTCCACCAGAGCGCGCTCGTCCTGTCGGGCGACCAGGGCCATGACCTGCGACGCGGCACCGTACGGGGCCACCTGGGAACCCTCCGCGCCCAGCACCACCGGCACCCGTCCGGCGGCCCTGATCCGGTCGGCCAACCGGCGCACATCCGGCTCCGGCGCGGTGTCCTGTCCTTCGGCGTGGCGCACCTGGGCGGTCGGCCGTTCGCACATGCCGCGCACGACCTGGGTGAACCGGTCGCCCGTCACCCGCTCGACGATCAGCACGGAGGCGTCGCGCGGGATGCGCGCGCACATCGCCTCCACCGCCGCCCGCTCTCCGCGCCCGACCGGCGTGAACGCGGTCCCGATGGAGGTGACGACCGGCGGCGCCAGGAGCAGCGCCACCCCGGCCCCGGCCACCCACCGCCGGGCCCTCGGGCCCGCGAGCCGCCGCGAAGGACCTTCTATCGACCCCGCGAGCCGCCGCAAGCGCCCGTCCTTCGCCCCCGCGAGCCGCCACAGGCGCCCGTCCCGCCGGCCCGCCTGATCGCGCAGCCACCCGAGCCCCTGGACGGCCAGCAGGATCATCCCCGGGATCACCACCGGCACCAGCCGCCGCGCCGCCCACGGCTGGTCGGGCGTGATCTCCGGCCGCACCAGCGTCGTCACCGTCGTCCACCCCACGACGGCCAGCGGCAGCAGCCACTCGGCCGCCCCGCCGCGCAGCAGCCGCCGCGTCAGCACCGCCGCCGCGACGGTCGCCAGGACGAACGCGGGCAGCCCGACGTACCAGATCACCCAGTGCGACGACAGCTCGAAGTAGAGCCGGGTGCCGTCCACGGGCAGCCCGTCGGCCCGCTGCGTCTGCTCGATGAACGTGGCGGTCAGCCGGTCCTCCGGCGTCGCCGGCACCCGCCGTACGGTCTGCAGCCACGGCCGTACGGCCAGCCCCGCCATGACCAGCACCACCGCCCACGCCCCCAGCCCGGGCAGCCATCGCGGCATCCGGAGCCTCGCCAGCCGGGGCGCGGCGACCGTCTTGGCGAGCGTCAGCAGCAGCACGGCGGCGCAGACGAGCAGCAGCGGCTGCAACGACCGTGACAGGTAGTCCAGGTACGGTCGCGACAGCACGTACGCCGCCATCACCCCCAGCCCCGCCCCCAGGCCAAGCCCGAGCAGCATCGGCGCCCCGGCCACGCCATGCGGCCCGCGCAGCCGCCGCATGGCGACCAGCCATCCGGCGTACGCCAGCACCGGCAGCACGTCCCGCAGCCCGTCGATCCGCACCAGCACGGCCAGCCCGAACACCAGCCCCGCCAAGGCCCCCGGCACCGGCGAGCGGTCACCGGTCCGCGCGAGGGCGTCGTACGTCAGCGCCAGCCCGCCGAACAGCAGCACCAGCGACGGGATCTCGCTGAACGTGGTCCGCGACGTGTACAGGATCGGCAGGCTCACCGCGAACGCCAGCGCCGCCACCGGCGCCCACCGCCCGCCGGCCAGCCGCCCCGCGACGCCGCCCACCGTGAGCACCGCCAGCGCCCCCAGGACCGCAGGCGTCACCAGCAGCCCCCCTGCCCACTCCCCCAGCGCGTACAGCAGCGGCGGCCCCGGCATGAACTGCGGCACCACCGCCCCGCCGGCCTCGTAGAACCCGACGCTGCCGAAGGCCAGCGCCGGATCGGCCCCGCCGAACGCCTCCGCCCGGGCCGCGATCGGCAGCGAGCCGTGCCGGGCCAGCCAGACGGCGTACTCCGCGTACGTGGCGGGGTCGCGCCTGACGATCAGCTGCTCGCTGTGCATGACCGCGTTGAACACCCCGGACCCGACGGCGACGGCCACCACCCCGGCGACCTGCCACGGCCCGGCCCCGGCCACCTCGGCGGCCCGCCGCGCGCCGAACCGGCACAGCGCCCCGGCGGCCGCCACCCCCAGCACCAGCGCGGGCACCGGCCGGAACCACCCGGCCATCAGCAGCGGCAACGCGGCCAGCAGCCACCCGGCCACCGCCAGGGCAGGCGCCACCGAGACCACGGCGAGCACCCGGCCCGCCGACGGCCTGCGTGTCGGATCCAGCCAGGCGAGCCCCATCGGTGATCGCGAGCGTACCCAACCCGGCGGCGAGCGGGCGGCCCCCACCGCGTGCGCGGCCGGGCGGCCCCACCGCGTGCGACCCCGGGCGCGCGGGCGGG
>NZ_JAHKRL010000416.1 GCF_019396405.1 Nonomuraea rhizosphaerae | reverse complement strand
GATCGTCTTCCGCGACCCCGCCGACGTCCCCGAGGGGCTCGACGTCGTCCGCCGCGCCGCCGGCGCGCCCGCCGATACCACGGACGGGCGTGAGGTGACCGTGGCGGCCGAGCAGGGCGCCCAGTCGCTCGTCCGGGTCGCCGGGGCCCTGGACGCGGCCGGGATCGCGGTCGAGGACCTCGGCCTGCGCCGCCCCACGCTCGACGAGGTGTTCCTCCACCTGACGGCGGCCTGAGATGATCACGACGCACGCGGAGCCCCTGAGCGAGCGGCTGCGCTGGACGGTCCTCGACTCGCTCACCATCGCCGGCCGCACGTACTCCAGGCTCAGGGCGCAGCCGACGGAGATCGCGGCGTTCCTGGTGTTCCCGGTGATCATGACCGTGTTGTTCGGGTACGTCTTCGGCAGCGCGATCAAGCTGCCGAACGGCGGCGACTACCGCGACTTCCTGATGCCCGGAATCTTCATGCAGGTCATGGCCATGACCGCGACGGCTGCCGCGACGGCCGTCGCCGAGGACATGGCGCGCGGCATCATCGACAGGTTCCGCGCCCAGCCGGTGGCGCGCGGCGCCGTGCTCGTCGGGCGCAGCCTCGCCGACCTGTCCATGCACCTGCTGTCGCTGGCCGCCATGGTGGTGGCCGGGGTGACGCTGGCGGGGTGGCGGGCGCACGGCACGCTCGGGGAGTCTGCGGCGGCGTTCGGGCTGCTGGCGCTGTTCGGGTTCGCGATGATCTGGGTGGGCACCTACATCGGCCTGTTCGTCGAGAGCGGCGCGCAGGCGGACGCGGCGACGTTCGGGTGGCTGTTCCCGATGACGTTCCTGGCCAACACGTTCGTGCCGACGGAGGGCCTGCCGTCATGGCTCAAGCCGGTCGCCGACTGGAACCCGATGAGCGCCGTGGTGGCCGCCGCCAGGCAGCTGTTCGGCAACCCGGCGTCGCACTCGACGGCGTGGCCGATCCAGCATCCCGTCGCGGCGTCCGTGCTGTGGTCGGCGGGGATCATCGTGGTGTTCTGCCCGCTGGCCATCGACCGGTACCGCAGGGTGTCCCGATGAGCGGCGCGGAGCCGCCCGGCACGGGTCGCGCCGAGCGGCTCCGCCAGCAGAGCTGTACTACTTCTTCAGGAGTGAGCGCAGCACGTACTGCATGATCCCGCCGTGCCGGTAGTAGTCGGCCTCGCCGGGCGTGTCGATGCGGACCACCGCGTCGAACTCCACCTCGCCCGCCTTGACGTGCACGGTACGCGGGATGCCGCCCTGGTTGAGCTCCTCCACCCCGGTGATCTCGAACGTCTCCTCGCCGCTCAGCCCCAGCGATTCGGCCGAGCCGCCCTCCGGGTACTGCAGCGGCAGCACGCCCATGCCGATCAGGTTGGAGCGGTGGATGCGCTCGTACGACTCGGCGATGACGGCGCGCACGCCGAGCAGCGCGGTGCCCTTGGCCGCCCAGTCACGCGAGGAGCCGGAGCCGTACTCCTTGCCGGCCAGCACGACCAGCGGGGTGCCGGCCTCGGCGTAGTTGACGGAGGCGTCGTAGATGAACGACACCGGCCCGTCGGACTGGGTGAAGTCACGGGTGTAGCCGCCCTCGGTGCCGGGCGCGATCTGGTTGCGCAGCCGGATGTTGGCGAAGGTGCCCCTGATCATCACCTCGTGGTTGCCGCGCCGCGAGCCGTAGGAGTTGAAGTCTCTGACCTCCACCCCGTTGGCCTGCAGGTACTGGGCGGCGGGGGTGCCGGTCTTGATCGAGCCCGCGGGCGAGATGTGGTCGGTGGTGACCGAGTCGCCGACCTTGACCAGCACCCGGGCGCCGGAGATGTCCGTCACCGGCTCGGGCTTCTCCGGCATGCCCTCGAAGTAGGGGGCCTTGCGGACATAGGTGGAGGAAGGGTCCCACTCGAAGGTGTTGCCCGTGGGGATCGGCAGCGACGTCCAGTGCTCGTCGCCCTTGAACACGTCGGCGTAGTCACGCTCGAACATGTCGCGCCCGATCGAGGAGTGGACCACGGCCGCGACCTCCTCCGGCTCGGGCCAGACGTCGCGCAGGAACACCGGCGAGCCGTCGGAGCCGAGGCCGAGCGGCTCGTTGTCGAGGTCGATGTCCATGGTCCCGGCCAGCGCGTACGCCACCACGAGCGGCGGCGAGGCCAGGTAGTTCATCTTGACGTCGGGGTTGATCCGGCCCTCGAAGTTGCGGTTGCCGGACAGCACGGCCGTCACGGCCAGGTCGTTGGCCTGGATGGCGTCGGAGATCTCCGGCGGCAGCGGGCCGGAGTTGCCGATGCAGGTGGTGCAGCCGTAGCCGACGAGGTTGAAGCCGATCTTGTCGAGGTAGGGCTGCAGCCCCGAGCGCTCGAAGTAGCCGGTGACCACCTGCGAGCCGGGCGCCAGGGACGTCTTGACCCACGGCTTGCGGGTCAGGCCCTTGTCGACGGCGTTGCGGGCCAGCAGGGCGGCGCCGAGCATGACGTACGGGTTGGAGGTGTTGGTGCAGGAGGTGATCGCGGCGATCGAGACGATGCCGTGGTCGATCTCGAACGTCGCGCCGTCCTCCAGCGTCACCGTCACCGGGTTGTGCGGCCGGTCGCCGTTGAGCGGGGCGGCGTGCGGCTCGTCGCCGTTGCCGCCGTGGCCGATGGCCGGGGAGTCGGAGGCGGGGAACGACTCCTCCGACGCCTCGTCGGCGGGGCCCATGACGGTCGGCGCGTAGTCCTTCACCGCCGCGCGCCAGGCCTTCTTGGCGTCGGTGAGCGCGATGCGGTCCTGCGGGCGCTTGGGCCCGGCGATGGACGGCACGACGGTGCTCAGGTCGAGCTCGATGTACTCGGAGAAGACCGGCTCGGGGTCGGACGGGTCGAGCCACAGTCCCTGGGCCTTGGCGTAGGCCTCGGCCAGCGCGATCTGCTCCGCCGAGCGCCCGGTCAGCCGCAGGTACTCGATCGTCTGGCCGTCGATCGGGAAGATCGCGCAGGTGGAGCCGAACTCGGGGCTCATGTTGCCGATCGTGGCCCGGTCGGCCACCGGCACGGAGGCGACGCCCTCGCCGTAGAACTCGACGAACTTGCCGACCACGCCGTGCTTGCGCAGGATCTCGGTGATCGTGAGCACCAGGTCGGTGGCGGTGGCGCCGGCGGGCAGCTTGCCGTTGAGCTTGAAGCCGACCACGCGCGGGATCAGCATGGAGATCGGCTGGCCGAGCATCGCGGCCTCGGCCTCGATGCCGCCGACGCCCCAGCCCAGGACGCCGATGCCGTTCTCCATCGTGGTGTGGGAGTCGGTGCCGACGCAGGTGTCGGGGTAGGCCTTGCCGTCGCGGGTCATGACCACGCGGGCCAGGTGCTCGATGTTGACCTGGTGGACGATGCCGGTGCCGGGCGGCACGACCTTGAACTCGTCGAAGGCCGTCTGGCCCCAGCGCAGGAACTGGTAGCGCTCGCGGTTGCGTTCGTACTCGCGCTCGACGTTGCGCTGGAAGGCGTCGGGGTGACCGAAGTAGTCGACGATGACCGAGTGGTCGATGACCATCTCGGCGGGCGCGAGCGGGTTGATGCGGGCCGGGTCGCCGCCCAGGTCGCGCACGGCCTCGCGCATGGTGGCCAGGTCGACCACGCAGGGCACGCCGGTGAAGTCCTGCATGATGACGCGGGCGGGGGTGAACTGGATCTCCACGCTGGGCGCCGCCTCGGGGTCCCAGCCGCCCAGGGCGCGGATGTGGTCGGCGGTGATGTTCGCGCCGTCCTCGGTGCGGAGGAGGTTTTCCAGCAGGATCTTCAGGCTGTACGGGAGGCGTGCGGCGCCCTCGACCGCGTCCAGCCGGAAGATCTCGTATGACGCGTCGCCGACGCGTAGCGTGTCACGGCTGCCGAAGCTGTTCGTGGACACGGTGATTCGCCTCCTCCATAGACCATTTCTCAGTCAGAATCCTCCCGCACTCCGGAAGCGCTAAGTACGTTAGGTGACCCTAACCCGCAGGCGGCGGAGGATGTCTCGACGTCAAGATATCGCTGGAGGTATCTCGACATCAAATTAACTACGGAGGGCCGGACAGAATTCGCCCGTCGACCGTGGGCGGTCAGATGGGGGCCAGGCGCCAGAAGAGGAGGCCGACGATGACGACCGACAGCAGCGGCGCCAGGATCTTCTGCTCGAACTTCTTCCCGGTCTTGATCCCGATCTTCCACGGCAGCACGAACCTGACCGACAACGGCCACAGCACCGGACACCCTCGCTCGGTCATGCAGTCACCCACCACGTGGATGAGACAGCCGACGGCCACGGCCATGCCCAGCCAGGCGTACCCCACGTTCATCGACATGAAGACGGCGAAGAGCCCGGCCGTCATGCCGATGTTGATCATCACCGAGCCGAGCTTGTTGCCCGGGATACCGATGCCGATCGCGCGCAGCGCCAGCCCGATGAGCAGGACGACCATGATGTCGCGGCCGATCGGATAGGTGTTGGCCAGCCAGTGGGCGCCGAACCCTATCGCCACCGCGAACGCCAGCGAGTGCGTCGCGCCCCGGTGCCCGCCGCTGATCCAGTTGACCCCCTTGCTCAGCAGCCACGTGAGCGGCCCGAACGTCTGGGCGATGGTCGCGCTGGGATGGTCGAGGTCGGGCAGCATCGCGGCGCCCATGCAGATGATGGCGCCGGCGATGAACTCCGCCGGGTTGAGGGCGTTGGCCATGATCCCGGTCTCGATGTACGTGGACGACTCGGTCACCATCGGTATGGCGGCGAGACCGGGCGCGAGCCCCAGCCAGGCGATGGCCCCCGTCATCGCGTGCGAATGCCCCATCATGATCGAAACTGTACGGCAAAGACGTCCTTGACGCGCGGCGGCCCGCCGTGGCTCTGCGTTGATGTCCGCCCGGGAATTGCCTGGTAAGAGCACTCTCACCGTACGGACAGGGCGGGGATCACACGCCCTGGACCGAACCTTGCCCGGAAACGCAGACGAGGTCGTTTCCAGCGGCGACAGCACCCCCCAGCCCTGCCGACGCGGAACGACCTCGTCTGATGTGAACAACGGCGCCCACCTCGATCCTGTTCCCGGATTCCTGAACTTTTTCGTGATCTGTCTCACTCTGCCCTTTCGCTTGCGAACGACATGTTGTCGATATATCTTTGAAGCATCGAGAACAGTCGAGAACAAGGAGAAGAACATGACTTCCGCACAAGCAGCAGGCGGTTCGTGGCCCGACGCGCGTGAGTTCAAGCGCGCCGCCCGCGACGCGATCAAGGCCCTGAGCGACGCGTGGGAACAGGGCGGACACCACCACCATGGCCCCCGCGAGGAGCGAAGGCGCGGCAGGCGCGGCGGCTTCCCGCCGGAATTCGGGCGTGGCGGCCCCTTCGGGCCGTGGGGTCCGGGCGGTCCGTTCGGGCACCGTGGCTGGGGCGGCAGGGGCGGGCCGCGTAAGGCCAAGCGGGGCGACGTGCGCGCCGCGATCCTCGCCCTCCTGTCCGAGGAGCCACGCAACGGCTACCAGATCATCCAGGAGATCGCCGAGCGCAGCGAGGGCGGCTGGAAGCCCAGCCCCGGCGCGGTGTACCCGGCGCTCCAGCAGCTCACCGACGAGGGCCTGGTCGTCGCCGAGGAGAACGAGGGCCGCAAGACCTTCCGCCTCACCGACGCCGGCCGCAACTACATCGAGTCGCACGCCGACGAGGTCCGCGCCCCGTGGGACGAGATGCGGCCCGACATCGACGACAACACGGCGGACCTCTGGGACATCGCCCGGCAGTCCGCGTTCGCGATGATGCAGGTTTTGCAGACCGGGAGCGACGCACAAATCCGCGAAGCGCGTAAGACTCTTACAGAGACCCGGCGCAAGCTCTACCAGATTCTGGCCGACGGCGACCCGGGTGAGGAATGACGGCATGACCGGCGCCACACTGGAAGGCCGGTTCGGGGAGAGCGAGGAACCAGCCATGGACCCCAACGATCTCCGCATCGGCGACGCCGAGCGTGACCAGACGATGGCCGACCTGCGCGAGCACTTCGCGCAGGGACGCCTCGACCGCGAGGAGCTCGACCAGCGCCTGGAGCAGACGATGGCCGCGCGCACCGCCCGCGACCTCGCCAAGGTCACCGAGGACCTGCCGAACCAGCGGCCGTACGCGCCGCCGTCCCCCTATGGAGCGCACCAAGGCTTCGACAGGGACGCCTGGCGCAGCGCCATGATGGCGCACCGCGAGCAGATGCACGCGATGCGCGACCAGCAGCGCGAGATGCGGCGCCGGACGGGGCGGCATCCCGGGCACCGGCACGGGCCGGGGCCGTTCCTGCCGATCCTGTTCGGGCTGCTGATCGTCGGGTTGATCTTCGGCGGGTTCGGCATCTTCAAGGTGCTGTTCGTCGTGTGGATCGTGGCGATGGTCTTCTCGATGATCCATCGTCACTCGCACTGGCGACGGCACTGATCCGCGGGGCCGGCGTAGGCCCCTGGACAAGTTCGTATACAAGTCCGATCACCGCCGTCGGCGGAGGGCCGGCGCTCGGCACAATTCGGGCATGTTCCAACACCCGAACGGCCGTCATCACGTGGTCCGCGGCCACCGCCTGTGGGTCGAGCAGGAGGGCGCGGGCCACCCTGTCGTCCTGCTGGCGGGGCTCGGCCCCGCCGGGTCGCACGTGGTCTTCCACCCCCACTTCGACCCGCTGGCCGGCGACCACCGTGTGATCTACGTGGACCTGCACGGCCGCGGCAGGTCCGACCGTCCGGCCGACCTGCGCGAGATCACGTTCGCCGGCGACGTGGCCGACGTCGTGGCCCTGCTCGCCGAGGTGGGCCCGGCGCACCTGTACGGCTTCTCGTACGGCGGCCTGATCGCCCAGGCCGTCGCCCTGGAGCGGCCCGGCCTCGTCACCACGCTGACCCTGGCCAACTCCCTGCACAGCCCGGAGATGTGGCAGCTCAACCACGTCAACATCAACCGCGAGCTGGGCGCCCAGTTCCCTGAGACGTGGGAGCGCATCCAGGCGCTGCGGCGCTCGGGGCTGCGCTCGACGGACGCGCCCCTGCGGGCGGAGTTCGCGGCGGCGGCGCCGCTGGTGCGGTTCTACAATCCAGGGAACGCCGCTCTCCTCGCCACCGAGCCCGGCGCCCGCAACGACGAGCTTTATCCGCTTTTTTGCGGGGATGACGTGGATTTCGTGATCGGTGGGCAGGTGCCGCTGATCCCGGACTTCCGGCCGCGACTCAAGGAGCTGGCCGTGCCGCTGATGGTGCTGGCCGGGCGGTACGACCGCGCCCTGTATCCCGCCCTGCAGCGGGAGTTCCAGACGTACGCGCCGCGAGCCCGCTTCCACGTGCTGGAGCGCAGCGGCTCGTTCGGCCACGTCGAGGAGCCTGGAACGGTGCTGGAGCTGCTGCGCGACTTCTGGCACGCGTCGTGACGCTCACCGGCACCTTCTGGCGCGTCATGACGCTCACCGGCATCTTCTGGCGCGCGTCATGACCGTCACCGGCGTCCGGCCGCCGGGCTCGGTGCGGCGGAACTTCGGGCTGCTGTGGGCGGGGCAGTCGCTGTCGCTGTTCGGCGACCAGTTCATGACGCTGACGTTGCCGCTGCTGGCCGTGACCCTGCTGGGGGCGTCCCCGGCGCAGGCGGCGCTGCTGCCGTTCGCCCTGTTCGTACCGTTCCTGCCGCTGGGACTGCCGGCCGGCGCGATCGTCGACCGGCTGTCGCGCCGTACCGTCATGCTGGTCTGCGACGGGGTGCAGGTGGTGGCGTTCGGGGCGATCTGGGCACTGGCCGCGGCGGGCGGGCTGACGTTCCCGCTGCTGTTCGCGCTGATCCTGGTGAGCGGGTGCGCGGTGGTGTTCTTCCAGGTCGCCTACACCTCCTACCTGCCCAGCCTGTACGCCGAGGAGGCCGCGCTGCACCGCGGCAACACGCGGCTGGCCCTGTCGGAGTCGGCGGCCAAGGCGCTCGGCCCGATGGCGGCCGGGCCGGTCATCGCGCTGCTCGGCCTGGTCGGGGCGGTCGCCGCGAACGTGGTCACCTTCGCCGCCTCGGTAGTGTCGCTGGCGCTGATCCGGCACCGGGAGGTCGTGACGCCGTCCGCGTCGAGGTCGCTGCGGGCCGACATCGCCGAGGGGCTGCGGTTCACGCTGCGCCATCCGGTGCTGCGGCCGGTGCTGGCCTGCGGGACCGTGTACGTGCTGTTCCTGTCGATGGTGGAGACGAGCCTGGTGCTCTACTGCCGTGACGTGCTGGGCCTGGCGCCGCACTGGATCGGCGTGGTGATCGGCGCCGCCGCCGCGGGCTACCCGATCGGCAACCTGCTGTCGTCCCGGCTGATCGCCCGCCTCGGCACCGCTCGCACGCTCGTCCTGGCCGCGTCGGTGTCGGTGCTGGGCATCCTGGCGATGCCCGCGCTCGGCTCGCTGGGCGGGGTGGCGGGGGCGATCGGCCTGATCGGGGGCAGCGTCGTGCACTGCGCGGGCGAGGGCGCGTTCTCGCCCACCTCGATCACCCTGCGTCAGACGCTCACCCCGGGCGCGCTGCTGGGACGGGCCGCGTCGGTGCAGCGCTTCCTGCTGTGGGGGGCGGTCGCGGTCGGCGCCCTGCTGGCCTCCGCGGCCACGGCTCTGGGCGGGCTCGCGGCGGCGGTCTGGATCGGCGCGGCGGGGACGGCGCTGTGCCTGCCCGCGCTGCTGGGGCGCGGCATCCGTACGGAACTGCGCTCGTGACGGGTGTTGCAGGTCACCTGCCGTTTTCCCGCCAAAAGCCTTGATCTGAGGCGCGGTGGGTGACCGTCCTCCCGCCGCGCATCCCCCGTCCCACAGGCCAGTGCCGCGCACCTGCGCCTGAGATCGCACCGACCGGGCATGACAGCGCCATGAGTACCCTCACCATCCTCGTCGTCGTAGCGCTCCTGGCGGCGGTCCTGATCGCCCTCACCCAGCGGACCTGGCCCGTGGCGCTGCTGTGCATCGGACTGCTGATGGCCACCCTCGCCGACGCCGGGCTCATCGTGAGCTAGCGAGCGGCCTGCCCCCCGTCCTCGTCCGGCTATGGACGATCAGGCGTGAACGATCAGCCAGGTGGCGACGGCCGTGACGCTGCCGGACCGGTTGCCGATGATGTGCGGCCGGGCGCACGGATAGGTGATCGAGTCCCCTTCCCCGAGCACCACGATCTCCGACTCGAACTCGATCGTCAGCTCCCCCGCCGTCACCGTCCCCACCTCGTACCCGTCGTGCTTGAGGAACTGCCCGTGCGCCGTGGACACGGCGTTCGGCGGGTAGGTCGACTCGAAGAACTCGACGTCCGGCGTCGGTGCCGGCGACAGCCTGCGGAACGTCACGCCGCCGCTGAGCTGCACCGCCTGCACCTCCTTCGCCCGCCGGACGACCACGGCGGGATCCCTGGGCTCCTCGGCGGGCTCCCTCGGCACCTCGGTGCCCGGCGCGTCGAACACGGCCGCCAGCGGCACCCCGACGGCACCCACGTACGCGATCAGCCTGCTCACCGACGGCCGCATCACCCCCCGTTCGATCTGGGAGACCGCGCTCGCCGAGATGCCCAGCTCGCGGGCCACCGCACGCAGCGACTTTCCCGACCGTTCGCGCAGCTCACGCAGCCGCTGCCCGAGGAGGTCGCTCTCTTCCAGCTCCATGATCTCCACACCGGTTGTCACAAGGTATTTACATCGGTGCAATTCACAATCGGCGCCTGAGGTGTTAAGTGGTTACTTAACACCTCATCCTCTCCCCCAAGGATGCCGCACATGACACAGGTGCCCACCACCGCCGAGGTCAGCTACGACCCACGGCTCGCGAACGAGGACCTGGCCCCGCTGAAGAGCCAGACCTGGTCGTCCTACAACATCTTCGCCTTCTGGATGTCCGACGTGCACAGCGTCGGCGGTTATGTCACCGCGGGCAGCCTGTTCGCCCTCGGGCTGGCGAGCTGGCAGGTGCTGGTGGCGCTCGTCGTCGGCATCGTGATCGTCAACGTGTTCTGCAACCTGGTGGCCAAGCCGAGCCAGATCACCGGCGTGCCGTACCCGGTGATCAACCGCGCCGTCTTCGGCGTGCTCGGCGCGAACATCCCCGCGATCGTCCGCGGAGCCATCGCCATCGCCTGGTACGGCGTGCAGACGTATCTGGCCTCGCAGGCGCTCATCATCGTCTTCCTCAAGTTCTGGCCGGCGACGGCGGCGCTGAACACCGGTGGCTTCCTGGGGCTGCCGCCGCTCGGATACATCTGCTACGCCATTCTGTGGGTGGCGCAGGCGGCGGTGTTCTGGAAGGGGATGGAGTCGATCCGGCGCTTCATCGACTGGGCGGGCCCGGCCGTCTACGTCGTCATGCTGGTGCTGGCGATCTACCTGGTCAGCAAGGCCGGCTGGTCGAACATCAGCCTCGACCTGTCACAGGGCGACTCCCTGGGCCTCGCCGAGTCGATCCCGGTGATGCTGAGCGCCATCGCCCTGGTGGTCTCGTACTTCTCCGGCCCAATGCTCAATTTCGGCGATTTTTCACGATACGGCCGGTCATTCAAGGCGGTGAAGACCGGCAACCTCCTCGGCCTCCCCGTGAACTTCCTCTTCTTCTCCCTCCTCACGGTGATCACCGCCTCGGCCACCGTCCCCGTCTTCGGCGAGCTGATCACCGACCCGATCCACACCGTGCAGCGCATCGACACCCCGTTCGCCATCCTCCTGGGCGGCCTGACGTTCGTCATCGCCACGGTCGGCATCAACATCGTCGCGAACTTCATCTCCCCCGCCTTCGACTTCTCCAACGTCAGCCCGCAACGCATCAGCTGGCGCACCGGCGGCATGATCGCGGCGGTCGGCTCGGTGCTGCTCACCCCCTGGAACTGGTACGGCAACCCGGACGCCATCCACTACACGCTGGGCCTGCTGGGAGCGCTCATCGGGCCGCTGTTCGGCATCCTCATCGCCGGCTACTACGTCTGTGCGCGCCAGCAGGTGTCGGTGGACGACCTGTTCACCATGGAACGGAGCGGACGCTACTGGTTCCGTAACGGCTTCAACCCCAACGCCGTGTGGGCCATCGTCCTGAGCGGCGTCCCGTCGATCGCCTCGGTCCTGGTGCCGAAGATGCTGGGCGGCATGACGTGGATCGCCGACTACAGCTGGTTCATCGGCTGCGGGCTCGGCTTCGTGGCCCTCGTCATGCTGGAGCGACGCAACCCCATGATCACCTGATGCGCGTCAAGGTCATCAACCCCAACACCTCCCTGGCCATGACCGACGTGATCGGTCGCTGCGCCAGGGAGGTCGCGGCGCGTTCCACGTGCGTGGAGGCCGTGAGCCCCGCCATGGGCCCCGCCTCCATCGAGAGCCACTACGACGAGGCACTGGCCGTACCCGGCGTACTGGCGGAGATCGCGGCAGGCGAGCGGGACGACATTTCCGGATATGTCATCGCCTGCTTCGGCGACCCCGGCCTGTACGCGGCACGCGAGCTGGCCTCCGGTCCCGTCGTCGGCATCGCCGAGGCCGCCATGCACACCGCCACCCTCGTCGGCCGCACCTTCAGCGTCGTGACGTCCCTGTCCCGCACGATCGGCCAAGCTTGGGACCTGGCCCGCTCGTACGGCTTCGAAACCGCCTGCCGAGGCGTCCACGCCTGCGACGTCCCCGTCCTGGAGATGGAGTCTTCTCTGCCTGCCGTCACCGCCCTGTGCTCCTCGGCACTGGCGTCGGACGGCAGCGACTCCATCGTCCTCGGCTGCGCCGGCATGGCCCCGTTCCGCGGTGAACTGTCCCGCTCACTGGGCGTCCCCGTGATCGACGGCATCACCGCCGCCGTGAAGCTGGTGGAGTCACTGGTGGCGTTGGGCCTGCGCACCAGCACCCGCGACGAGTTCGCCCCACCCATCCCCAAGCCGTACACAGGGCTGCTGAGCCACTTCCAGCTCCCGTGACTCAGCGCCGCCCGGTTTCCAGGATGGCGGCCTCGATCCGGAGCAGCGCCCCGACGTATCCATTCAGGCCTGTGATTGATCAGGTGCTCTGGGGTGGCATCCAGGGGTTTCCGGCGAGGGCGTCGCGGAGGGCGTCGAGTGGGTGGATGCCGTGGTTGCGGGCGGTGCTGAGGTAGGAGCGGATGAGGCAGTAGCGGGCGGCGGTGCGCACGCTGCGCCAGCAGCCGCCGATCTTCATCTGGAGTTTGACCATGCGCTGGGGCTGCTCGGCGGGGTTGTTGGTGAAGGGCACGGCG
>NZ_JAHKRL010000415.1 GCF_019396405.1 Nonomuraea rhizosphaerae | reverse complement strand
GTCGAGCCGGTCGCGCGCGCCGGGCAGCGACGGCGGCCCGCCGATGGCGGCGACCGCGCGGCGGCCGGACAGCAGCAGGTGCTCGGCCGCCTGCCGGCCGCCGTCCTGGTTGTCCACGTCGACGTACGGCAGCTTGAGGTCGTGCGGAGGACGTCCGATGTTCCGCACCGGAACCCCGGACGTGCACAGCTTGATCGCCAGGGGGTGACGTTCCCTGGCGCCGATGATGAGGACCGCTCCGGCCAGCTCCGGGAGGACGGAGGCGGTGGGGGTCACGGTGGTGACCATGAGCTGTGTGCCGTGCTCGGCGAGCACGGCCCCGGCGGCCGACAGCAGCCGGGCGTAGTAGGGCTCGGAGAACAGTCGGGGCAGGTGGTCGCAGACCACCGCGGTGACCCCGGCGGCCGGTCCTTTGGCCCCCGTTCCCCTGGGCGCGCGATGGCGGACGTATCCCATGCGGGACACCGCGTCGTAGACCTGTCGCCGGGTTGAGGTGCTGACCCGTACGGAACCGGTCAGGACCCTTGAGGCGGTCGCGGGAGAAACCCCCGCGGCTGCCGCTACCTGTGCCAGTGTGGGCTGCTCAGACATGGGAGCACCTCGCGGAAGATCCTGGGAGCGCTCCCACGTTACCAATGTTTCGCCCCCGTTAACAGGGCGATTTGACCACTGTTGTCAGCTTGAGGCCCGCGGGCACAGGGTGCGCGCGGGCCTCGAAACAGCCGTGCCGGGTGTCAGCCCAGTTGGTCGTCCAGGACCGGGTCCTCCGTGGTCCTGTTGGGCTCCCTGTCAGTGTCGTCCGGCTGCGTCCGCACGGGAGCGCAGCTGGAGCCGCAGCCGCCGAAGCGGGAGGAGTTGATCGGGTGGAACTGGGTGGGCTCCGTGTCCTTGAGCGCCGCCAGGAAGGTGTCCTTCCAGATCGGCCCCGGCACGCTCGCGCCGAACACCGAGCCGAAGTAGCGTCCGCCGATCGTCACGCCGTTGAGCTTGTGGTTGATCGCGCCGCGCGGGTCGCCGATGCTCACCGCGCCCGCCAGGTCCGGGGTGAACCCGGCGAACCACGCGGTGGCCTGGGCGTCGGTGGTGCCGGTCTTGCCCGCGGCGGGCCTGCCGATGCCGCCGACGCCCCGCATGGTGCCCTTGGTGAAGACACCGCTCAGGATGTTGGCCGCGGCGTCCGTGACCTCGGGGTCGATCGCCTGGCGGCACTCGGGGGCGTACTTGGTCACCTTGCCGTTGCGGTCGGTGATCTGGGTGATGGCCATCGGCGCGCAGTACTTGCCGCGCGCCGCGATGCCCGCGTAGGCGGCCGCGACCGTGACCGGGTCCATCTCGTTGATCCCGAGCGTGAACGTCTCGACCTCGCGCAGGGGAGTGCCGTCAGCCCGCTTGATGCCCAGCTTCTGGGCGGTCTTGACCGTGTCGCAGAGGCCGACCTTCTGCTCCAGCGTCAGGAAGAACGTGTTGACCGAGCCCCAGGTGCCGGTCTGCAGCGACTTGAAGCCGGTGCCGCCCTCGTCGTTGGTGACGGTGTGGGTGGGGTCGCCGATGTTCTCGCCCTTGCAGTTCTTGAACGAGGAGTAGTAAGGGGGGCGGTAGCCCTGGCCGACGGTGAAGCCGTCGCTGATCTTCATTCCCTCGTCGAGGGCGGTGAGCAGTGTGAACGTCTTGAACGTCGAACCTGCCTGGAAGCCGATGCCGCCGCCGTGCGCCGCGTCGGCCGCCAGGTTGATCGACATCTCACGCTTGCGCTTGTTGGTGCCGTACTTCCGGCTGACCGCCATCGCCTTGATCGCTCCGGTGCCCGGCTGGATCAGGGCCTCGCTGGCCACCGGGGTGTCGGTGGGGAAGACGTGCTTCTTGATCGCCTTCTCGGCCGCCGCCTGCATCTTCGGGTCGATCGTGGTCTTGACCTCCAGGCCGCCGCGGTTGAGCAGCGCGGTGCGGGCCTTCTGGGTCTTGCCGAACGCCTTGTTCTTGATCATCTCGTTGCGCACGTACACGCAGAAGTACGGGTACGTGCTGGCCTCGCAGCCGCCGGGCAGCCCGGTGGCCTTGTAGCCGAGCTTGTGCGCCTTGGCCTCGGCGGCCTGCTCCGGGGTGATCTTGCCCAGCTCGGCCATGCGGTCGAGCACCACGTTGCGCCGGTCGAGGAGGCGGTCGCGGAACTTCTTGCCGCGGTTGGGGTCGGTCATGTTCGGGTCTTGGACGGCGCCGGCGAGCGTGGCGGCCTGCCACAGGTTCAGCTTGGCGGCGGAGACGCCGAAGAAGCGCCGGGCCGCGGCCTCCACGCCGTACGCGCTGGCCCCGAAGTAGGCGATGTTCAGGTATTTCTCGAGGATCTGGTCCTTGGTGTACTTCTCCTCGACGGCCATGGCGTAGCGCAGCTCGTTGAGCTTACGGCCGTAGGTGGCCTCCGTCGCCTTGCTCTTGTCCTCGTCGGTGGTGGCGTTGTTGTACAGCACCTGCTTGACGTACTGCTGGGTGATGCTGGAGCCGCCCTGCGCGGTGCGGCCGGTGCCCAAATTCTTCGCCAGGGCGCGGATCGTGCCCTCGATGTCGATCGGGCCGTGCTGGTAGAAGCGGAAGTCCTCGATCGAGATGATCGCGGTCTTCATCAGGTCGGAGATCTGGTCGAAGCCGACGACGATGCGGTACTGCTCGTAGAACTGGGCGATCTTGTTGCCCTTGGCGTCGACGATCCTGGTCATCTCGGCGGGGGGCGGCTCAGGGAGGTCTGCCGCCTTGAGGTTCAGCTCCTCCGCGCCGGTCTTGAACAGCGCCCCCGCGCCGCCCACGGCGGGTAGGGCGATGGCGGCGACCAGCACGCCGGCGGCCGCTCCCGCTCCGACAAGACGCGCGACGCTCCCGACAATCACATCGATCCCCCCTAATGGCCTTAGGATCTAGCCTATCGCCAGTAGGTAGTGGGAACGAACGATGCGTAAGAGACTAACGCGGCAAACGACGATAGAGGGGGCGATTGCTTATGCGGACGAGCACGGCATCAACGCGCTCTCCATCAGCGCCCTGGCACGTCATCTGGGCGTCGCCGCGCCCAGCCTGTACGTGCACCTGCCCAACGGGCTGAAGGAGCTGCGCGCCGCCCTCTCCGTCCAGGGCCATCTGGGCCTCGCCGACCGCTGCCGCCGCGCCGCGACGGGCCGTTCCGGCGCCGACGCCCTGCGCGCCATCGCCCACGCCGAGCGCGAGTACGCGTGCGCCCACCCGGCCCTGTACGCGGCGACCGCCTTCGCCGTGGACGACCAGGAGGTGCGCAGGGCCGCGGAGGAGGCGGCCGCCGTCACGGCCGAGGTCCTGGCGCTCGGGCCGCTCACCGCCGCCGTGCGGGCGCACGTCGCCCGGGGGATCCGCAGCGCGGTCCACGGGTTCTGCGCGCTGGAGTCCGCGGGCGTCCTCGTGCTGCGCGCGCCGGCCGACGAAAGCCCGCGCGCCGACGACAGCTTGCGGACCGACGACAGCCCGCGCGCCGACGACGGCCTGCGGGCCTCGGTGGAGGACAGCTTCGCGTGGCTGGTCGACGCGCTGGTGACCAAGGCCATGGAGACCGTCGCGGGGGCGACCGCCGCGTGGGAGAGTGGGCCCCGATCGACCTGATGAGAACGCGGCGACGCCCCCGCCGTGAGGTCGTCCCCCTGTAATCCCAGCTTGACGCAGGTGTGCGGGGCCCGGCGCACGTTTCGAAGATCCTGTAAGTGGCCCCCGCGAGAGCCTCTCCTCTTGTTACGGCAGGCCGCCCCCACCGCCACCCGCCGCCCATGGCTGAGGGCCTCCAGGAGGACGCCCTCTGACCGGACGGTGGCGCGCCGCCGTTACGCGCGTGTTCTCAGCCGGTGGCGTGGGCAACCCGAGCCCGGTGCACGAGCTGTGACGGCCCAGGCCCGATACTGGGGAGATGGTGATGGACGCGGCCCTCGTGGCACGGCTGTTCGGCCTGGGCGAGCCGCGCTCCGAGCCCGTGCCGCTCACGGGCTACGGCACGGCCGGGGCCTGGCGGCTGGACACCGATCGCGGCCGGTGGGCGGTCAAGGCCGTCACACCCGTGGAGCCGTGGGAGCCGGTGGCGATGCGGGATGCGGGGGAGCTGGAGCGGGGCGCGCTGGCGGCGGGCCTGCTGGTGCCCCGGCCGGTGGAGCCGCGAGGTGACTCCTTCGGCTACTGGGCGGCCGTTCCCGGCCGGGCCGGGTACGTGCGGGTCAGCGAGTGGGTCACCGGTGACCAGCCGCGGATACCCGTGGACAAGCCGCTGGCCGCCTGGCTGGGGGAGACCGTCGCCGCACTGGCGGACGTGGCCCCGCCCGCCTCCGCCGGGCACGGCAGGGGGTACGCGTTCCTGTCCGAGGACGAGTGGCGCGAGCGGGCCGGGGCGGCGGAGGCGCTGGTCGGACGGCAGGAGGCCCGGGAGCTGCTGGCCGCCGCCGGGGAGGCCACCGCGATCGTCGAGGCGGGGCTGGCGAACGCGCCGCCCATGGTGGTCTGCCACCGCGACATCAGCTTCCGGAACATCCTGCTCACCTCCGGCGGCCCGGCCCTGATCGACTTCGACCTGGCGGGGCCCGAGTCGCCCTGGTGGGAGCTGGTGCACTTCGCGTTCCTGGTGGCCTGCGCCAGCCTGGGCGGCGACGAGCCCGAGCCGGTGCTGGTCGCGGCGGCCGTCTCCGCCTACGCCGAGCGCGGCGGCCCGGTGGGCGCGGCCGGCACACTCGCGTTCACCGGCCTGCTGCGCGGCATGCTGGAGTGGGCCGCGGGCAGTCTGGAGCTGGCACCGGCCTCGGGGCGGGCCAGGGCCGAGTTCGTGCACGCGGCCCGGGTGCTGCCGGTGATCGTACGGTCCCTGGACCGCTGGGCCGACCTGCTGGAGAGATCGTGATCGACGCCGTCCACCCCGTCCGCAGGATCGGCCGCCGCGAGTTCGACTTCTCGCGGCAGGTGGCGATCATGGCGATCGTGAACAGGACGCCCAACTCCTTCCACGACCAGGGCCGGACGTTCGAGCTGACCAGAGCCGTCGAGGCGGCCCAGCGGGCGATCGAGCAGGGGGCCGACTGGGTGGACGTCGGCGGGTTCGCCTTCAGCGCGGCCCAGTCCGGCATCGGCGTCGATGAGGAGATCGACCGGGTGGTGCCGGTCATCGCCGAGATCAGGAGCGTGACGGACGCCGTCATCTCGGTCGACACCCATCGGGCGGACGTCGCCAAGGCCGCCATGGCGGCCGGGGCCGACGTGATCAACGACACCAACGGCCTGCGCGAGCCCGGCATGGCCGAGGTCGCGGCCGGGACCGGCGCGAGCGTGATCGTCACCCACAGCCTCGGCGGCCCGGGGCGGGCGGTGGTCAGGCCGACGTACGAGGACGTCGTGGCGGAGGTCGCGGCCTTCCTGCGCGAACGCGTCAGGTTCGCGCTGGACGCGGGCGTCGCGCCCGAGCGGATCATCATCGACCCCGGCCACGACCTGAACAAGAACACCTTCCACTCGCTGGAGCTGATGCGCAGGCTGGAGGAGATCACCTCGATCGGCTACCCGACGCTGGTGGCGCTGTCGAACAAGGACTTCATCGGCGAGACCCTCGACCGCCCGCAGAACGAGCGGACGGAGGGGACGATCGCCGCGAACGTCACCGCCATCCTGCGCGGGGCGCGGATCCTGCGGGTGCACGACGTGCCCGCCACCGTGGCCGCCGTCCGGATGACCGAGGCCATGCTCGGCTGGCGACCGCCGCTCGCCCCCCGCCACAACCTCGACTGAAGCCGCCACGGATTTCGGCTGAAGCCCGCCACCGACCTCGGCCGAAGCCCGCCGCGCCCTCACCACGACCCCGGCCCACCCGGCGGATAACCTGGAGTCAAGGGAGGGCGTACATGACAGAGCGCAAACCTGGCGGCATGAGCTTCGAGTCGTGGATCGACAGGCAGATCCGTGAGGCGACCGAGCGCGGCGAGTTCGACAATCTGCCCGGCACCGGCAAGCCCATCCCCGATCTCGACAAGCTCGACGACGAGATGTGGTGGGTCAAGAGGAAGGTCGAGAAAGAGGGCCTGAGCATGCCGCTGCCCCCGACGCTCGCCCTGCGCAAGGACGCGGAGGCGGCCCTCAAGGAGGCGGCGGGCGCCAGGACGGAGGCCGAGGTCCGGCGGATCGTCGAGGAGATCAACGCCCGCATCCGCCGGGCGATCAGGACCGGCCTGCAGGGGCCGCCGCTCAACCTGATGCCCTTCGACGTCGAGCGCGTCGCCGCCGAGTGGCGGCGCGACAACCAGCGCTAACGGCCCCAGTAGCTGTCGGTGATGGGCTCACCGCCGGCCAGCTCGGAGAACAGGTCCTCCCACATCGGCATCACCGCCTCGGGGGAGTAGCCGCCGGCCGTGCGCTTGGCCGCCGCGCCCATCCGCACCCGCAGCGGCCGGTCGGACATCAGCCGGTCGAGCGCCTCGGCCAGCGCGCCGACGTCCTCGGCCGGCACCAGCAGGCCGTCCTTGCCCGGCGTGAGCACGTCGGCGGGCCCGGTCGGGCAGTCGAAGGCGGCGACCGGCAGCCCGTGCCCCATGGCCTCGATCATCACCATCGGCAGGCCCTCGAAGCGGGACGACAGCGCGTACACCGACGCCCCGGCCAGCTTCTCCTCCAGGCGGTCGGTGCGGCCCATGAGCTGCACCCGCTCGTCCATGCCCAGCTCGCTGACCAGCCCGGCCAGCTCGGCCTTCCTGGGGCCGCCGCCGTAGATGCGCAGCCGCCAGTCGGGATGCGCCTTCGAGGCCTGCTGGAACGCGGGGATGAGCAGGTCGAAGCCCTTCTGCTTGACCAGCCGCCCGGCCGCGACCACCACGGGGTTGCGCTGCTTGGACACCTCCCCTGACACGTGCACGGCGTTGGGGATGCGCACGATGGGCGTGCCGGGCAGGAGGATGCGGTATTCGACCTGGTTCGTCTTGGTCAGGACGACAACCGCGTCGAAACGGCCGTAGTGGCGGGCGATGTCCTGCTTGATCGTGGCGGGGTAGGCGCCCAGGTTCATGTGGTCCTGGGCGATCTTGATGACGCCCTTGGCGCCGCGGCGGGCGGCTATCAGGTTGAGCGCCGGCCGGGTCGAGACGAGGAAGCCGCCCTCCAGGCCGGAGACGTAGTCGATGACCGCCTTCTCCACCCTTTCGGTGAAGTAGTCGGCGGCGAACTCCCCGAAGGGGACGAGCTTGCCGCGCATCCGCCGCCAGACCTTGCGGCCCAGCGAGTCCTGCTGGACGCCGCTCCGCTGGTCCACCAGGGGCACCAGCGTGACCCGGGGATCGAGGTGGAAGCGGGGCTGCTCGCGCCGCCGCACCGCGCTGGCGATCTCCACGTCGTGACCGGCCGCGGCCATCGCGTTCGCCTGGTGGATCACGGTCCGGATCGTGCCGCCCTGTCCGTAGGCGTGCAGCAGCAGGTATCGGATCTTCATGCGTAGTCCCAGCTCCGGCACATGGCCCGGAGCGTCTCGGGCACCTCCTCGTAGGGGGGAAGCTCACGGCCGGGCTGCACGCTGCCGGAGCGGATCTTGTCCTGCCAGTCCCCGAGTCCTTTCCGCACCACCTCGGGCCTGCCGTACGTGAGCATCTCCCGTTCCCAGGGAACGCCGAGGAAATCGCAGATCGCCCGAGTCTCGCGCTCGGGGTCGGCGGTCAGGTCCTCGTAGCGCACGGTCAGGCCGGTCAGCGCCTTCCTGGCCCGCTGCACCGCCTTCATGTAACGCAGCGCGTCGGCCGCGGCCTCCTCACGGGTGCGCTTGTCGGGGCTGGCCTCGTACCAGGAGGAGGCGATGGAGGCGGGGTGGCGCAGCAGGAAGACGAAGCGGGCGTCCGGCCAGCAGGTGGCGATGCGCTGGTAGGCGAAGGCGTTGGCCGGGGTCTTGTCGACGATGATCCGCTTGCCGCTGCGGACCAGCTCGCGGTGGAGCACCCGGTCCCACAGCAGGTGCTCCAGATCGGCCTGGTTGTGGCCGAGCGCGTCCATCGCCCGCTCCGCCAGCGGTGTGCCGAACCTCACACCCAGCCTGCGCACGTGCAGCTCGTGCGGGGCGTGCATCAGCGAGTGGGCGTCGAGCATGGCGCGCAGCAGCGTGGAGCCCGACCGTACGGGCGACAGGATGAAGACCGGCTCGCTCAGCAGCCTGTCGGCCGGATCGGCGGGCGGCCGGGCCGGGCTCTCCGGGGTCGGCTTGCCGATCCGCGAGAACTGGACGCCGGCGTACTTGCCGAGCGCCGCGTTGACCTTGTGCTGCCAGCTCATGCGGCTGGAGGTTACCCAGCGTTCCTGGCAATTGGCTGGCAGCCGTCCCTCACCGGTGTTCGGTCAGGACCGTGAAATGCCTGATCATGGGGTCGGAGGAGGCCAGGGTCGCGCGGGCGGCGGGGGTGACGTGCTCCCGCTCCCAGTCCTCGCCCGCGAAGCGCCTGACCGCCTGCGGCGAGTCGAACAGCGTGACGGTCCTGATCTCCGTCAGCCCGTCCCTGGGGCGGGCCAGCAGGTACGCGCCGCGGAACCCGGGCACCCCGCCCAGCTCGCGCAGGACCTCCTCCTCGAAGACGAGCCGGTAGCGCTCCGGCGTTCCGGTCGTGGCCCGCCACACGCGGGCGATCATGTCGGTCATGGCGTCGAGTCTGCGCCGCGCGCCGGGCCGGGCGCTTGAACGATCGTGCTCGGCTCCGCGCCGCGTGCTTGAACGATCGTGCTCAGCCGGCCAGCGCCGCCCGCAGTGATCGCGGGGTGTGACCGAACTCCCGTCGCAGGGTCCTGGTCAGGTGCGCGTGGTCGGCGAAGCCGAGGTCCGCCGCCAGGCCCGCCAGGTCGGCGGCGCCCGCGTCGAGGGCGTCCAGGGCGGCGAGGGCACGGACGCGGGCGCGGTGGCGGCTCAGCGTGGTGCCGGTCTCCCGATGGAAGACGCGGCTCAGGTGGTGCGGCGAGCAACCGAGAACGCGGGCCAGGTCGAGGAGGGAGAGCCGGTCGCCCGGGTTCTGGGCCAGCAGCTCCCTGGCGGCGTCGGCGAGCGCCCGCCACGCCCGCCTGGTGGCACGCCCCGGCCCGGCGGGTCGGGGCTCCGCGGCGCGCGGGGAGCCGGTCGGTCCGGCGGGCCGTCCCGACTCGGTGACGCACAGGGCGCCGACCAGCCGGGCGGTACGTTCGGCCAGTTCCAGAGGGTCGGCGGCGCTTCGCGCGGCGGCGACGAGGAGCCGGTGGGCCAGGGCCGCCGCTCCGGTCACGGGGATGGCGCCCTGTCGCAGACCCGCCGCGTACGGCCCGGACAGGAGCACGGCCGTGCAGACGTCCTGCGCGCCCGGCCGGTGGGCGATGCTCTGCTCGTCGCCGGGGCCGCCCACGTAGGCGAGGGTGGGGTCGGCCAGGAGCGTGTGGCGCCCGGTCCTGGCGCGGAACGCGCCGCTGCGCACGATCATCAACCGGTGCGCGGCGGCCGTCTCGGGCTCCGACCAGGCGGGGGTGTCGGCCCGTACGGTCACCCGCGCCAGCTCGAAGCCGTCGCCGGACACAAGGGGCAAAACTGTGCGCACGCCCGCACCGTACCCCCGCGACGGGTCGCTCCGCGCCTTCCAAGGTACGGGCGTGGCGCTCCCCGATCCTTCGCCGATTACTACATACAGTGATGAGGCAACATCACTTCGTGGTTTACAGGGGGAATCATGAGAGGTGGCCTTATGGCCGCGGGCGGCGTGCTGATCGCCGCCGCCGCGATGGTCGGGTCCATGGCCGGCACAGCCGCTGCCAGCGACTGGCACGACTATGACCGTGTCGGCCACAACTGCAGCAGTGCCATGACCGACGCGTCCACCTGGCAGCGGGTCGACGGCAGGGACGTCTGGCAGGGCACCCGCGACGCCTCGAGCTGCAAGCGGGACTCCCGCTGGGGCTGGGGTCGCGGCAACTACGGCTGGGACCGCGGCAACCACGGCTGGGGGCACCGCCACTGGGGCCACGGCGACCGCCGCAACTACAACGGCTGGGACGAGTTCCTCTGGAACAACTGACCGTTCAGCGGGCAGTGCCGGCCCGGTGTCCGCTTCCCCGGGCACCGGGCCGGTGCCTTTTCACCAGGCGGGGGGTTTTTGTG
>NZ_JAHKRL010000044.1 GCF_019396405.1 Nonomuraea rhizosphaerae | reverse complement strand
CCACGCTAAGCGTGGGGGCCTTTTCTGCGTTTACGGGCCTGTATCTGTGGCCGCTTAAGACCGTGGTTCCAGGCGGAAGATCGTACCGTGGGTTGACGATTTCAAGCCTCGTCTGAGCGAGCCTTGTCACGTGAGAAAAGACTGCTCCGCTATTCGGCACTGTGACGACGATGATGCTCGTATTGTTCGTCAGCCTGGTGCTGGCGAAGGGGAGTGCAGGGGGCCCGTGGCGCACTACGGCATGCCGCGTAAGTCGGCGTCGCCGACATCGATGATCTCGTCCCCCTTGAGGGCCTGCTTGCCTGAAGAGGGCGGACGGGGGATCCATTTCACGGGCAGAGCTGATCGCAGAAACGGAGCCAGCATTAGAGGCGGGCGGACCCTCGCGAGGGGGCGGAGGTTAGCCGCAGTGCGAGATTCGTAGGCGGGGAAACCACGTAGAGCGGTCTCTGTGCGTGAACAAGGGCAGCTGCTGTTCGGATGGGGCTACCTGCTCAAGCGGACCTGTCCAGGACAACGATTGGCGGGGTGCGGATGGCAGGTGCGGCTGTGAGCGTGGAGGCTGCCAGGGGGTGAGCTGCCTGAAGTTGGTCGGCGCGGAGTGGAGCGAGGCGAGGCGAGCAGGGCGAGGCGAAGCGGGGAGTGAAAGTGGGCGTGTACGGCCGAGGAGCGAAGCCGGGCGAAGTGCGGCAGGAGTAGGAGGGCGGTGGGGAGCGAAGCCGGGCGTGGGGTGAGGCTGGGCGGGGCGTGGCCAAGGAACGTGGGGTGTGGCCGAGGAACGACGCCGGGCAGGTGTGGCGAGTTTGGAGGCTAGGTGTCTCGGGTGGCCGTCTCCAGCAGGGGTTCGACGCGGTACGGGATCTGGCTGGAGAGGGCGATCGTCGTGTCCGTGCGCTGCACCGCCGGTGAGGCCAGGATGCGGGCGATGACCTCCTGCAGGTGGTCGGTGCTTCGGGCGACCACGCGGCAGAGTAGGTCGTGCTGCCCGCTCGTCCCGTACACCTCCAGGATCTGGGGTACCACGCGCAGTGCTTCGACGGCTTCGTTCAGGCGGCCCTGGGCGATCTGGAGGGAGACGAACGCCAGGATCGGGAAGCCGGCGCGGGAGGTGGAGACGGTGGGGCCGAAGTCGACGATCACGCCGCGGCCGGTGAGCTTGTCGACGCGGGCCTGCACGGTGCCGCGGGCGACGCCGAGGAGGCGGGCGAGTTCGGTGAGGCCGATGCGGGGGTGGGCGCGCATGGTGACGAGCAATCGGGTGTCCAGATCGTCCATAAGCGTCCCTTCGGCGGGCTGTGCGGTTCGTACAGGAATGACGGATCTTGTCGTACGAAATCCAGCGTATCGTGCAGGAAAACTGGGCGCTCTTGCCAGGAAAAGCGAAGCTTGCTGTTATCGGTGTCATGTTTGAGGAAGCGCAATACTTCGCCCCGGTTGCCGCCCAGGAGGATGGCTCGGTGGTGGTTGAGTTGTCGGCGTCTCATCCGGGGTTCGCCGATCCGGTGTACCGGGCGCGGCGCAACGCGATCGCCGGGCTGGCGGTGAACCACGAGCGCGGGACGCCGATCCCGCTGGCCGAGTACACCGAGCAGGAGCACGAGGTCTGGGCGCTGGTCACCAGGGAGCTGGCGGTCAAGCACGCCAAGTACGCGACGGCCGAATACCTGGCGGGTGTCACGAGGCTGGGGTTGCCGCAGGATCGGATCCCGCAGTTGGAGGAGGTCTCCCAGCTGCTGGAGCCGTTGACGGGGTTCCGGTATCTGCCGGCGGCCGGGCTGGTGCCGTTGCGGGACTTCTACGGGGTGCTGGCGGACGGGTACTTCCACTCGACCCAGTACATCCGCCACCACTCGGTGCCGTTCTACACGCCGGAGCCCGACATCGTGCACGAGGTGATCGGGCACGCCAACGCGCTGGCCAACGACCGGTACGCCGCGCTCTACCGCCTGGCGGGAGCGGCCGCGCGCAGGGTGGAGACCGATGCGGCGCTGCAGTTCGTGTCGAAGGTGTTCTGGTTCACGCTGGAGTTCGGGGTGATGCTGGAGGGCGCGGAGCTCAAGGCGTACGGGGCGGGGATCCTGTCGTCGTACGGGGAGATCGAGGAGTTTCGCGGCATGGACATCAGGCCGCTGGATCTAAGTGCCATGGGCACCACGCACTACGACATCACGAAATATCAGGACGTGTTGTTCCGGGCGGACTCGCTCCAGCACCTGGAGGACGTCGTGGGCGGCTTCTGGGACACCTGTGACGACGACATAGTTCACAAACTGCTTGCCGCTGGCCACTAGCGACCCTTCTTTCTCATTCGTGATAATTCACGAATGATCGCGGGGAGAGGTGTCGGGGTGCCCTCCAGCGTGGTCACAGTCGTGGCCCGGATGGTCGTGGCGGCGATCTTCTTGTTGCCGCTGGCCATAGGAGCGGCGTCGGACACGCGTTCGTCCGACGCCGTCCGGCTGTCTGTCACGTTCCAGGCGGCCGAGCGGCGGACTGTCGAGAGTGAGCGGGAGCGGCTCGGGCTCTCGCGACAGCAGCAGCCCGAGGAGGCCGGGCCCTCGGAACAGCAGCCCGAGCGGTTCGGGCCCTCACGGCAGCGGCGGCCGGAGCTTGCCGCTACGAGCCGGCAGCGTGCCGGGAAGCGGTGGCTCGCCGTGCGGCAGCTGCCTGGCACTCAGCAGCCGTTCGCCATAGGGCAGCCAGGGCAGCCAGGGCAGCCAGGGCAGCCGGTCGTTGTCGAGCAGCGCCCTGCCACCAAGCAGCAGGCCGCCGTGAAGAAGAAGCCCAAGCCGGTGCCGGCGAAGAAGATCACCAAGCGGCTCGACCGGTTCCTGGCGGGCCGGCCGGGGCCCGTCACGGCCATGGTCAAGGACCTCACCGACGGGCGTCTCTACCGCTACCACCGCGGCGAGCGGATGATCACCGCCAGCACCGCCAAGGTCCAGATCCTCATGGCCCTGCTGCTCAAGACCCCCTGGAGCAAGCTGTCGAAGGCCACCCGGCGGGACGCCGACCTCATGATCCGCTACAGCGACAACCATGCCGCCGACCGCCTCTGGCTGCGCATCGGGGGTGCGCCCGGGTTCACGAAGGCGGGCAGGAAGTACGGGCTGCGTCACACGCAGGGCGTTCCGGGCAACTGCGTCGACCTGTACTGCTGGGGCATCACCAGGACCTCGGCCGAGGACCAGGTCCGCCTGATGAAGGGCCTGGTGTCGTCGAAGAGCCCGCTCAAGGCCAAGGACCGCGCGCAGGTGCTCAAGCTGATGGGCAAGGTGATCGACGGCCAGGACTGGGGCATCAGCGCGGCCAGGTGCAAGGGCGACAAGGTGGCGCTGAAGAACGGCTGGCTGAAGCACGTGTCCAACGAGCGCTGGGCCATCATCAGCGCCGGTCTGCTGCGGGAGGAAGGGCATGACTACGCCGTCGCCGTGCTGACCGAGAACAATGGCGACACCGGTCAGGGCATCGCCACCGTCGAGGGCGTCGCCGAGCGGATCATGAAGTCGTTCCGCTCGTGCAAGCAGCTGTGAGTCCGACAAAACGGCTGCGAATCCGCCAAGCAGCAGCTGGGCGGGTGGTCATGGTGCGACGGCCGGGGTGACCAGGCGGTAGCCGACGCCGCGTACCGTCTGGATCAGCTCATCCTCGTCGTCGCCCAGCCGCGCCCGCAGCCGCTTGACGTGCACCGCGATCGTGTTCGTCGAGGTGCTGGACACTGTCTGCCATACGTGCCGCATGATCTGCTCGCGCGTGACCGTGCGGTCGGCGTTGCGCATCAGGTACTGCAGCAGCTCGAACTCCCGCAGCGGCAGGTGCACGATCCGGCCGTCCACCCGTACCTGGTAGGCCTGCACGTCCAGTTCGACGTCGCCCACGACCAGCACCTTGCGGCCCTCGGGGGAGGCCGCGTGGATGAACGGCAGCAGCTCGGGCACCCGGTACGGCCGGGCGACGCAGGCGACGGCGCCGGCCGCGAGCGCCTGGACGGCCTGCTCGGCGTGCCCCTCACCGACGCCGAGCAGCACGGGCACGGCCCGGGAGAGCCGTACCGCGCGGACGAAGTCGACGGCGCCGATGACGGGCAGCGTGGCCGAGACGAGCACCACGTCGGGCTGCAGCGCCCCGGCCTGGATCAGGCCCTGGGCGCCGTCGGGGGCGCCAGTGACGGCCACCCCCTCGTGTTCGAGCGCGGTGGACACATCCTCGACGACCCCCGTGTCGGGGTCGGCTATGAGCAGGATTGGCTTCGTCCTCGTGTCCCCGTTCACCGTGGATGCCGCCTGCTGGTGGATCATCAGCCGAAGCGTCCTGTGATGTAGTCCTCGGTCGCCTTCTCGGTGGGGTTGGTGAACATGCGAGAGGTCTCGTCCATCTCGACCACCTTGCCGGGCTTGCCCTGCGCGGCGAGGTTGAAGAAGGCGGTCCTGTCGCTGACCCGGGCGGCCTGCTGCATGTTGTGGGTGACGATCACGATCGTGAACTCGTCCTTCAGCTTGGCCATCAGGTCCTCGATGGCCAGGGTGGAGATCGGGTCGAGCGCCGAGCACGGCTCGTCCATCAGCAGGACCTGCGGTTTGACCGCGATGGCCCGGGCGATGCAGAGCCGCTGCTGCTGGCCACCGGACAGGCCCGCGCCGGGCTTGCCGAGGCGGTCCTTGACCTCGTTCCAGAGGTTGGCGCCCTTCAGCGACTCCTCGACGATGCCGTCGAGCTGCGACTTCGCCACGCGGCCGTTGAGCCGGAGGCCGGCGGCCACGTTCTCGTAGATCGACATGGTGGGGAACGGGTTCGGGCGCTGGAAGACCATGCCGATCATGCGGCGGACCGAGACGGGCGCGACGGTGCTCCCGTACAGGTCCTCGCCGTCGAGCAGGACCTTGCCCTCCACGCGCGCGCCGGGGATGACCTCGTGCATGCGGTTCAGGGTGCGCAGGAACGTCGACTTGCCGCAGCCGGAGGGGCCGATGAACGCGGTGATGGAACGCGGCTCGATGGTCATCGAGACGTCCTCGATGGCCTTGTGCGCCCCGTAGTAGGCGTCCAGGCCAGAAACCTGGATTTGCTTGGACATAGCGGCTTGTACCCCCTATCGGCCCCTGGCGGGCGAACGCCACCAGGCGATCAGACGCGCCACCAGGTTGAGCAGCATGACGATCAGGATGAGCGTGAGCGCTCCGGTCCACGCACGGTCGATGGCGGTGTCGTTGGGACGTCCTGCCTGGTCGAAGACGTAGAGGGGAAGCGACATCTGCGGCCCGCTGAACGGGTCGAAGTTGATGGAGTCGGTGAAGAAGACGGTCAGCAGCACCGGCGCGGTCTCGCCCGCGACCCGCGCCACGGCCAGCATGACGCCGGTGATGATGCCGGTCAGCGCGGTCGGCAGCACGACCTTCACGATGGTGCGCCACTTGGCCACGCCCAGCGCGTACGAGGCCTCGCGCAGGTCGGTCGGCACCAGGCGGAGCATCTCCTCGGCCGATCTGACCACGGTCGGCATCATGAGGATGGACACCGCCATGGCGCCGGCCCAGCCGGAGAACGGCATGCCCAGGACCAGGATCCAGAACGCCAGGATGAACAGGCCCGCCACCACCGACGGGATGCCGGTCATGACGTCCACGAAGAAGCTGATGGCCCGGCTCAACCGGCCGCCGTTGCCGTACTCGACCAGGTAGATCGCGGTCAGCAGCCCGATGGGGACGGAGATGGCCGAGGCCAGCAGGACCTGCTCCAGCGTGCCGACGATGGCGTGGTAGGCGCCGCCGCCCGCGTCGCGGGCGCCGATGTTCCGCATCGAGTGGGTGAGGAACTCCATGTCGAAGCGGGCCAGGCCGTTCTGGATGACCAGCCAGAGCACGGACACGAGCGGGACGACGGCCAGGCCGAACGCCAGGTAGACCAGCCCTTGGACGAGCTTGTCCTTGACGCGCCGGCCGGTGGAGATGTGCTGGATCGTCGAGGTTGTGGTGGTGGTCATGCGGCGGCCCTCGCGTACTCCTTGCGGCGGTTGATGACCATGCGGGCCGCTATGTTGACGAGCAGGGTGATGACGAACAGCACCAGACCGGAGGCGATCAGCGCGCCGCGGCCGATCGGAGTGGCCTCGCCGAAGCCGTTGGCGATGTTGGCCGCGATGCTGTTGCCGTTCGGGGTGAGGATCTGGATGCTGATGCCGAACGTGGCGGGGAAGATCAGCGCGACCGCGATGGTCTCGCCCATCGCCCGGCCGAGGCCGAGCATCGCCGCGCTGATGACACCCGGGCGGCCGAACGGCAGCACGGCCATCCTGATCATCTCCCAGCGGGTGGCGCCGAGCGCGAGCGCCGCCTCCTCGTTCATCTTGGGAGCCTGGAGGAACACCTCGCGGGAGATGGCCGCGATGATCGGCAGGATCATGATCGCCAGGACGATGCCGCCGGCGAGCATGGTCTTGCCGCCGATCGCGCCCTCACCGGCGAACAGCGGGAACCAGCCGAGGTTCTCGTTGAGCCACTTCGACGGGGTGATCAGCAGCGGCACCAGGAAGGCCACGCCCCACAGTCCGTACACCACGCTGGGCACGGCGGCGAGCAGGTCCACCAGGTAACCGAGCGGCCCGGCCAGGCGGCGGGGCGCGTAGTGGGAGATGAACAGCGCCACGCCGACCGCGATGGGGGTCGCGATGACGAGCGCGATCGCCGAGCTGAGCACGGTACCGAACGCCAGGGCGCCGATGCCGAAGACCTGGCTGCCGTTGGGGTCCCAGGTCAGCTCGGTGAGGAAGTGCCCCTTGTTCGCCTGCAGGGCGGGGATCGCCTCGCTGATGAGGAACACGGCGATGGCCGCCATGATCGCCAGCAGGATGATCCCCGCGCCGGTGGAGGCGTACCTGAAGGGTCCTTCACCATGGCTGCGCCGCGAGGCGGGCCGGCTCGTGGCCGGTCCGCCGTCACGGGTACGGAGGTTGGTGGTCATCGGGTGTTAGGCGATCGCCTCGATGGCCGTGCGGACCTTGGCCAGCAGGTCCCCGGCGAGGGGGGCGTAGCCCAGGTCCTTCAGCGCGGCCTGGCCCTCGTCGCTGGCCGTGTAGGTGAGGAAGGCCTTGACCAGCTTGGACTGGTCCTCGGGCAGGCCCTTCTCGCACGTGATCTCGTACGTCACCAGGACGATCGGGTACGCGCCCGCAGTCTTGGTGGCGTAGTCGATGCTCAGCTTGAGGTCGTTGCCGGTGCCCTTGATCTCGGCGGTCTCGATCGTCTTGGCCGCGCTGTCGGCGGTCAGCTCGACGAACTCGCCCGAGCCGTTGGCGACCTTGGCCTTCTGCAGTTGGGAGTTGTCGGCGAACGACATCTCGACGTAGCTGATCGAGCCCTCGGCGCCCTTCACCGAGGAGGCGATGCCGTCGGAGCCCTTGGCGCCCTGTCCCTTGGCCTCGGCCGGCCACGCCTTGGCCGGCTCGTACGGCCAGTCGGCGGTGCCCTTGAGGAACTTGGTGAAGTTGTCGCTGGTGCCCGACTCATCGGCGCGGTGGAACGCCTGGATGGGCGTGGCGGGCAGCTTGGCCTGCGGGTTGTCGGCCTTGATGGCCGCGTCGTCCCACTTGGTGACCTTGCCGCTGAAAATGGCGCTGAGCGTCTTGGGGGCCAACTGGATGCCGTCCACGCCCGGCAGGTTGTAGACGACCGCGATCGGGCCGGTCACCATCGGGATGTTGATGGCCTTGCCGGTCTTGCACCGGCCGTCGGCCTGGGCGGGCTCGCCCTTCTCCTCGTTCAGGGCCGAGTCGGAACCCGCGAAGGCGACCGTCCCCTGGATGAACGCCTGGACGCCCGCGCCCGAGCCGCTGGGCTGGTAGTTCAGGCTGACCCCCGGGTTCTTGCCCTGGAAGTCCTTCTTCCACTGGTCGATCGCGTTGGCCTGTGCGGACGATCCGGCGGCGTTGATCGTGCCGCTCAGAGCGTTGTCGTTGCCCGCGGAAGCCGTGGCGGCGGCGGTGCTGCCGGCGGCGTCAGCCGGGGCGTTGTTGTCTGTGCCGCACGCAGCGAGCGAGAGCGCGCCGACGACGGCGACGGCGGCGAGCCGGCCTGCATACTTCACGGTTGGGTTCCTCCCACTTCGATCCTTAGTCGCCACGAAAGTACGCAGGCAAAGTGACTCAAACCCCCCGGCAAGCTGAACGTTCGGTGAACGGCCCTGGTCACCCTCATGATGGGACGTATGACCTATCGCGTTTGCCTCGTCTGCATGGGGAACATCTGCCGCTCGCCCATGGCGGAGACCGTGCTCAGGAAGACCCTCGCCGGTCACGGCCTCGGGGACCGGGTGGCCGTCGACAGCGCGGGCACCGGCGGCTGGCACGCCGGCGGCCCCATGGACTCCCGCGCCCTGCGCACGCTGGCCGACCACGGGTACGACGGCTCCGACCACCGGGCCAGGCAGTTCACCGCCGACTGGTTCGACCGGTACGACCTGGTGCTGGCCATGGACCGGGACAACCTGCGGTTCCTGCGCAGGATGGCGCCCGGAGAGGTCGAGGTGCGGCTGTTCCGGTCGTTCGACCCGGACGCGCCCGAAGGGGCCGAGGTGCCCGATCCCTACTACGGTGGGCCGGAGGGCTTCGAAGAGGTGTTGCGGCTGGTCGAGGCCGCCTCCGAAGGCGTCGCGAAGCACATCGCCGATGAGATCGACTGAGGACCTGGGCGCCTCCCACGGCTGGCGGCTCCAGCGGGGCGTGCTGGAGGACGGGCGGGAGGTGTTCGCGAAGACCGGAGCCGTTTCTCCTTTGTTCATCTCCGAGGCCGAAGGGCTGCGGTGGCTGGGCGAGGTCGTCGCCGTCCCCTCGGTGATCGAGGCGTCCATGGAGCGGCTCGTCCTGTCGTGGGTGCCGGTCGAACAGCCGTCCGCGCGGGCCGCCGAACGGTTCGGGCGCGACCTCGCGCGGTTGCACCGGGCCGGGGCTCCGCGGTTCGGCGCGCCCTGGCCCGGCTTCATCGCCGACCTGCCCATGGACAACTCGCCGGCCGCGGACTGGCCGTCGTTCTACGCCTCCCGCCGGGTGCTGCCGTTCGTACGGCGGGCGCGGCTGCCCGCCCAGGACGTGGCGGCGATCGAACGGGCCGTGGAGCGGTTCGCCGAGGTGACCGGGCGGCCGGAGCCGCCGGCGCGCGTCCACGGGGACCTGTGGAGCGGGAACGTGCTCTGGTCGCGGGGGCGCGGGGTGCTCATCGACCCGGCCGCCCATGGCGGGCACCGGGAGACGGACCTGGCGATGCTGGCGTTGTTCGGGGCGCCCTACCTGGAGCGGATCATGGGGGCGTACGGGGAGGAGTTCCCCTTGGCGGACGGGTGGCGGGAGCGGGTGCCGCTGCACCAGTTGCATCCGCTGCTGGTGCACGTCGTGCTCTATGGCGGGACATATCGCGACAGCTTGATGAAGGCGGTGAGGCGCGTGCTCGCCCTGTGAAGAGCCGTTCAGGCGATGAGGCGCGTGAGGTGAGCGCCGTTCAGGCGGTGAGGCGCGCCAGAGCCGTTCAGGCGTTGAGCCGTCTGAGGACCTCGTCGTGCAGGGTGCCGTTGGTGCAGACCAGGCTGCCGCCCTCCAGCCCCGGCACGCCCGCGAGGTCCGTCCAGACGCCGCCCGCCTCCTGGACGATCACCGTCAGCGCGGCCATGTCCCAAGGCGACAGCTCCGGCTCGGCGGACACCTCCACCGAGCCCTCCGCGACCATCATGTGCGACCAGAAGTCGCCGTACGCGCGGGTCCGCCAGCAGGCCCGGCTCAGGTCGAGGAAGTTGTCCAGCTTGCCCATCTTCTCCCAGCCGCCGAAGCTGCTGTACGAGAACGACGCGTCCTGCAGGTCGGACACCGAGGAGACGCGCATCCGGCTGGCCTTGGCCAGGCTGCGGCCGGTCCAGGCGCCGCCCTCGGTCGCCGCCCACCAGCGCTTGCCCAGCGCCGGGGCCGATACCAGGCCCACCACGACCTTGCCGTACTCCATCAGCGCGATCAGCGTCGCCCACACCGGGACGCCGCGCACGTAGTTCTTCGTGCCGTCGATCGGGTCGATGATCCACGACCTGGCGCCCCAGCCCGTCTTGCCGAACTCCTCGCCGACCACCGCGTCCCGTGGCCTGGCCCGTCGCAGGGTGCCGCGGATGGCCTCCTCGACGGCGCGGTCGGCGTCGCTGACCGGCGTCAGGTCCGGCTTGGTGTCGACCTTGAGGTCGACCGCCTTGAACCGTCGCATGGTCATGTCGTCGGCGGCGTCCGCCATGACGTGAGCCAGCCGTAGATCATCGTTATAACCCTGCACGATGTGCCACGCTACCGTGACTTGCCCGCTTGACATCAGTCACCGGTGGGGCCCCTTTTCTGATAAGTCCGGTTTCTGGCGGTGGGGACGGGGTCGGGGCACGTCATGGAGCGGTCGTGTCGTCCTGGGCGGTCTCGCGGGTGTCGGGGGCGCCTTCGCGGATGGACAGCAGGCGGCGCAGCGACTCCAGGCGGACGGGGTCGGCGTGGCCCGCCGCCACCCAGGCGTCGAGCGCGCAGTCGGCGTCCAGGTGGGTGCAGCCCTTGGGACACTCGATCGTGCCCTCGATCAGGTCGGGGAAGGCCGCCAGCACCGTCTCCACCGCCACGTGGGCCAGCCCGAAGCTGCGCACGCCGGGGGTGTCGATGATCCAGCCGCCGTCGGGCAGTTCGAGCGCGACCGCGGACGTCGAGGTGTGGCGGCCGCGGCCGGTGACGGCGTTGACGTGCGAGACGGCCCGGTTGGCGTCCGGGACGAGCGCGTTGACCAGGGTGGACTTGCCCACGCCCGAGTGACCGACCAGCACGCTGATCCGTCCGGTCAGGTGCTCGCGCAGCTCGTCCAGGTCGCCGCCCTTGCGCACGATGACGTGGGGCACCTCCAGCGGCTCGTACAGGGCCACCAGCTCGTCGGGCGGCGCGAGGTCGGACTTGGTCAGGCAGAGCAGCGGGTCGATCTCCGCGTCGAACGCCGCCACCAGGATCCGGTCGATCATCCGCGGCCGGGGCGGCGGGTCGGCGAGCGCGGTCACGATGACCAGCTGGTCGGCATTGGCGACGACCGGGCGTTCGATGCCGTCGGTGTCCTCGGTGTCGTCGGCGGAGCGCCGCAGCATCGACGTGCGCGGCTCCACCCGTACGACCCGGGCCAGGGTGTCGGGGCGGCCCGAGACGTCGCCGACCAGCGCCACCCGGTCGCCGACCACGATGCCCTTGCGGCCCAGCTCACGCGCCTTCATCGCGACCACCAGGTGCCGCTGCGGCTGCTTGCGCTTCTGGCCCTTGACCCGCTCCGGCTCGACGAGCGCGGTGTAGCGGCCGCGGTCGACGGCGACCACGAAGCCCTCCACGGCGTCCTCGTGCGCAGGCCTGATGCGGGTCCGTGGCCGCGAGCCCTTGCCCGGCCTGACCCGTACGTCGTCCTCGTCGTACTCCCGCTTCCTCAGCGGCCTGCTCCCATGCGTTCGCTCCCACCGTCGGCCCGCCCACCCTGGGGGAGGTGACCTGAATGTCCGCCCGTTGCCCGGTCCCTGGGGACGGCGGCGGCTGCCGCTCCCTCGTACGGGCCTTCAGCGGGGTTTGTGCCCGCCCATCGCGCCGCCATGCCCGTACGGGCTTCCCGGCCCGGCTGCGGCCTCCTGGGGGGACGCTGGAGGCGTGTGTACGGTCCTGGGCCGGGGGCCGTCATCGGGAGTCCAGCATGGCCGTCCACATCTGGACGAACTCGGGCAGTGTCTTGGCCGTCGTCGCGATGTTCTCCACCTCGACGCCGGGCACCGTCAGGCCGACGACCGCTCCGGCCGTGGCCATGCGGTGGTCGTCGTAACTGTGGAAGACGCCGCCGCGCAGCGGGCGCGGGCGGACGATCAGGCCGTCGGCGGTCTCCTCCGCGTCGCCGCCCAGCCGGTTGATCTCGGTGACCAGGGCCGACAGGCGGTCGGTCTCGTGGCCGCGCAGGTGGGCGACGCCCCTGATCCGGGACGGGGAGCCGGCCAGGGCGGCCAGGACGGCGATCGTGGGCGTCAGCTCACCCACCTCGTGCAGGTCGGCGTCGATGCCCTCGACCCGCCCGCCGCCGGTCAGGGTGAGCGTGCCGGAGCCGGTGCCGTTGTCGTCGCCGGGGATCAGCCTGACCGTGGCGCCCATCGAGGTGAGCAGGCCGCGCAGCGCGTCGCCCGGCTGCGTGGTCTCCAGCGGCCAGCCGGGGACGGTGACCGTGCCGCCGGTGACCAGGGCCGCGCCCAGGAAGGGGGCGGCGTTGGACAGGTCGGGCTCGACGGTCAGGTCTCCGGCCGCGATCGGGCCGGGCTCGACCCGCCACACGTCGCGCTCGTGGTCGTCGACCGTGACGCCGGCCGCCCTGAGCATCTGGATCGTCATCTCGATGTGCGGCTGCGAGGGCACCGGCGGGCCGACGTGGCGGATCGTGACGCCCTTCTCGAAGCGCGCCGCCGCCAGCAGCAGCCCCGAGACGAACTGCGACGAGCCCGACGCGTCCAGCGTGACCTCGCCACCCGCCAGCGGGCCCTCGACGGTGAACGGCAGGGCGTCGTTGTCGACGCGGGCGCCCAGGGCGCGCAGGCCGTCGAGGATGGGGCCCATCGGGCGCTTGCGGGCGTGCGGGTCGCCGTCGAAGGAGACCGGGCCGTCGGCCAGCGCCGCCATCGGCGGCACGAAGCGCATGACCGTGCCCGCCAGGCCCGCGTCGATGCTCGCGCCGCCGCGCACCGGGCCGGGGGTCACCTGCCAGTCGACGGCGGCCGCGGTCTCGTTCGACGAGGTCAGGGTGGTGCCCAGCGCGCGCAGCGCGCTCACCATGAGGTCGGCGTCGCGGCTGCGCAGCGCCCTGCGCACCACGCCCGGGCCGTCGGCGAGCGCGGCGAGCAGCAGCGCCCGGTTGGTCACGGACTTGGAGCCGGGCAGGTCGATCGACGCGGCCACGGGAGCGGTCGCGGTGGGCGCGGGCCAGTGCGGTGCGGGCATGGTCAAAGCCTACTGGGGATGACCCGCCGCACGACTGCGCGCGGCCGGCGATCGGAGCAGCCCGCGGCGGGGGATCGGGACCGTACGGGCCGGTACCGGCCCGGGAGGCGGGACCATACGGGCTGCCCGTGGTCAGGGGATCAGGACCGCGCGGCCCTGGACCTGGCCCGCTTCGAGGCGGTCGAGCACGGCCGCCGCGTCCGCCAGCGGGTGCCGCTCGACCTGGGCCTTGATGCGGCCCTGCCGGGCCAGCGCGAGCACCTCGTGCAGGTCGCGCCGCGTGCCCCCGTACGGCGTGCTGACCGTGACGCCCCAGGGCAGCCCCCGGGCGGTGATCTCCCCGCCGAAGGCCAGCGTGCCGCCGGCCAGCCCGACCACCGCCAGGTCGCCGTACGACGCGATGGTCGCGGCGCCGATCGCCATGGTGGCCTGGGAGCCGACGAAGTCGAGCACCACGTCGGCGCCGACCCCGCCGGTCAGGTCCAGGATCGCGGCCGTGACGTCGCCGTCGGACACGAGCGCCTCGTCCGCGCCGTAGGTGCGGGCCGCCCGCAGCCGGGCCGGGTCCACGTCCACCGCGACGATCCTGCTGCCGGTGACGGCGCGCAGGATCTGCACCGCCATGTGCCCGAGCCCGCCCACGCCGATCACCACGGCGGTCGCCGAGGGCGTGAGCAGGTCGCGCGAGCGGACGATGGCGTGGTACGGCGTGAGCCCGGCGTCGGCCAGCGGAGCCGACTCGACGGGGTCGAGGTCGCCGAGCGGGACCAGCGCCCGCGCGGGGAAGAGCATGTACTCGGCCATCGCGCCGGGATAACCGAGGCCGGGGCCGGGCGGGAAGGCGCGGGGGAAGCGCTCGCAGACGTTCTCGGCGCCGACGGCGCACTGGCGGCACACGCCGCACCCCCAGGCGAGGTAGCCGATCGCGGTGGCGCCTGTGTCCCAGCCCGTCACGTCGGGGCCGGCGGCGGCCACCCGCCCGGCCGGCTCGTGGCCGAGCGTCATCGGGAAGGGGAGCCCCTCCACGTGGAGGAGGTGCAGGTCGGAGTGGCACACGCCGGATCCGGTGACCTCCAGCAGCACTTCGCCCGGACCCGGCTCGGGGACGTCCACCTCGGTGATCTCCGCTTTGCCCGGCGCTACGAGCTGGAAAGCCTTCATGGCGCCTGCTTACCTCATCGGGGACGGCTGGAAAAGCCCCGTCGGGGACGGCTGAAAAGTCCCGGACATGCGTTCGGAAGTCGTCTGCGCCATTCTTTCGTGGCAGTGTGTAGTCATGTGTGGTAGATACGCGTCGGCGCGCAAGAAGCACGAGCTGCTGGAGGAGTTCCAGGTCGAGCAGGACGGCGACCCGGACACCGAGCTCGGGCCCGACTACAACGTCGCGCCGACCAAGAACGTCTATGCCGTCCTCAGCCGGGTGCCGAAGGACGCCGAGCGCGCGGTGCGGCAGCTGCGGGTCGTCAAGTGGGGTCTGGTCCCGGCCTGGGCCAAGGACCCGTCCGTCGGCTCGCGGATGATCAACGCCAGGATCGAGACGGTGGCCGAGAAGCCGTCCTATCGTCAGGCGTTCGCCAAGCGCAGGTGCCTTTTGCCGGCCGACGGCTATTTCGAGTGGATGCCGGTCGAGGGCGACAAGAAGAAAAAGCAGCCGTACTTCATCCATCCGGCGGACGGCGGGGTGCTGGCCATGGCGGGCCTGTACGAGTTCTGGAAGGACAAGGGCCGCGACGACGACGATCCGCTCAAATGGCTGGTGACCTGCACGGTCATCACCACGGACGCCGAGGACGACCTCGGCCGCATCCACGACAGGATGCCCATGATGATCGAGCGGGAGCGCTGGGCCGAATGGCTCGACCCCCAGCTCACCGACGCCGACCAGGTGTCGGGGCTGCTGGTGCCGGCCGATCCCGGGCGGCTGACCGCGGTGCCCGTGTCCACGGACGTGAACAATGTCCGGAACAACGGTCCCGACCTCATCAAACCCCTTCCACCGGAAGAGCAGGCCGCCCTTTCGTAAAGGTGTAAAAACCTCGTGTTGTGGGCATTCGGTCAGGAAAGCGATGCATCCGTTCACCCGGAGTCACCGCCACAGAATGCCCCATTAATGCGCCGAGCGGGATCTCCGGGGAGTCCCGCTGCGGGTTGCCCCCCTTCCCTCACCCGGAGGTGCGGATTCGTGGACGACACGACCGCTCATGAGCGGCTGGAGAAGATGCTCGCGGACCTGGACCGCTCGATCGGGGTGCTGCAGGGTGACCCCGTCGCGATCCGCGAGCACTCGGCGGCCGACGCGGGCTCGGACCTGACCGACGCCGACCGCGCCCAGGCCATGCTGACCGTCGCCACCACCCAGCGCAGGGCGGTGATCGAGGCGCTCAAGCGGCTGGAGGAGGGCACGTACGGCATGTGCGTCGACTGCGGCAAGCCGGTGCCGGAGGGCCGCCTGGAGGCCCGGCCGGAGGCGGCGCGGTGCGTCGGCTGCCAGAGCAAGCAGGAACGCCGCCGCTGATCGCCGGCCGACTGCTGATCGCCGGCCGACCTCCGATCGCCGGCTGATCGCTGACCGACCGCCGACCGGCCGCGCCGCCGCTACTTCTTGACGACGCTGGCCACCAGGTGGATGCCGACGGTGTCGTCGTCGTCCGGGTGCGCGTCGAGCTCGGTGCGCACCAGCCAGGTCAGCGCCCGCGCGTCGGAGCCGAGCACGTGGTCGACGGTGGAGGGCGACAGCACCGTGCGCGGCCGTACCCACTCCACCTCCAGGCCGGCGCCGGCCAGCAGCTCGCGCAACTGCGCGCTGCTGAAGCAGCGGGTGATGCTGCCGTCGGGCCAGGGCACCAGCATGACCTCGCCCGTCTGCCGCAGGTGCTGCCACTGCCCCTGCTCGGCCAGGATCGCCATGCCCAGCACCAGCGAGTCGACGCAGACCAGCGCCCGGCCGCCGGGCCGCAGCACCCGGGCCACGTCGCCCATCACCGACTCGGCCATCAGCTCGATCGACATGGCGCGTTCCTCGGCGACCACCGCGTCCACGCATTCGTCCGGCAGGCACGCCAGGTCGTCGGCGCGCACCTGGCGCACCCGCTCCGTGTCATGCAGGTCCATGTCGCGCAGGCGCGACTGCTGGTCGGTCATCCTCGGCTGCGGGTCCGTCAGCGTGCGGCGGAAGTCGATCAGCTCGATCACGCGGTGCCCGGCCCTGGCGGCCTGCCCGGACCAGCGCCCGCGGCCACCCGACAGGTCGAGCACCACGGAGGGTTTCTCGGGGAGCCACCGGGTCAGCTGCTCGGCGACAACGGCGCGGTAGAAGGTCCAGTACGGCCCGAGAGTCCCTGAGCCGTTCAGTTCCTCGGCCGGAATGGGCAGCACACGCGACTCCTGGGTTCCGGGAAATGGCTACCAGCCGGTACGTATGGTTTTCCCCGCACCGGGTCGTTCGTCACCTTCTATCTTGCGGGAACAGACAAGGGTGCGGGCGTGTTGCGACGAGCATGCTCACATTGCTCGAACCCCTCCCCGGTGACGGACCGGTCGCTGACGAGCGGGTATTCTCCCCTGAGTACGGTGTACCGCGACAGCCGGCCACCGGTGATCTTAGGGGGGTGGGTCCGGTGCCCGCGACAGGCGCGGAGACTCTGGAACAGCGAAGTGAGCGGTTCGAGCGTGAAGCCATGCCTTACCTCGACCAGCTCTACTCCGCCGCGCTCCGGATGACCCGGAACCCTGCGGACGCGGAGGACCTGCTACAGGAGACCTTCGCCAAGGCGTTCGCATCGTTCCACCAGTTCCAGGAGGGCACGAACCTCAAGGCGTGGCTCTACCGGATCCTGACCAACACTTTCATCAACAGCTACCGCAAGAAGCAGCGCGAGCCCAAGCAGTCCGGCACCGAGGAGATCGAGGACTGGCAGCTCGCCCGCGCCGAGTCGCACACCTCGAGCGGGCTGAAGTCGGCCGAGGTCGAGGCGCTGGAGCACCTTCCTGACGGTGACATCAAGCAGGCGCTGGCCGAGCTCCCCGAGGAGTTCCGGATCGCGGTCTACCTCGCCGACGTCGAGGGCTTCCCGTACAAGGAGATCGCCGACATCATGGGCACCCCGATCGGCACCGTGATGTCAAGGTTGCATCGCGGGCGCAGGCAGCTTCGCGGACTGCTGGAAGACTACGCTCGCGAGCGCGGGCTGGTCCCGGCGGAGGGGTCGAAATGAGCTGTGGCAAGCCGCACGACACCGACTGTCGTGAAGTGCTGGACAAGGTCTACGCCTACCTCGACGGCGAGCTGACGGAGGGAAGCGTGGTCGAGATCCGCGTGCACCTCGAGGAGTGCGGCCCCTGCCTCAAGGAGTACGACCTCGACAAGGCCGTCAAGGCGCTCGTGGCCAAGCACTGCGGCTGCGACCCGGTCCCCGGCGATCTGCGGTCCAAGGTTCTGGCCCGCATCGCGCAGGTGCGTTCGGAGCTGTCCGACTAAGATTCCTCCCATGCGCGTGATGGTCACCGGGGGAGCCGGCTTCATCGGGTCGAATCTCGTCGATCGCCTGCTGGCCGAGGGGCACGACGTCGTGGTGGTGGACGACCTGTCGTCCGGCAGCCGCGACAACCTCGCCGCGGCGGCCCGGCACGACCGGTTCCGGCTGCACGAGCTGGACGTGCGCGACCCCGCCGTGATCGGCCTGGCCGCAGAGGTGCACCCGGAGGTCATCTGCCACCTCGCCGCGCAGATCAGCGTGCGCAAGAGCGTCGCCGACCCGGTCCACGACGCTAGCGTGAACGTCCAGGGCACCGCCTCGATCCTCACGGCCGCGCAGGAGGGCAACACCCGCAAGGTCTTGTTCGCCTCGTCCGTCGCGGTCTACGGCAGGCCGCAGACCATTCCGGTGCCCGGCGACGCCGCGACCGACCCGCGCTCCCCGTACGCGGCCTCGAAGCTGAGCGGCGAGATCTACCTGGCCACCTTCCGGGCGCTGCACGGCCTGGAGTACACGACGCTCGTGCTGTCCAACGTGTACGGCCCGCGCCAGTCGCCGGAGGGCGAGGCCGGGGTCGTGGCCATCTTCACCGACGGCCTGCTCGCCGGCACGCCCACGGTGCTGTTCGGCGACGGCACGCAGACCCGCGACTACGTCTACGTCGAGGACGTGGTCGACGGCTTCGTCAAGGCGTGCGGCTCAGAGGGCGACGGGCGGCGCTTCAACCTCGGCACCGGCCTCCAGACCACCGACCGCAGGCTCCACTCGCTGATCGCCGACGCCGCGAGCGCCCCTGACAAGCCGGGTTTCGCGCCGCCGCGCCGCGGGGATCTGCCCGCCATGGCGGTCGATCCGGTGCCCGCCTACGACGGGCTCGGCTGGCAGCCGCGCACCGACCTGGCCACCGGGATCAAGAAGACCGTCGAGTGGGCCCGGAGTCGCCCCCGGTAGTTGGTTGATTACGCTTTGCTTGCGATTTCCCACTCCGGCCGTGCGCCGACCTCCCTTTCTGTAGCGTGAGCGGCAGGATCCGACGTGGAGGCGAGCTGGATGTTGAAGGCGACGATCGCCCGGCTGTTCATGACCGCCGTGCTGATCACCCCGGTCCTGACGCTGCTCATGAGCAGCGGTGGCGCCGCCGTGCCTCCCGGGGTGTCCTGGACCTGAGCGCCCTGACCTGAGCACCCTGGAGTGCCGCAATGCGTGACCTGCCGTGGCCTGCGAAGGTCTACCTCGTCGCCGTCATCGGGGCGGCGACCGCGCTCATCGGGCGCAGCCTGATCACCTCCGGGCACCTGGTGGAGCCCGACGAGCTGGGCATCCTGCTGGTGCTCGCGCTGCTGTTCCTGGTCTGCGAGTCGATGCCGACGCTCCTGAACGTCGAGCAGTTCGCCGTCTCGGTGAGCTTCTCGGCCGCGCTGGCCGCCGTCGTGCTGATGGGGCCGGAGGGCGCGGCGCTGGTGGGGTTCACCGCGGTGTTCAGCGTCCGGCCGGGGCTCCCACTGATCAAGCGGCTGTTCAACGGGGCGCAGTTCGCGATCTGCGGCTACGCGGCGGGCTGGGTCTACCAGTGGCTGGGCGGCGTCACGGGGGTGCCCGACGTCAACGCCTTCGACGACCTCATCGGGCCGTACGCGGCCGCCACGGGCGTGTTCGTGCCGCTGAACATCGTGCTCACGCTGACCATGATCCGGCTGGCCACCACGGTGCGGGCCATGGAGGTGCCGCTGCGCGGCGGCGCCCAGTTCCTGCTGTCCTACCTGGGCTACGGCACGTTCGGGCTGCTGGTGGCCGGGCTGTGGGCGACGGTGCAGTCGATCTCGGCGGTGCTGGTGCTGCTGCCGCTGTTCGTGGCCCGCTGGGCCTTCGGCCAGTACCACGCGCAGCAGCGCTCCTACGACGCCACGATCGCCGCCCTGTGCCAGGCGGTCGAGACCAAGGACTACTACACGCGGGGCCACTGCACCCGCGTGTCGCTGGCCTCCTCGATGATCGCCCAGGAGATCGGCATGGGCCTGGAGCGGCTGCGCGCCATCCGCTACGCGGGCATGCTGCACGACGTCGGCAAGCTCGGCGTGCCGACCAAGGTGCTGCAGAAGGAGGGGGCGCTGACCGAGGAGGAGTTCGCCGCGATCCAGCTGCACCCGATGCGCGGGCTGGAGATCGTGCGCGGCATCGACTTCCTCGACGAGGCCTACGCCGGGATCATGCACCACCACGAGCGCCACGACGGCAAGGGCTACCCGATGGGGCTGGCGGCCGACGAGGTCCCCGAGTTCGCCAGGATCATCGCGGTGGCCGACGCCTTCGACTCGATGACCTCCGACCGCTCCTACCGCAACGCCCGGCCCGTCGAGGTGGCGGTCGAGGAGCTGCGCAAGAACGCGGGCACCCAGTTCGACCCGGTCATGGTGGCGGCCTTCGCCAGGGCGCTCGAACGTGAGCCGTGGCAGCCGCCGCGCCGCGTCGAGGCGCCGCCGCCCGAGGCGAGCGAGACCCCGATCAAGGACCACGACGACCCGACCATGCCGATCGAAGTGGTGAGCGGGCCGTGACACGCGCCTTCCAGAGCCTCGACTCCGGGCAGCTGCTGCTCATCTGCGGGGCCGGCCTCGTCGCGGTGGCCGGCGTGGCCCACATGGCCGCCATCGGGCTCGACCGGCCGGAGATCGCGATCGGCTTCGGCGCGCTCATCGCGGTCGGCGAGCTGGCCCGGCTCACCATGCCGGGCAACCGCGAGGTCGCGCCCATCGGCGCCGCCGCCGCGCTCGGCTACACGATGCTGCTCGACCTCAGCGACAAGCCGCTGCGGCACACCGCGCTCCAGGTGGTGGCCGTGATCGCGGTCGGCATGATCGCCGGCGCGCTGCCGCACCTGGCCGTCGGCCGCCCGCCGCGCCTGGACGCCATGGCCCGCCGCCTGCTGACCGGCGCTCTGCTCGCCTTCGCCTTCCGCCCGCTGGCCGACCCCCTCTACCGGCTCACCCAGGACCCCACCAGGACCTGGTGGCCCGCGCTCGGCGTCATGGTCACGCTCATCACGCTCACGCTGCTGATCGACGTCCTGATCGCCGCGATGCTCCGCGCCGAACAGGTCCGCACCGCCTTCAAGGTCGCCGTCCGCGACGAGCTCAACATGGCCTTCCCGCTGGGCGCCGCCGTGGCCGCCTCGGGGGTCCTGCTCGCGCTGGCCACCCACAGCATGGACCTGGTCGCGCTCCTGGTCTTCGCCGCTCCGCTGCTGGTCACCCAGGTCGCCTTCCGGAAGTACGCCGGCATCCGGGCGACCTACCTGCAGACGGTACGAGCGCTGTCGCGGGTCACCGAGGTCGGCGGCTACGTCGAGCCCGGCCACTCCCGCCGCGTCAGCCGCCTGGCGGTGGCCATCGGCAGGGAGCTGGGCATGGCCGAGCCGGAGCTGCTGGAGCTGGAGTACGCGGCGCTCATGCACGACATCGGCCAGCTCTCGCTGCGCGACCCCATTCCCGGCGGCGCCACCGTCCTGGCCGACCCGATCCAGGCCAGGCGGATCGCCGAGCTGGGCGCCGAGGTCATCAAGCAGACCGGCGTCCTCGACCGGGTCGCCGAGCTGGTCCGCCGCCAGTGCGACCAGATCGCCGAGGATCCTCCGCTGTCCAGCAGGATCATCAAGGCCGCCAACGCCTACGACGACCTGGTGGGCGGCTCGGCCGACAGGGACCGGGGCGGCGCCGCCCTGGAGAGGCTCCGCCTGGCGGCCGGCACGGCCTACGACCTCGCCACGATCGAGGCGATGACCAAGGTCGTCAACCGCGTGGCCATCCACAAACTGTGAACAACCGCCGTGCCTGCCCCTGCCACCGGCTGAGGATTCGCGCGTAACGGCGCTGAGCCGTCATCCGGTCAGCGGCCGTATTCCTGGAGGCCCTCAGCCACGTGCGGTGGGTGGCGGTGGGGGCGGCTTGCCGTACCGGAAAAAAGATCGTTCCCAGCGACAGCGCTCGCCGTAGGGTGGGCGGGTGCTTACGGAGGCGCTGGGGTCCGTGCTGGTGGCGAATCGGGGAGAGGTCGCCCGGCGGATCGTCCGGACCGTCAGGCGGCTGGGCCTGCGGGCCGTCGTCGTCCACTCCGAGGCCGACGCCGGCCTGCCCTACGTGCGGGAGGCCGACGAGGCCGTGCTGATCGGCCCGGCCGACCCGCGGGCCAGCTACCTCGACGTCGCCAAGGTGCTGGCGGCCGCCAGGGCCACCGGGGCGCGCGCGATCCACCCCGGGTACGGGTTCCTCGCCGAGAACGCGGCGTTCGCCAGGGCCGTCCTCGACGCCGGGCTGGTCTGGATCGGCCCCGCGCCGGAGGCCGTCGAGCGGATGGGTGACAAGATCAACGCCCGCAACCTCATGGAGGCGGCCGGCGTCCCCGTCGCGGCCGGGACCAGGGAGCCCGTCACCGACCTCGACCTGGCGCTGCGCGCCGCCGAGCGGATCGGCTACCCCGTCATGGTCAAGGCCGCGGGCGGCGGTGGCGGCATCGGGATGGGCCTCGCCCGCGACGACGCGGGGCTGGCCAAGGCGTTCGAGCGGGCGGCGCGGGCGGCGGCCAGGTTCGCCGGCGGCGACGCGCTCGACGGCCCGGCCGTCCTGCTGGAGCGCTACGCCGAGCGGGCCCGCCACGTCGAGGTGCAGATCCTCGGCCTGCCCGGCGGCCGCGTCGTGGCGCTGGGCGAGCGCGACTGCTCCGTGCAGCGCCGCCACCAGAAGGTCGTCGAGGAGTCCCCGTCGCCCGGCGTCACGCCCGAGCTGCGTGAGCGCATGCTGGCCGCGGCCGTGCGGGCCGGGCAGGCCGTCGGCTACCTGGGGGCGGGCACCGTCGAGTGCCTGGTGGACGCCCGGGAGCAGGACTTCGTGTTCCTGGAGATGAACACCAGGCTCCAGGTGGAGCACCCGGTCACCGAGCTGGTCACCGGCCTCGACCTGGTCGAGCTGCAGCTCCGGGTGGCCGCGGGCGAGAGCCCCGAGGTGGAGGCGGTGGTCTCCGGGCACGCCATCGAGTTCCGCGTGTACGCCGAGGACCCCGAGCGGTTCCTGCCCGGCCCCGGCAGGATCACCGCCTGGCGGGAGCCCACCGGCGAGGGCGTCCGGGTGGACTCCGGTTACGAGGAGGGCAACACGGTCACGCCGTTCTACGATCCCCTCCTGGCCAAGCTCTGCGTCCTCGGCGCGAGCCGCGAGGAGGCGCTGGCGCGGGGACGCGAGGCCGTCGCGGGCTTCGTCGTGCAGGGCCCCAGGAACAACCTGCCGTTCCTCACCGAGCTGCTGGACACCCGTGATTTTGTCAGCGGCGACTATGACACGGGCCTCGTGGAGCGGATGCGCGCCCCGCGCGCATGACATTGTTGGTTCATCGGATAGAGGGGAGTCGCTGTGGCTGAGGTACGCGCGGAGATGGTGGCGAACGTCTGGAAGGTCGTCGTCGAGGAGGGCGACACCGTCACCGACGGCGACACGCTGGTCATCCTGGAGTCCATGAAGATGGAGATCCCGGTGCTGGTCGAGGAGGACGGTGTGGTCGCGCAGCTCAAGGTCAAAGAGGGCGACGTGATCCAGGAGGGCGACCTGATCGCCGTGATCGAATAGCTGCCGGCCGGCCCGGCCCCGCTTCAGCGGCTCGCCCGCCTCACCGGCTCGCGTGGTATCAGCGGCTCGCCCGGTCGAGGAACTTGGCGCGGTCGACCACCACCCGCTCGATCGTGCCCCGGCCGACGACCGCGTGCTTGTCGCGGGCCTCGAAGGCGAAGACCAGCCGCCTGCCGTCCACCTCGGTCAGCTCGGCGCTGATCTCCACGTGGGTGCCGAGCGGACTGGCCGCCAGGTGCGCCAGCTCGACCTTGGTGCCGACCGACGTCTCGCCGGGGGCGAGGTGCGGCCGGACCGCCGCGACGGTCGTCATCTCGGCGAGGGCGAGCAGCCGCGGTGTGGCGAGCACGGGGACGTCACCGCTGCCGATCTTCTCGGCGGTGTCCGACCGCTCGACCATGATGAGCAACTGGGAGCGAAGACCCGGTGCGAGCGTCATGTCCGTCAGCCTACTGCGACCACTGTCACGCCTCTGATCTCGCAGAAACGCGGACAAGCACGGTCAGAAGGCCGCAGGATAGGGTTTGTACGACTAACGACATTCAAGTGGCATGTGGGACTCGCGAGTCGTACACTCTCGAAGTTCCGTGACCTCTGTGTTATCTCACCGCGACACAAGTTCGCTTTGTTGGAGTACCCACGGGGTGGGAGAGGTTGTAGAGGTAGGGGGTAACGGGGGAGTCATGGTAGCCCAAGGAACGACGCTGGCGGGGCGGTATCGCCTGGACACCCGCATCGGCGCCGGTGGCATGGGCGAGGTGTGGCGGGGCGAGGACATCGTGCTGGCGCGCACCGTCGCCGTCAAGGTGCTGCTGCCCGGGCGCATGGACGACCCCGGGTTCGTCGCGCGGTTCCAGGCCGAGGCCAGGGCGATGGCGACGATCAACCACCCAGGTGTCGTCGACGTCTACGACTACGGCGTCAGCGGCGACACCGTCTACCTGGTGATGAAGTTCGTCGACGGGGAGCCGCTCGACAAGCTGCTGGGACGGCTGGGCCGCATCCCGCCGCAGCCCGCCATGGAGCTGATCGCGCAGGCCGCCTCCGCGCTCCACGCCGTGCACGAACAGGGGATCGTGCACCGTGACGTGAAGCCGGGCAACCTGCTGGTCCAGCGCGACGGCACGCTCGTGCTGACCGACTTCGGCATCGCCCGCTCCGACGTGGCCAGCCGGCTCACCGACGCCGGCATGGTGCTCGGCACCGCCGCCTACTGCGCGCCCGAGCAGGCCGAAGGCGCCCCCGTGACGCCCGCCGTCGACACGTACGCGCTCGGCGTGGTGGCCTACGAGTGCCTGGTGGGGCAGCGGCCGTTCGACGGCGACAGCGCCGTCACCATCGCGCTCAAGCACATCCGCGAGGCCCCGCCGCCACTGCCGCCCGACGTCCCGGCGCCCGTGCGCGCGCTGGTCGAGCGGGCGCTGCAGAAGGACCCGCTGGCCCGCTACCCGACCGCCAAGGCGATGAGCGACACCGCCCGCATGATCGCGGCGGGCGAGGTGCCGCCGGCCGAGCCGGTCGCGCCGTCCACCGGCGCCACCATGGCCCAGCCGATGGAGGGGTACCCGACGGGTTCCCAGCAGGCCGGCCCGCCGCCCACCGGCGCGCACCAGTACCAGACCGGGGCGCACCAGGCAGCCTCGTACCAGACGGGCTCCTACCAGACGAGCCCGCATCAGACCGGCCAGTACGGGCCGAGCCAGTACCAGTCAGGCCCGCAGCCAGGGGGCCCCGACGCCACGACGATGGCCGGGCCGCGACAGGGCGGCCGGCGCGCGGGCGGCGCGAAGGCGCCCCGCAGAGGCGGCCTCATCGCCGGGATCGTGGCCGCGGTCGTGCTCGGCGCGGGCGCCGGCGCGGTCGCGCTGACGGGCATGGCGAACGACGACCCGAGCGACCAGCCGACCAGCGGCACGAGCGACGTGGCCAACTCCACGCCCATCGTCTCGGCCACCCCGACGACCCGGACCAAGCGCCCCAAGCCCAGGCCGACCACGCACGAGCCGACCATCACCAAGCCGACCGTGGAACCGACGGAGGAGGAGACCCCGGAGGCGACGCCTTCCACGCCCTCCTCCACGCCTTCGACGAAGAGCCCGTCGCCGTCGCCGACCCCCACGATCAAGAAGAAGCAGGTGCCGAGCCTGCTGGACCTGCCGTTCGCCGCGGCCACCCAGCGCCTGCAGGCGGTGGGCTTCCAGATCAGGGTCGACGACCAGACCACCCCTGAGGCGGGCGGGAAGGCCTGCGGCCGCATCGGTCAGTCGTTCCCCGACGGGGGCACGTGGCACCCGGTGAACAAGCCGGTCAAGATCGTCGTCGTCGACGGCGGCCCCTGCCCGCCCTCGCCCACCCCGACGCCCACGCCGACGCTCGGCGGGGCGCGGTAGCCGGGGCGGGGCCGTCGCCGATCTACGTCAGATGCCGCTGGTCGCGCGAGGGTAGGCGACCTGCGGGTCGGTGGCGATGTTCACCATGTACGGCACGCCGGAGTCGAACGCGCGACGCAGCGCGGGACCGATCTCCGACGGCTGGGTGACCAGCTCGCCGCCGCCGCCCAGCGCCGTCACCACCTGGTCGTAACGGCACTGCGGCTGCAGCTCGGCGGCCACGTCGTAGCCGTACAGCATCTGCATGGGGTGCTTCTCCAGCCCCCAGATGCCGTTGTTGCCGCAGATCATGACGACCGGCAGGCCGTGGCGCACGAGCGAGTCGGCGTCCATGAGCGAGAACCCGGCCGCGCCGTCGCCGAGCAGCAGCACCACCTGCGACGACGGCCGGGCCAGGCGGGCCGCCATGGCGTAGCCGAGACCGGTGCCGAGGCAGCCGTAGGGGCCGGGGTCGAGCCAGTTGCCGGGCTGCTTCGGCTCGACGTACTTGCCCGCGTACGAGACGAAGTCGCCGCCGTCGCCGATCACCACGGCGTCGTCGGCCAGCACCTTGGCCAGCTCGCCGTAGATGCGCATCGGGTGGATCGGGTCGGAGTCGGCGGCCAGCAGGCCGGCGTCGTCGGCGATCGCCTTGGCCGCGGCCTGCGACAGCCGCGACAGCCAGTCCGCGTACGCGGTGGGCTTGACGCCCGCGTCGCCGCAGGCCGTGCCGAGGCCCCAGAGCACCACGGACAGGTCGCCGGCGGCGGAGGCGACCGTCTCGGCGTGCGTGGACAGCTGCGACGGCGCGTCGGCGATGTGCACGACCTTGGCGGGCGCGGCGCCCTGCTTGCCGCCGAACCAGCCGTAACCGAGCCGGAAGTCGAGCGGCGTGCCGACCACGATGACCAGGTCGGCCTGGGCGAAGGCCTGGCCGCGGGCGCGGGTGACGAGCAGCTCGTGCCCGGCGGGCAGGATGCCGCGGCCCTGGCCGTTGGGGATGACCGGTAGCCGCCAGTTCTCGGCGAAGTCGCGGGCGGCCTCCTCGGCCCGGTCCATCCACACGTCCGACCCGTACACCAGCACCGGGCGCTCGGCCTCGGCGAGCAGCCTGGCGATGGCGCGCAGGCTGTCGGGGTCGGGTTCGAGCGGCGAGGGGGACTGCGTCTCGACGTGGTGCTCGGGCGAGGCCGCGAACAGGTCGTCCATGTAGTAGTCGAGGAAGACCGGCCCCCGGTGCGGCGCGACGGCGGTGCGGAAGGCCATCTCCACGTCCTGGCCGATCGAGTCGGCCCCGGTCGCGGTGAACGCCAGCTTGGTGATCGGGCCGAGCAGCGGCGGGTGGTCCATCTCCTGCAACGCCCCGCTGCCCCAGCGCGAACGCGGCGCCCGCCCGCCCATGACGACCACCGGGGAGCCGTTGAAGTGCGCGGTCGCGACCCCGCTCACGCCGTTGGTGATGCCGGGCCCCGCGGTCAGGACGGCCAGCCCCGGTTTCCTGGTCAACCGGGCCGTCGCCTCCGCGGCGAACACGGCGCTCTGCTCATGGCGCACGTCGAGGATGCGCATGCCCTCGTGCACGGCGCCGTCGTAGAGCGGGAAGACGTGCCCTCCCGACAGCGTGAACATCGTCTCGACACCATAGGCCTTGGACACGGCGACAGCGGCGTCACCGGCATGCTTCGCAGACTCCATGCCCGGGAACTTACCAACGAGTCACCGGAGTAAACAGATGTCCATCAGCGGGTACCGGGATCCCCGTCCTGCTCGTCAGATCCCCCAGACCAGTGCGAAGCCCCTTTTCGCGTCAATGATCACCTTTCTTGGTGAAGTGGGGTCCTTGTCGACGGTGATCTCGGACTCCTTGGCCTCCGCCGTCACGTCGTAGGGGCCGTGGGGGAGCATCAGGGAGACGTTCCCCTTGGTCCTGACGACCGCGCGGACCTTCGTCGGCGCCGCGTCGAAGGACAGGTCGACCCGGCCCGAGCCGGTCTCCACGTCCGTCTGGGCGCTGGTCAGCTGCCTGCCGCGGACGCTGCCCGAGCCGCTCCTGACGTGCACGGTGCCCGTCGCGTCGGACACCTCCAGGTCGCCGGACTCCGACGTCAGCGTGACGTCGCCGTAGAGGCTGTTGACGCTGATGAGGCCGTTGACCGACGTCGCCTCGATGTCGGTCTCCATGGGCACGAACAGGGTGTAGTCGGCGTCGCAGATCGGCGGCTGCTCCCTGTGCGTGTCGGGGCAGGACGCGTCGAGCGTGAGCGTCTTGCCGTCCCAGGGCTCGTCGACCGTCGGCCGCTGCTCCGACCAGCGCAGCGACCGCTCCAGGACCAGCTCGCCCGCCTCGCCCGCCGCGATCATCACGTTCACGCCGCCCGCTCCTGTCATCAGGCGCAGCTCCGACAGCTTGAACGGGATGACCCTGCGGGTGTACTCGGTCGGCGGCCGGGCCTTGGCGAAACCGGCCCAGAGCAGCCCCGTGCCCAGCAGCAGCGCGAACACCGTCGCCAAGGCGCCCGAGATCAGCCACAAGGCCCTCATGACAGGCTCCTGATCTTGAGGAACTGCAGGACGGCCAGGACCCTGCGGTGATCGCCCTCGGCCGGGGACAGGTCGAGCTTGGCGAAGATGTTGCCGATGTGCTTGCCCACCGCGCCCTCGCTGAGCACCAGCTCCTGGCCGATGCCGGCGTTGGAGCGGCCCTCGGCCATCAGCTTGAGCACCTCGCCCTCCCGGGGCGTCAGCCGGTCCAGGGGGTCGCTGTGGCCGCGCAGCAGGAGCTGGGAGACGACCTCGGGGTCCAGCGCGGTGCCGCCCGCCGCCACCCTGCGCAGGGCGTCGATGAAGTCCGTCACGTCGGCCACCCGGTCCTTGAGCAGGTAGCCGACGCCGCCGCTGGAGGAGGCCAGCAGCCGGGCCGCGTAGCGCTCCTCCACGTACTGGGACAGGACCAGCACCGGCATCTCGGGGTGCTCGCGGCGCAGCACGAGAGCCGCCCGCAGGCCCTCGTCGGTGTGCGTGGGCGGCATCCGCACGTCCGTGACCACCAGCTCGGGGCGGTGCTCCTCGGCGGCGCGCAGCAGGCCCTCGGCCTCGTCGACGGCCGCCACCACCCGCATCCCGGCGGCGTCGAGGAGCCGGATGAGGCCCTCGCGCAGCAGCACGGAGTCTTCGGCCAGCACTACTCGCACATCATCTCCACGTTCGTCATCACGTCGGGCATCGTCACGTCGGGCGTCATGACGCCGGGTGTCAGCGGACCGGGGTGGGCTACTCGCACGGCAGGTCCACCTCGATCGTCGTCGGGCCGCCGAGCGGGCTGGACAGGTGCAGCGTCCCGTCGACCGAGTCGACCCGCTGGACCAGGCCGCGCAGCCCCGTGCCGCCGTCGAGCGCGGCCCCGCCGCAGCCGTCGTCGAAGACGAGCAGCCGCAGCCGCCCGCGCTCGCGCACCACGCTGACCTCGGCCTTGGTGGCCGCCGCGTGCTTGGCGATGTTGGTCAGCGCCTCCGACACGATGAAGAACGCCACCGCCTCGATGGTCGGGGAGGCGCGCCGCTCGATGTCGACGTGCAGGCGCACCGGGAAGGGGGCGCGGGCGGCGACGCCGGAGAGCGCCGCGTCCAGCCCCTGGTCGTTGAGCACGGCGGGATGCAGGCCGCGGACGAAGTCGCGCAGCTCCTTGAGCGCCTGCTTGGCCTCCTCGTGTGCCTGTTCGAGCGCCTCGCGGGCGGGCTCGGGCAGGTCGGTGAGGGTGGCACGGGCCAGCCCGAGGTTCATGGCCAGGGAGACGAGCCGCTGCTGGGCGCCGTCGTGCAGGTCTCGCTCGATGCGCCGCCGCTCGGCGTCGGCCGCGTCGATCACGCCCGCGCGGCTCTCGTTCAGCGTCTCGATCCGCCGGCTCAGCTCGTGGCGGCTGGGCCCGAGCAGCGTGCGCGCCACCGCCAGGTCGAGGTGGGCCATCCCCCTGGCCAGGATCGGCGCGACGAGCAGCAGCACGGCCCCGACGGCCACGTAGATCGAGGCCACCATCGGGTTGCGCAGGTCGAACAGGAACTCCTGCGGCGGCGGCTGCAACGCCGGCTGCACGAACGCCGTCAGCCCGACCACCGCCGCCGACCACACCGCCGCGACCAGGAACGCCCCGGCCAGCCCCACCCACGGCGAGAGCAGGTGGTAGCCGACCTGCCGCCAGGTGGCGCGATTGCCCCAGGTGATCGGCGAGAGCGCCGGCGGGATGCGCGCGCCCAGGAACGCCTCGAAGCGGGAGCGCTGCACCCGCGTGTAGATCGGCAGGCCGCGGCGGAGCAACGGCGGGAGGGCGATCGACACGACGGTCAGCCCGGCGAGCGCCATGCCGACGGGCAGCCCGATCACGACATGCGCCGTGTCGAGCCAGGCGCGTGCCGACCACGGGCGGGGGACTTTCATGTCTGCAACCGTATTGACCAGCGGGGGGTACGCGGAATGGGCCTGGTGTCCGCCTGAAGGGTGGGGCTAACCCCACCCTTCTCAGAGCGGCGGAACGGACCAGCCCTTCTCGTGGAAGAGCGGGGCGTGCTCGGCGTTGACGTACAGCCGGTCCTCGGCGTTCGGGACGCGGAAGTAGCTCTGCGGGTGCAGCAGCTCCCTGGCGTTGTCCGACAGGTCGAGGACGTAGCGGTCGGGCGCCCGGCGCTGGGCCAGGAAGCGCAGCTCGAACGGCAGCAGCATGAGCGGGTTCGCGTGGTCCCAGAGGCCCAGGCCGCCCTCCCTGGCCCGTCGCACGGCGGCCCTGGCCCGGCCCAGCGCGCCCGCCTCGGCGATCCTCCTGGCGCCGCCCGGCGGGGGCACCGCGTCGAACAGCCGCCCCTCCTGCCGGACGAAGGGGTCCACGTTGGGCCAGATGAAGTAGGGGACCACGTGCCCGGCCGCCAGCAGCCGCTCGTTGTACGGGTCCGGGCGGGGCTTCTCGTGCTGGTCGCGGTTGACGTAGCAGAGCAGCCGGCCGTACCTGTCGAGGATCTCGTGCGCGAAGGCCAGCCTGATCTTGAACGTCTCGTCGGTGAGGCCCTGCTCGGTGATGTCGAGCTTCATCATCGTCCTGAGCGCCTGCGTGGCCGGCGCCGCGTGGGCCGCGTGGTTGGCCGCGGCGAGCGGGCCCAGCCTGGTCAGCAAGTACGCGTGCAGGGCCGCGCGCAGCGTCAGGTCCGGGTAGCCCTTCTCGAACGGGTCGGTGAGGAACGTCGTCCAGGCCGGGTTCTCGATGGGGACGAAGCCCTTGGGGAAGTCGGGGAAGTCGGGGTTGCGGGGCAGCTCGAAGCTGACCTCGGGGGCGTCGACGCCCAGGAAGCGCACGCCGAAGTTGCCGTCGGCCGCGATGTTGATCGTGTCGCCGTCGTGAACGATCTTGTCCACCGACTGGGCCGCGCCTTTGGAGCGCGCGAGGAGAGCGTGGCCGACCGTGATGCCGGGAACGGGTTGTTCGATCGCCTTTGCCATGTGCAGATTCTCACCCGCCTGCCGCCACAAGTCCCGAAATATACGAACGAATCGTCTTTGCCGGACATCTCATGTGAAAGGGGAACGAGAGGGAGGTTCTGATGTTACTGACGGGGGTATCCGTGGCGCTCGCCACGGTGATGGCGGCAGGGCCGGGCACCCTGCCCGACGGGCTGCTCTTCCTGGAGACCCACCCGCCCGCGAAGGCGTGGGAGACCTACCGGACCACGGAGTCGAAGCGGCTCCCGCTCCAGCCGAACCCGTGCGACCGGAACACCGCCCCGGCCGGGGACCGGCTGGCGGCGCGGATGGTGCACTACACGTCGGAGGACAGCTTCAAGTACGAGCAGGTGATCGTCTACCGGTCCATCCCCGCCGCGCGGAAGGCGATGCGCGGCCTGCGGGCCGACCTGTCGCGCTGCGCGGACATGGGGAAGGGCTACTTCCGGGACCGCTACTTCACCAAGCCGCTGGACGTGGGGGACGAGGGACTGCGGGCGGGCGGCCGCTTCTTCGAGAACGGCGAGCACGCGGTGGCGGTGCGGCGGGGGGCCGCGATCTACGTCGCCGGAGAGTCCGCCTGGCCGACCAGGAGCCTGCCGGTCAACCGTTTCAGGGGCCTGATCGACAAGGCGGAGCGGATGACGGTGAAGCTCTGCGACGTGCCCGAGGTCACCTGCGATTAGAAGTCGTGGTTGTGCGTGTCGCCGGAGTTCGCGCGGGGGCCGGAGCGCCTCGCTGAGCGGGCGTTCATCGAGGGGCCACCACAGATGCTCGGGAACGGTGTTCGCGCCGCCGAGAGCCGCCTACAGGGCCTGGCGCCGGGCGTTCAGCGAGTATCGGCCGTCCGTTCAGACCGGTGTCGGCTGACCGTTCCGGCGAGGGGCGGCCGACCGTCCGAGCAGGTGTCGGCCGGCCGCTCAAGCAGGGGTCGGCCGACGGGGCCGCCGGGTGTCGGCCGGCCGCTCAAATGGTCTCACCGTCTTGTAGCGGCGGCCGGCCCCGTGCGGGCTCAGCGGCCGTGTCCCTGGAGGCCGCCGGCCATGTGCGGCGACTGGGTCCTCGTCGGCCTGCCGTACAGGAGAAAAAAGGGGGCTATGGCCGCCGCAGCCGGGTGACGAACTTGTACCGGTCGCCGCGGTACAGCGACTGCGCCCACTCGACCGGGTTGCCGTCGGCGTCGAAGGCGTGGCGGGTCAGCAGCAGCATCGGCAGGCCGACGTCGACCCCCAGCGCCTTGGCGTCGTACGGCGTGGCGAGCACGGTCTCGATGATCTCCTCGGCGTCCGTCAGCCGCACGTTGTAGGCGTTGTGCAGCGTCTCGTACAGCGACGCGTGCACCTCCAGCTCGCGCCGCAGCCGCGGGAAGCGGCGCGCGGACAGGTGGGTGGTGTCGATCGACACCGGCTCGCCGTTGGCCAGCCGCAGCCGGTGGATGCGCAGCACGCGCCCGCCCGGGTTGATGGCCAGCCGCCGGGCCAGCGCCTCGTCGGCGGTGATGTAGCCGATCTCCAGGATCTTGGTGTCCGGTTCGAGCCCGGCCGTGCGCAGGTCGCCGATGTACGAGGTGAGCTGCAGCACCTGTGCCACCTTCGGCTGGGCGACGAACGTGCCCTTGCCCTGGATGCGCAGCAGCCGCCCCTCGACGACCAGCTCGGTCAGCGCCTGGCGAACCGTCGTGCGTGAGGTCTCGAAGCGCACGGCCAGCGCCCGCTCGGGAGGCAGAGCCGTGCCGGGGGACAGGCTCTTGGTGAGCTCGAGCAGGCTCCGTTTCACGTCGTAGTACTTCGGTACGCGAGGGCCGTCGTCCGTCACGCTCTCACCTTCACTTCTGCCACGGCGGTGAGGGCGTCTCTGGTCACCGCGAGATCATCCGAACTCAGAATGGCCCGAGCGGTCAACCACCGGCGCATAACGGGCACAGGCTCGCTCGTCCGCAGACCGGGCTCGCCCGCCGTGATACTTGCCGGTTCGGGCAGCTCAGGTTGATGGTGAAGGATATCCACAGTCACGCGTACGGCCGCAACCGCGCACCGGCGGGCCGCCTGAGCACGCGGTATGCCCGTCGGCGCGCTCGCCGAAGCGCTTGTCGCTCTGCCCGTCGACGTGTCGATCACCTCCGGCGCGGCCTCGCCATGAGGGTCCGGCGAATGGGACGGTGTGACAGTTTTCACATTGTGAGATTCCCGAAAATCGGCGGATGACCTCACTCCGGCACGCGGGCTTTCCCGACGGGCGCGGACATGGCGTACGAGGCGGCTTTCCGCAGCACAGCGCCGTGCCGCGTCCCGGCGCTGACGGGCGGCCGGTGACCGGCGCCGGGGCAGGGCGCCGGTTTGGCTGTAACGCCGGGAAGCACGCATGATGCACTCGTGCCGACTCTCAGCGACCTCGTCGTCCGCCACACCGCGCTCGACGCGGCGGACCTCGACTGGCTGCACTCGCTGGTCTCCGACTGGCAGCTGCTGGCCGACCTGTCGTTCGCCGACCTCATCCTGTGGGCGCCGCTCCAGGGCGAGGGCGGCGGCTGGATCGCGATCGCGCAGATGCGTCCCACCACCGGCCCCACCGTCTACCACGACGACATCGTCGGCTCCGTCGCCGCCAAGGGTGAGCGCTACCTGATCGACACGGCCTGGAACGAGCGTCGCATCTGCCGAGAGGGCGACCCCGACTGGTCCACGGGCGTGCCCGTGCGCGAGGAGACCATCCCCGTGCGCAGGGTGGACGCGGTCGGCGAGGCGAGGTTCCTCGCGGTGATCCAGCGCTCCACGAACCTGTCCTCCGCGCGCACCCCCTCGCGCCTGGAGCTGACCTACCTGCAGAGCGCCTCCGACCTCGCGCAGATGGTCGCCGAGGGGCGCTTCCCGTTCTCCGGCGAGGAGCCGATCCTGGTCCGCTCGCCGCGCGTCGGCGACGGGCTGCTGCGGCTCGACAGGGCCGGCAGGGTGACCTACGCCTCGCCGAACGCCCTGTCCGCCTACCGGCGGCTCGGCCTGCACGCCGACCTCGTCGGGGCCGAGCTGGGCCGGGTGACCGCCACCCTGTGCTACTCCGACGAGCCGATCAACGAAGACCTGATGATCGTGGCCAGCGGGCGGGCGGCCAAGGAGACCGAGGTCGAGTCCGGCGGCACGATCGTGCAGCTCCGGGCCATCCCGCTGATCGTCGGCGGCGGCCGCATCGGCGCGCTCGTGCTCATCCGCGACGTGACCGAGCTGCGCCGCCGCGAACGCGAGCTGATGACCAAGGACGCGACCATCCGCGAGATCCACCACCGCGTCAAGAACAACCTGCAGACCGTCGCCGCCCTCCTGCGCCTCCAGGCGCGCCGGCTGCGCGTCCCCGAGGGGCGCGAGGCGCTGGAGGAGGCGGTGCGGCGGGTCGGTTCGATCGCGATCGTGCACGAGACGCTCTCTCACGCGCCGGAGGAGTTCGTGGACTTCGACGACATCGCCGACCGGGTGATCGCGATGGCGGGCGAGGTCTCGGCGCCGGAGGCGGCGGTGACACCGCGTCGGGTGGGCGGGTTCGGGACGCTGCCGTCGCTGATCGCGACGCCGCTGGCGATGGCCCTCACGGAGCTCCTCCAGAACGCGCTGCAGCACGGCCGTCCGAGGCGGCTGCAGGTGGTGGTCAACCCCGCCCCCGAGCGCCTGAACGTGGTGGTCTGGGACGACGGGCTCGGGCTGCCGCCGGACTTCGACCTGGACAACTCGACGAGCCTGGGGCTGCAGATCGTCCGCACGCTGGTGGTGGGGGAGCTGTCGGGGAAACTGTCCATCGAGCCCCGGCTGGGGGGCGGCACGGAGGTCACGCTGTCGATCCCGCTCCCCGCCGCGTGAGTGGGGCCTCTCGTCTTACCGGACGCTGATGAAGACCCAGACGAAGACCCAGTCGCCTGTACGGCAGGCCGACGAGGACCCAGTCGCCGCACATGGCTGGGGGCCTCCAGGGACACGGCCGCTGAGCCCGCACGTGGTCGGCCGCCGCTACAAGACGGTGAGACCGTCTGAGCGGTCAGGCCCTGGCCGGTGCGCCTCCGGGTGCCGGTTGCCCGGTGCTCCGGGTGTCCGGTCGGCCGGTGTTTCCGGGTCATCCGGTCTGCCGGGGTTTTCCGGGTGTCCGGGGTTTTCGGGGCGCGTGTCGGCGGCCGGCCACGTGCGGGGTCAGAGGGCGTCTCCCTGGAGGCCCTCAGGCACGTACGGCGTCTGGGGCCGGCCCATGCTTGCCGTACAGGATGGATGTGGTTGTCGATCACTTGAGCGGTGATCAGCCACGTGGAAAGCGACCAGCGTGGTGAGCTTCACCCACAAGCGATCGTGCAGGTCGGGTGGACCAAGCGGACCGGACGGGTCAGGCGGAGGCGCGTGCGCGAGCGCGGGCGGTGCGGCGCTTCAGGGCGCGGCGCTCGTCCTCGCTCAGGCCGCCCCAGACGCCGGCGTCCTGGCCGGACTCAAGGGCCCACTTCAGACACAGGTCGACCGCCGGGCACGAGCGGCACACCTGCTTGGCCTCTTCGATCTGCATGAGCGCCGGGCCGGTGTTGCCGATCGGGAAGAACAGCTCGGGGTCGACGTCACGGCAGGCGGCTCGGTGTCGCCAGTCCATGCGTTCACTCCTTAGTAGATGGAACCTTTGGTCGGCTCCGTGCGGCTACTACTTTGTGAAGAGTTTCACTAACGAGTGCGAACAGTTGCCCAGATCCTGTAGGAAGCCGGGGTTGCCCGCTGAGCGCCGGGCCGGATCGGACCAGTGGGGCTGTTAAAGGTCCTACGTTCCGACGTCAGTGTTGAGCCTTTCAGCCACGGAGAGTGCACGCAAGAGGGTTGACGCGAAGTTTTGGCCGCGATGGATGTCGGATGCGTCACACAATGACCGAATGTAACCAGCTAGACCAGAACTTGTAATGCGTTCGGTATAGCCCGGAATGTCACGGACTCCCGTTCACCCAGGTAGTCGCCGTCCAGTTGAAAGGCCACAGGGCGGCTCGCGGACAACGTGAACTCCGGCTCGTCGTGGAGCTGGACGAGGTGCCGGCCTGACGGAAGGGTGTCACGGTCGGTAAGGATCTGCCGGATGACCGGCATCAGCGAAATCAGGCCCATTCGTTGGAGCCCCAACACGTCAAGCCCGGTCTCGAAGCTCGCCCACGGCGTGGGGGAGACCGGGTGGGTGCCCACGTAGGTCCACGGCGAGGTGTTGGAGATGATCGCCATGTAGACGCCGCGGGCGGTCGGGATGCCGGGACCGGTCAGGGTCATCGCCGCGTGGTGCTTGTCGGTGGCGAGGTAGTGGCGCAGGGCGGTGTTCACGTATCGCGTCGGGGTGGCCTTCCTGCCCGTGCCGCGCAGGCCCTCGACGGCCCGGACGACCTCGGCGTCGTACCCCATCCCCGAGCAGAACGTGAAATATCGGCTTTCGCCGTCCCATAGGGCCTGGCCCAATCCCACGGTCCTGCGGCGGCCCTCGCGCAGCGCCTCCAGCACCGCGCCCGTGGCGTCGACCGCGTCGTTCGGCAGGCCCAGGGCGCGGGCGAACACGTTCGCGCTGCCCCCGGGGATGACGATCAACGCGGGCCGGCCGGCGCTCGGATCGTCCTCGTGAGCGGGGTCGGTCAAGGCCGGGATGTCGCCGTTGACGGGGTTGAGCAGGCCGTTCACGGTCTCGTTGATCGTCCCGTCGCCGCCGAGCACGGCCACCACGTCATACCCCTTGCCGTGCGCCATGGCGGCCAGCGCGGCCGCGTGGCCCCGGTAGCGGGTCTCCTCCACGGTCAGGTCCACCGCGGCGCCGAGCGCGCGGATCAGCACGTCCCGCCTGCGGGCATTGGTGGTCGTGGCCTTGGGGTTGACCAGGAGCATCGCGCGCATGTCGTTCAGGGTAGCCGGTGGGTGACATCCGGCTGATCGTCCGTCCGGACGATTTCCGGGACCGTCCGCCCGCCACGTCCGGACGTCCGATGTAGTCACCGCACCCAGGACGCCCAGGCCGGGTCGAGGGGAACGGGCCGGTCCGAAGGAAACGGGCCGGTTTGAGGGGAACGGGCCGGGGCGAGGGAAGCAGGCCGGATCGAGGGAACGGGCCGCGAGCCGGCGTGGTCACGCGGCTCCCCGGAGGCGCGACGGTAACGGAGGGGCAGGGCGGCTCACCGGTAGGGTTTGGACGTGAACCGACCTTGGACGCTTCTCGTGGCCGCCGCAGTCGTCGCCCTGGAGGGCCTGGTGGCCACCGCCCTGGGCCTCTACGTCGCGGTGCGGACGCTGATGGGCGCCGCCGAGGACGTCACCAGCGCGCTGGCGGAGTCGGTGTTCGGGGTGGCGATCGGCGCCGGTCTGCTCTGGGTGGCCTGGGGCGGTCTGTACAGGATGGAGCGGTGGGGGAGGTCGCCCAGCGTGCTGGCCCAGATCTTCGTCCTCCCCGTCGCGGTCACGCTCATCCAGTCGGACCAACCGCTCTACGGGATCCCGCTGATCGTGGTGGCCGTCGCCGGCCTCGGCACGCTGCTCGCGCCCCCCACCACCCAAGCCCTCTACGGCGAGCAGCCGAAGAGTTAGTCGTCGGCCGTCAGGCCCTCGCGCAGCTGGGCCAGTGTCCTGGCTAGCAGCCGGGACACGTGCATCTGCGAGATGCCCAGCTCGGTGGCGATCTGCGACTGCGTCATGTTGCCGAAGAAACGCAGCAGCAGGATCCGCTTCTCCCGCGGCGGCAGCCGTTCGAGCAGAGGCTTGAGCGACTCGCGGTATTCGACGCCTTCGAGCGACTCGTCCACGATGCCGAGCGAGTCGGAGACCGCGGGCGCGTCGTCGTCGCCGGAGTCGGGCGCGTCGAGGGACACGGTCGAGTAGGCGTTGGCCGACTCCAGGCCCTCCAGCACCTCCTCCTCGGTCATCTTCAGGTACGCGGCCAGCTCCGCGACGGTCGGCGCGCGGCCCTCACGCTGCGACAGCTCGCTGATCGCCTTGGTGAGCGAGAGCTTGAGCTCCTGCAGGCGGCGCGGCACGCGCACCGCCCAGCCCTTGTCGCGGAAGTGGCGCTTGATCTCGCCGACGATCGTGGGCGTCGCGTACGTGGAGAACTCCACCCCGCGGTTGAGGTCGAACCGGTCGATGGACTTGATCAGCCCGATGGTGGCGACCTGGGTGAGGTCGTCCAGCCACTCGCCGCGGTTGCGGAAGCGGCGGGCCAGGTATTCGACCAGAGGAAGGTGAAGCTCGACCAGCTCGTCCCTGATGCGCTGGCGGCGCGGCTCGTCGGGACCCAGCTCGGCCAGCTCCGCGAAGAGGACGCGGGCCCGCACCCTGTCGGGCACGGCGTGGTCGCTGGTGGCCATGGCTCCAGTCCTTTCCGTCACGCCGGCCTCGCCACGCCTCGGCGCTTGTGCAAGACGATCGCCATGCGGTCGGGGGAGTCGATCACCGCTTCCACGTCGTCCGCCAGGGCGGTCAGCACCATCCAGGCGAAGTCGTCACGCTTGGGCGCGGAGCTGCCGACCGTGGCCACCTCGACCCTGACCTGCATCTCCTGCCCGGTCAGCTCGAACTCGGCGGTCAGGTCGGTGCCGGGCACGGCCTCGCTCAGCAGCATCGCGCACGCCTCGTCGACCGCGATCCGCAGATCCTCGATCTCGTCCAGCGTGAAGTCGAGCCGTGCAGCCAGCCCGGCGGTGGCCGTACGCAGCACGGACAGGTAGGCGCTCGCGGCGGGGAGCCTGATGCTCACCACGTCGCGGATGCCGGCCTCGCCCTCGGTCCGCGTCTCGGTTTCCTCGGTCACGTTCCTCCTCGCGTATCCGACGCTGTCTGCAACTTACCGCTCCACGGAGGCGGTTGGACGATTCAGACTCGCCATCAACGGAAAAGGCTCTGTGCGGCGGCTCGCCGCACAGAGCCTTATGTGCCGTTTTAGGCCGCCTTGGTCTCCC
>NZ_JAHKRL010000414.1 GCF_019396405.1 Nonomuraea rhizosphaerae | reverse complement strand
GCCGCGCCGGCGCCATGACCGCGCCGCCCGTCGTGGCCGCCGCGGCCGGGCCGGGGCTCGCGCACGCGCGGGCCGAGGTCCAGCGCGTGCTGACCTGCTATTCCGGGGCGCGCGAGGTGCCCGGGCGGTCCGGCGCGGTGCTCGCCGCCCTGACCGACGCCGACGTGCTGCACCTCGCGGCCCACGGGCTGTTCCACGCGCGCAGCCCGCTACTGTCGGGGATCACACTCGACGACGGGCAGCTGATGGCCTACGACCTGCTCGGGCTGTCGCGTTCGGCCCGGCTCGTGGTGCTGTCGGCCTGCGACGCCGGGATGGCCCGCACTCCGACCGACGGGGCGCCGCTCGGGCTGGCCGGGGCGTTCCTGGGCAGCGGGACGGCGTGCGTCGTGGCGGGGATGGTGCCGGTGGGGGACGAGGCGGCCCTGACGGTGATGACGATGTTCCACCAGTTGCTGGCGCAGGGACACGGGCCGGCGGGGGCGCTGGCGTCGGCGGCGGCCAAGACGGGGGTGGAGGGGTTCGTGTGCTTCGGGGCGGGGTTTCATCCGGTGGTGCCGGCGCGGGTGTAGGACGGCTCGCCTGGTGGGGGCGTCCGGTCGGCTCCGGGGCTGCCTGGGCTTTCACGGGACGCAGGGCGGCCGGGTCTTCGCGGGACGGCTGCTCGGCTTTCGCGGGACGGCTGCTCGGCTTTCGTGAGGCGCCCGCTCAGGCCCCCTGCCCTCTGCCCCGGCCCGGGCACTCTGTGGTGCCCGGGCGGGGCGAGGCGGGGTCAGCCGGTGGCGACCGCGCGGGACGGGTCGGTGATCCACTCCGACCACGAGCCCACGTACAGCGCCGCCGGCAGGCCCGCCACCGCCAGCGCCAGCACCTCGTGCGCGGCCGTGACGCCGGACCCGCAGTACGCGCCGGTCGCGACGCCACCGCCCGCCCCGAGCGCCTCGAACCTCTCCCGCAGCCTCGCCGCGGGCAGGAACCGCCCGTCGGGGCCGACGTTCTCGGTGGTCGGCGCGCTGAGAGCGCCGGGGACACGCCCGGCGACCGGGTCGATGGGCTCCACCTCGCCCCGGTAACGCTCACCGGATCGCGCGTCGAGCAGCACCCCGGACCCCGCCAGCTCCGCGGCCTGGTCAGCGGTCAGCACCGGCATGCCGCCGGGCCGGGCGACGAAGTCACCAGGCTTGGCCGCTGGCTCCCCGGTGACCACCGGCCGGCCGGCGTCCGTCCAGGCGGCCAGGCCGCCGTCGAGCACCCGTACGTTCCCGTGGCCGAAGTACCGCAGCACCCACCAGGCCCGCGCTGCCGCCATCGCGCCCGTGTCGTCGTAGACCACCACGGGCCGCTCCCCCGACACCCCGAGCCGCCGCATCGCGTCCTGGAAGTCGTCCGGTTCCGGCAGCGGGTGGCGGCCGCCCTTGCCCGGAGGCGCGGCGAGGTCGGCGTCGAGGTCGCAGAAGACGGCGCCGGGCAGGTGTCCCTGGCGGTAGAGGTCGATCCCGGGCGGGCCGCCGAGCCGCCACCGCACGTCGAGCACGGTCACGCCGTCGAATGTGGCGGCGTCGTCGAACGTGGCCGCGCCGTACAGGGTGGCCAGCTCGTCCGCGGTGATCAGTGGGCTTGCGGGGCTCATGGTGCGGTTCCTCCAGGTGGCGGCGGTGTCAGCGGATCGTCCAGGCGCGACGCGGGCGGGTCGTCATCCAGCCACGACATAAGCCGCTCACCGCCCAGGCGCGACGTGAGTCGTTCCCCGTCCGGGCGGGACGTGAGCCGTCGGCGACGGGACTCATCGGGTCGACACCTCGACGAGCGGGACGTGCTGCTCGGCGGTCGTCATCGATCCGTGGTACCCCGTGAACAGCGCCTCGATCGGATGCGCCGCCGGCGCGGTGATCGCCAGCGCGGAGTGCGGGACGGCCACGACGTCGCCGATCCGTTCCACCCACTCCTGGCGTACGCGCGGCCCGAACCATCCCGAGTCGATCGCCTCCTGCCTGGACACCACCCACGCCTTGCCGCCCAGGCTCTCCCGCCAGGCGTCGAGAACCTGACCGGCGGCCCCCGGCTCGGCGTACACGTGCCTGGCCCGCGCCTCCCCGCCCAGCATCGCCACGCCTTGGCTCAGCGCGGGGTGGGTCTCGGCGTTGACCCTCTCGGTGGCGTTGACCATGCCGTGGTCGGCGGTCACGTACAGGGCGGAGCCGGGGGGCAGGTCCGCGGCCAGGCGTTCGGCCATGCGGTCGACGATCTCCAGCTGGTCCAGCCACTCCTTGCTGCCCCAGCCGGTCATGTGGCCCATCGCGTCGAGGTCGCCGTAGTAGACGGTGACGTGGGCGCGGGGCTCCACCATAGCCGCGCGTACCCGCTCCACCCGCTCGTCCACGCTCTCGGCGGCGAGGTAGCTGACGCCCCGGTAGACGGCCTCGGTCAGGCCGCTCCCCCGGAACTCGGCCGGCGCCACGTACGCCGTGTAGATCCCCGCGGCGGCGGCGCGCTGGAAGACGGTCTCGGCGGGCTGCCATTCGGCGGGGTCCATGAACGCGCCGCCGGGCAGCGTCCAGCGCAGGCAGTTGAACAGGTGCCCGGCGCCGGGCACGGCCAGCATCAGCCCGAGCATGCCGTGCTCGCCGGGCGGCATGCCGGTGCCGAGCGAGCACAGGCTGGTGACGGTGGTGGCGGGGAACCCGGCGGTGAGCGTGGAGGCGGTCGCGGCGGCCAGGAAGGGGGCGCGGTCGGCGTGGGCGCGCAGGAGCTCGGCGCCGAGACCGTCCACGACGAAGAGGCAGACGCGGTCGGCGGGGGCGAGCTGGAGGCGGTTGGGCGCGTCCACGCCCAGCGAGGCGAGGAGCGAGTGGGGCAGATCCGCGAGCGACGCGTCCCCGTACCGGGGAATGCTGGGCTCTTGGGACTTCTGGGCCTTCGGCGACTTTTGAGGCTTCTGGGACTTCTGAGGCTTCTGGGGCTCGCTCATGTGCCGCGCCTGCCCGTCGGAATCTGCCACTCTGTACGGTCAAGATCGTGTTTTGGAACTCGCCTCTTCATGCGCACCTCTTTTTACGATCTTGTACGGCAGGCCGACGTCACCGCCACCCGCCGCACGTGGCCGAGGGCCTCCAGGAATACGGCCGCTGAACCCGCACGTGGCCGGGCGCCGTCACGCGCGAATTCCCGGCCGTCTTCTTCGCTGTCCGGTCAGCCGTCTTCGCCTTCGCTGTCCGTCAGCCGTCGTCTCTGTCCCGTCGGCGCCGAGAGGGTGGGGCCGGCGGGGTGGGGAGTGCCGCTTCTCAGCTCGATGCGCGGGCCGTGGCTTCGGAGAGGGACTTGGCGAAGGCGAGCACGTGGGTGACCGCCTCCGGCCCGTCGGCCGCCTCGCTGACCCGCAGCGACAGGTCGTCGGCGGTGATGGCGCCCGTGTAGCCGTGGTCGGCCTCGCAGTTCTCGTCGCCGCAGGTGGCCGGTTCGAGGTCGACGTGCGAGATCGCGCCCCAGCCGATCGTGAGCGTGACCTCCGTGGGGGGCACGCCCGGCACGTACGAGGCGGGGTCGGGGACGACACGGGTGACCGCGACCGACTGGACGCGGGTCAGCCGCACCGCCTCGGTGGTCGTGGAGGCGTGGGAGGTCGAGACGCCTTCGACCGCGGGGTGTTCGTCGGTGTGGCAGACCAGCAGCCTCGTCGCCGACAGCACCAGCACGGTGACGTGTCTGCGCACCTCCATCGCGGGGTCGAAGGTGGCCTCGTGGTGCACGACGAACGCGGTCACGGCCTCCTTGCCCAGCGCGGATTCGACCGCATCGGTGACGAGGTCGGGGTAGTAGCCGCTGCGCTCGATCGCTTCACGCAGGCCCGCGGCTGAGACTCGGGTTTCCCTCATGGGTCCATCCTGCCAGGACCGGGCAGTGCACTCACCCACCAGACATAACGCTCTATAACGTCTTTTTTCTCGTTATCTCGCGCATGGGTCTGCTCAATCCTCTGGGATGACAAATAGTGAAATTCCGTGAAATGAGGGGCGCTAACGCTCCACGCCTACTCTCCCAGCTCACCTGCCCCACGACGAGATGACACCATCCCTGCGGCCGACTGCAGTCACAGGACGTCCGGCCGCAGGAGACGAGCGGGTCGTAGGAGCCCGGACGCTGGGGATACAGAGCCGGTCGCGAAGCCGGGCGGCGGGGCTGCAGAGCCGGTCACAACGCCGGTCACAACGCCGGTCACAGCCGCACGCGCCGGGGACGGTGGCCGTCAGGACAGGCGGCGGGGGCCTCCGTCCAGGCGGGGGCCCGGTGGGGTGCGGAGGGTGGCGCGGGCGGCCAGGATCGTGACGCCCTCACGGCCCACCAGCACCTGGTCGAGGTCCAGGTGAGCCACCTCCGGGAGGTCGTTGGCCAGGCGGCCCACCCTCACCAGAAGGTCTTCCAGGGCGTCGACGGCCACCGGCGGATAGCCGTACTCGCCGAACAGCAGCGGAGCCGCACGGACCGAGCGCACCAGCTCGGCCGCGTCCTCGCCGGTGAGGGGGGCGAGCCGGAAGCTCTGGTCGAGCAGCAGCCGCGCCGTCACCTCACCCAGGCCGAACGAGACGATGGGGCCGAAGGCGGGGTGCTCGGTGACGCTGACCACGGTGGGCACGGCGGGCTGCGGCGCCATCCGCTGCACCGCCAGCTCCACCCCCCGGCTCTGGCCCAGCCCCTGCCCCGAGCCCTCTCTTTGCCCCTGGCCCTGTTCCTGGCCCTGCCCCTGTTCCTGGCCTGCGGGGGCCGGATCGCTCGACGAGGGGGTCCCGTCGCTTGCCGCCGGCTCTTCGCCGAACTGGGTGGCGAGGTCGGCGTACGCGTGGCGCAGGCTGTCCGGCCCCGCGAGGCCGAGGCGTACGGTGCCGGCGCGCCGGGCGGCGTCCGGGCCCGCCACCTTGAGGGCGACCGGCCAGCCCAGCCGTTCGGCTGCCGCGACCGCCTCGTCCGGGGAGTGCACGACCTCGGCCGGCCAGACGCTCAGCCCGTAGCAGGCGAGCAGCTCGGACACCTGGGCGGGAGTCGCCTGGATGGAGGGGCCGGGGTCGGAGAACAAGGGTCGTCCGGGCGACGCACCGACATCCCCGGCATCCTCGTCGCCGCCGGTGACCGGCTGGGACGCGGCGGGGGCGGGGGCTTCGTGAGCGTCACCAGGTGACGAAGCCCCGACCGACCCAGGGGATGGTTGCGGGCCTTGAGCGGCTGCGGCGGGCGTCGAGGCCGATGAAGAGGAAGCGGATGAAGAGGAGGCGAACGGAGAGGAGACGGTCGAGGAGGAAGCAGCCGAGGAGGTAGGAGCCGGGGAGTCCGTGGAGGGCGCCGCAGCGGGCGAGGAGTCCGTGGATGGTGCCGTGGCGGGCGAGGACGCCTGTGACGCGTGGAGGACCGTTTCGATGAGGGTGCGGGCGCGGGCCAGGTCGATGTCCGGCACCTCGTGCGGCGGGAGTGACGGGCGGGCCAGCCATCGGGCATACCGTACGACGTGCGCGAGCGCCCGTACCGCCTCCTCCGGCGCCGCGTACGACGGGATGGAGCCGTGCGACGGCCCCGCCCCGAGCCGCAGCGACGGATGCATGCCCAGATGCCCCTCGAACGTCGCCAGCACAGGCTTGCCGGCCTCAGCCCCCGACGAGGCCTCCAGCAGGGCCGCCGCCACCTCGGCCCCCTCGCCCGGAATGGGCGGCATGTAGATCACGACCACCGCGTCCACCGCCGGCGAGGCGAGCTGCTCGGTGAGGGCGGTGCCGAAGGCGGACGCGCCGGCGGCGGCGCCCAGGTTCACCGGCGCAAGGGGCTCCAGGCCGGCCGCGACGCAGGAGTTGGCGGCGAGCAGGCCGAGGGCGTCCGAGTTGGTGATCAGGCCGACGCGGGGCCCCTGGGGAAGCGGCTGGTACGCCAGCAGCTGGCCCACGTCGAAGAGCTGGATCAGGTCGTCCACCCGGATCAACCCCGCCTGCGAGAACAGGGAGCTGATCGCCGAGTCGGGCAGCCCGAGCGACTCGGCCGAGTGCCCGGCCGGGGTGCCGCCGCTCTTGACCACCACGATGGGCTTGCGGCGGGCCAGCCGCCGGGCGAGCCGGGTGAACTTGCGGGGGTTGCCGAGCGACTCCAGGTAGAGCAGGACCACCTCGGTGGAGGGGTCCTCCTCCCAGTACTGGAGCAGGTCGTTGCCCGAGACGTCGGCCCGGTTGCCGGCCGACACGAACGACGAGATGCCCATCCCCCGCTGCGCCACCCGCTGGAGCAGGGCGGTGCCGAGCGCGCCGGACTGACTGAAGAAGCCGACCCTGCCGCTGCCGGGCAGGGTGGCGGCGAGGGTGGCGTTGAGCTTGACGGCGGGGTCGGTGTTGGCGATGCCGAGGCAGTTGGGCCCGACGACGCGCAGCCCGTACGCCCGGGAGATGCGCGCCAGCTCGTCCTGGCGTTCCTTGCCGGCCGGGCCCGTCTCGCCGAAGCCGGAGGAGACCACGACCAGCCCGTGCACGCCCTTCTCGGCGCACTCCTTGACGACCTCGATCACGCCGGAGGCGGGCACGGCGACCACGGCGAGGTCCACCTGGTCGTCGATGTCGCCCAGGCTGCGGTACGCGCGCACGCCGGCCAGCGCCCGCGCCTCCCGGTGGACGGGGTAGACGGGGCCGGCGAAGTCGGCGGCCAGCAGGTTGCGCAGCACGGTCTGGCCGACGCCGCCCGAGCGTGAGGCGCCGATGACGGCCACCGAGCCGGGGGCGAGCAGGCGGGCGATGGACCGGGCCTCGGCGCGGTGCTCGCGGGCGGTGGTGACCTCGGCGGAGGTGGCGGTGGGGGTGAGGTCGAGCGTCATGCGGACGACGCCGTCGGCGAAGCGGCTCTCGGCGGTGTAGCCGGCCTGGCGCAGCAGGCCCGTCATGCGCATGTTGGCGGGCAGGACGTCGGCGACGAAGCGTTCGATGCCGTGTTCGCGGGCGGTGGCGGCGAGGTGTTCCAGGAGTACGGAGGCCACGCCCCTGCCCTGGTGGGCGTCCTCGACGAGGAAGGCGACCTCGGCCTCGCCGGGGCCGGTCCGGTCGTAGCGGATCACGGCGACCATCTCGGTGCCGATGGTGGCGATCAGCGCGACCCGGTCGACGTAGTCGACGGTGGTGAACCAGGCGACCTCCTTGTCGGAGAGCCGCGGCCTGGGCCCGAAGAAGCGGAAATAGATGGACTCGTCGGAGAGGCGGGAGTAGAAGGCGAGAAGTCGGTCGGCGTCGGCGGGTTTGATGGGACGCACGTGAGCGGTGCCGCCGTCGGCCAGGACGACGTCGGCCTCCCAGTGGGCCGGATACGGAGCCTCCACAGTCCCGAGCGTAGACCCGCATCCCAAATGCCAAGACTGGCGGTGCCCTTTCAGCAACGCTTGTGCATCGAAGGCGACCGTCTGTCGGGGGTCCGCCCCACGGGCAGCCCGGAAGCTGTTAGTTTTCTCGTGGCCAGGCTCGATCTGAAGGCAGGCAAGGTGGTGGCATCATGACGCGGGTCGTCGTGGTGGGCGATCTCATGACCGACGCGGTCGCGCGCGCCCGCTATGCACTCGCCAGGGCGAGTGACACCCCGGCGATCGTCACGATGCACGGCGGCGGCTCCGGGGCGAACATCGCGTCCTGGCTGGCCGTCGAGGGCGCCGAGGTGGCCTTCATCGGCCGCAGGGGCGCCGACATCACGGGGCGCAACCGCGACATGGAGCTGATGGGCTACGGCGTGGACGCCCGGCTCGTCATGGACCCGGAGCGCCCGACGGGCACCTGCGTGGTGCTGGTCACGCACAAGGGCGAGCGGACGATGCTGTCCGATCCGGGCGCCAACGCGGCGCTGTCGCCCGAGGATCTGCCGCGCGACCTGTTCGGCGGCGGCCACCTGCACCTGTCGGGATACACCTTGATCAACGAGGGCTCCCGTGACGCCGGTCTGGCCGCGCTCGACATGGCCCGCAGGTCCGGGATGACCATCTCGGTCGACTGCTCGTCCTCGGCTCCGCTGGAGCGTACGGGGGCCGAGCCGTTCCTGGAGTGGACCGGCGGCGCGAAGCTGCTGTTCGCCAACGCCGACCAGGCCAAGGTGCTGACCGGGCGCGAGGAGCCCGAGGCGGCGGCCAAGGTGCTGACCGCCTGGTTCCCGCAGGTCGTGATCAAGATGAACGCCGACGGCGCGCTCTGGTTCGGCAACGGCCGCTCCGAGCCCGTGCGGGTCAACGCCGACCCGGTCGACCGGATCGTGGACGGCACGGGGGCGGGCGACGCGTTCTGCGCCGGGTTCCTGCCGCCGTGGCTGGAGGGCAAGCCCCCGGCCGAGGCGCTGAGCGGCGGCTGCCGGCTGGCCTCCAAGGCGATCGTGCATCTGGGGGCGCGGCCTCGCCTTTAGCGTCCGACGCCCCTTATCGTGAAAAGTCGGGATCAATGTCAGGTCCAGGACGGTTACGAGAACGGTAAGGAGCCGGATTGCTGGGCGTGCGTCCGTTACGGCCAGGCGACCCCGCGTCAATTGGCTCGTACGAGGTCACCGGGTTCATCGGTGAGGGCGGTCAGGGGAGCGTCTATCTGGGCGCCGGGCCGTCGGGTGAGCGGGTGGCGATCAAGCTGCTGCACGCCAGGTTCGCCGACGACGCGCAGGCCGTACGCAGGTTCCGGCGCGAGGCCGAGGCCGCCCGGCGTGTGGCCGAGTTCTGCACGGCCCGCGTCCTGGAGGTCGGCGCGATCAACGACCGCCCGTACATCGTCAGCGAGTACGTGGACGGCCCCTCCCTCCAGCACCAGGTGTCCGGCGACGGCCCGCTGCGCGAGCAGGCCCTGGTACGTCTGGCGATCACCACGGCCACGGCCCTGACCGCGATCCACCGGGCCGGGGTGATGCACCGCGACTTCAAGCCGAGCAACGTGCTGCTGGCCTCCGACGGGCCGCGCGTGATCGACTTCGGCATCGCGCGGGCGCTGGACGTGAGCCAGAGCCTGACGACCAGCGTGGTCGGCACGCCCGCGTACATGGCTCCCGAGCAGTTCCACGGCGAGCCCTCTCCCGCCAGCGACGTGTTCGCGTGGGCGGGGACGATGGTGTACGCGGCGACGGGGCGGGGGGCGTTCGGGTTCGGGGCGCTTCCTGTGGTGATGCACCGGATCCTCGGCCTCGAACCGGACCTGGCCGGGGTGCCGCAGACGCTGAGGCCGCTGCTGTACGGGGCGCTGAACAAGGATCCGCGGCGGCGGCCGACGGCCGAGCAGGTGCTGGGCGAGCTGTTCAAGGCCAGCGCCCCACCACCTCCCCCGCCGGCCTCGCAACAGATCCCGCCACCGGCCTCGCAACAAGCCCCACCGCCAGGGCAGCCCCCGTTCACGGCGCACGGGGCGGCCCCCGCTCCGCCGTCCGGGTCGCCGGTCCCGCTCCAGTGGAACTCCGGGCCACGGACGCCGCCCACGTACCAGGGCGGCCCCGTCACGCCCATGACCGCGCCCGCCGCCCGGCGGCGCGGCGTGCTAGTGTCGCTGAGCGCGGTGGGGACCGCGCTGCTGATCGGCCTGGTCGCGTGGATCTTCCTCCGCCCCGACCTGGGGGTCGGCGAGAGGACGGCAGCGCCCTCACCGGCGGTCTCCGGCTTCGGCGCGGCGGTGACGGGTGTGGTGAACCCGTCCGCCAAGAAGGGCGGCACGCTGCGCGTGTCCTCGGCCTACACCATCGACTCCACCGACCCCGGCGACATGTACTACGCCGACGCGTTCAACGTGGTGCGTCTCTACGGCCGGTCGCTGACGATGTTCAAGCTCGTCCCCGGCGCCGAGGGCACGAAGCTCGTGCCGGACCTGGCCGAGTCGCTGGGCAGGGCGAGCGACGCCGGCAGGACGTGGACGTACCGGCTGCGGGCCGGCCTGAAGTTCCAGGACGGCACGCCGATCACCTCGGCCGACGTGAAGTACGCGGTGCTGCGCAGCCTGGACGACGCCTTCTTCAACGGCCCCAGCTACTTCCAGGACATGCTCGCCCTCCCCTCGGGCTACAAGGGGGCCTACAAGTCACCCGAAGCCGACACGAACGCGGCCATCGAGACGCCCGACGACCGCACGATCGTCTTCCATCTCAAGGAGCCGTACGGCGCCTTCGACTACATCGCCCAGCTGCCCGACACCGTCCCGGTCCCGAAGGCCAAGGACACGAAGGACAAGTACCGCGCGGCGGTCGTCTCCTCGGGCCCGTACCAGTTCGAGAGCGCGTCGGAGAGCAGGCTCGTCCTGGTCCGCAACCCCAACTGGGACCAGGCCACCGACCCCAACCGCCCGGCGCTGCCCGACCGGTACGAGATCGACTACGGGCAGACCGACGCCGTCACCGCCATGCTGAACGGGCAGGCCGACGTCGGCTCGCAGCTCGCGCAGGCCGACGAGGCGAAGATCGTCGGCTCGACCGCGATCAAGGAGCGCGCCGACGCCCCCGTCGGCTCCCGGGTGCGCTATCTGGCGATCAACCCGCAGGTCGAGCCGTTCGACAACGTCGACTGCCGCAAGGCCGTGGTCCAGGCCCTGGACCTGGCCGCGATCGGCAGGGCCTACAACTCGGGCCTGGCCCAGCCGCAGACCCCTGACGCCCTGGTGCCTCCGGTGGTGCCCGGCGAGCACGCGAAGCTGCAGGGGCTCACCGCCACCGGCGACACGAGTGCCGCCAAGCAGTCACTCGCCGCGTGCGGCAAGCCCAACGGGTTCAGCACCAAGTACGTCTACCGCGAGGCGACCGGCGAGGCGGCGGCGGCCGAGGCGGTGCGGACGGCGCTGGGCAAGGTCGGGATCAACGTCGAGCTGCGGAAGTTCCCGATCACGGACTTCTTCGCCAAGTACGGCGGCAGCCCCGACTGGCTCAAGGCCAACGGCGGCGGCCTGATCGCCCGGACCTGGGCGCCCGACTGGCCGGACGTGGAGTCGTTCGTCAGCCTGCTGGCCGACAGCAGGACCATCGTCGACAAGGGCAACTCGATCAACGTCAACATCCGGCAGCCCGCCATCGACGCGCTCATCGACCAGGGCAGGCGCGCGCTCGACAGCGCCACGCGGGCCCAGCGCTGGGCGGAGGTGGAGCGGAAGGTCGCCGACGAGGTGCTGCTGGTGCCGCTCACCTGGGACCGCAACGTGCTGCTGCACAGCGCCAGGGCGACGAACGTGCACGTCAGCCCGGTCTACACGTCATACGACCTGGTGACGATGGGCGTCGGCTGACCCGACGCACATCGTGGAGTCGGCTGACCCGGCGCACGTCGCAGAGTCAGCTGACCGTCGCGAGGACCAGCGGCAGCACGGCCGGGGCGCCCGCGTGGCGGACGAGGGCGGCGGCGAGCGTCATGGTCCAGCCGGTGTCCACGCGGTCGTCGATCAGCAGCACGGGCCCGCCGCAGGCGGCGACGGCGGCGCCGAGGTCCTTGGGCATGGCCAGTGTCGCTCGCACCGCCTGGACCCGTTTGGCGCTGTTGAACTGCCTGCCCGGCGACCCGGCGCGATAGCCCAGCTCGCCCAGGTAGGTCAGCCGCCCCACCTGCGCCAGCCGCTCGGCGAACCCGCGCACCAGCAGCGGCCGCGACGCCGACGGCACGTTGACCACCGCGACGGGCCGCTCCTTCCACTCCCAGGCGGACAGCACCTGGACGACCGCCTTGAACATGTCGTCGGCCATCGGCCCGTCCTCGGCGTTGAACAGCTCGCGCAGCCGGTTGCCCCACCCGATGTCGGTGAGCCGCCCGAGCGCCCGGCCGGGCTCGGCGCCCAGCTCGGGCTTGATCCGCCCCGACAGGTCGCTCAGCCCGGTCGGCCACTGCCTGCGCGCCTCGATCTCGACGCCAGGTCTGCTCAGCCGCTCGCGGGCGCCCGCGACGGCGCCTTCGGCGATCTGCGGCGAACGGTGCTCGCCGGTGCAGTTGTCGCACCGGCCGCAGGGCTCGGCGCTGTCGTCGTCGAGGTGGTGGCGCAGGTAGCGCTCGCGGCACTCGGTCGTGGCCAGGTAGCCGAGCATGGCGTCCTGCTCGGCCTTGCGCTCGCCGGCGATGCGGGCGTAGCGCTCGGCGTCGTACTCCCACGGCTCGCCGGTGGACTCCCAGCCGCCCTTGACCCTGCGTACGGCGCCGTCCACGTCGAGGACCTTGAGCATCATCTCCAGCCGCCCCCTGCTCAGGTCAACGGCCGTCTCCAGCGCGGGGGTGGACATCAAGCCGCGCTCCTCCAGCGTCCGCAGGGTGGTGCGGACGACCGGCTCGGGCGGGAAGGCCAGCGAGGCGAAATAGGCCCAGATGTCGCGGTCCTCGGTGCCGGGCAGCAGGATCACCTCGGCCCGCTCGACGCCGCGCCCGGCCCGCCCGACCTGCT
>NZ_JAHKRL010000413.1 GCF_019396405.1 Nonomuraea rhizosphaerae | reverse complement strand
CCCCCCGCCGCCGCGCTGGCCGCCGCCGCCGCGGCGACGACGCGGCTGCGGGTCGGGACGCTCGTGTTCGCCAACGACTTCCGGCACCCGGCCGTGCTGGCCAAGGAGACGGCGACGCTGGACCTGCTGTCCGACGGACGACTGGAGGTCGGGCTCGGGACGGGGTGGATGGTCGAGGACTACCGGCGGGCCGGGCTGGCGTTCGAGCCGCCCGGCGTACGGGTGTCGCGGCTGGCGGAGGCCGTCGCCGTGCTGAAGGGGCTGTGGGGGGACGGGCCGTTCGGCTTCGAGGGCGAGCACTACCGGCTGGAGGGGCTCGACCAGCAGCCCAAGCCCGTGCAGCGGCCCCACCCGAGGCTGCTGCTCGGCGGCGGCGGGCCCAGGATGCTGCGGCTGGCCGCGCGGGAGGCCGACACCGTGAACCTGGGGATGCGGGTGCGCCCCGACGGGACCGGGCCCGACGGGGGCGACGGCGGCCTGGCGGCGTTCCTGGCCAAGCTCCGGACGGTGCGCGCGGCCGCGGGCGACCGCTACGACCGGCTGGAGCTGGGCACCAGCGTGACGCAGATAGGGGCACGAAAGGCGGAGGAGGCGTGGAGCGCCGCCGACAGCTCGCGGCAGGACGAGACGCCGCAGGTCCTTCTCGGCACCCGTCACGACATAGTCGACAAGCTCCGCTATTGGCGGGATGAGCACGATATTTCGTATTTCGTGGTGCACCATGAGCGGGACCTCGACGCCTTCACCCCCATCGTCGAGGAGCTTGCCGCAGGGTGAGGGCTACGGGACGAGGATCACCTTGCCCATGGTGTTCCTGCTCTCCAGCGCCGCGTGCGCCGCGGCCGCCTGCGCCAGCGGGAACGCCTGCACCTCCGGAGTCAGCACCCCCTCGGCCGCCGCCTCCAGGGCGCGCCGCCGCAGGTCCGCCAGGCCGCCCGCACGGCCGAGCAGATGCCCGATGCCGTCGTAGGAGGTGATGTCCCGCTCCTTCAGCTCCTCCTCCGCCGGGCGGAACCACTCCCCCGACGCCTGCCCGTACACGACCTGACGCCCGCCCTGCTCCAGCAGCCCGAACGCCTCCCGCCCGAGCCCGCCGCCGACCCCGTCGAAGACGATCGACGCCTTCTTCACGATCTCCGTCCAGCCGGGCGTGTTGTAGTCGACGGCCAGGTTCGCCCCCAGCGCGCGCACCCGGGAGACCTTGGCCGGGCCGCCCGCCGCGCCCACCACCGTCGCGCCCACCCGGCGGGCGTGCCGCACGAGCAGCGTGCCGACGCCGCCGGCCGCGGCCATGACCAGCACCACGTCCGAGGCGGTCACGGGGGCGGCCTCCAGCAGGCCGAGCGTGGTGACGCCGGTCACGCTCATGGCGACGGCCACGCCGTGGTCCAGCCCGTCGGGCAGCACCGTGACGCTGCCGGCGGGCGCGACCGCCAGCGAGGCGTACCCGCCCGACGTCACGCCGGCGCTGACCACCCGCAGGCCGGTGAGCCCCGGATCGACGCCCTCCCCCACCGACTCGACCACGCCGGCCACCTCGGCCCCGAACGTCGCGGGCAGCTCGGGCACAGGGTGCGGCCCCACGGGGATGCCCCGCCTGAACAGGGTCTCGATGAAGTGCACCCCGACGGCCTTGACGGCGATGCGCACCTCGCCCGGACCGGCGACGGGATCGGGGACGGACTCGTAACGGAGGTTCTCGGCGGGACCGAAGGAATGAAGTCTTGTCGCGTACATGACCACGAGACTGCTACCTGAACCAAGGTTGAGGTCAACCGTGCCGGATGATGGACCTCATGGACGAGATGCTTCTGCTGAGACACGGCGCGACGGAGTGGAGCAGGGCGGGCCGGCACACGGGCCGCACCGACCTGCCGCTCACGCCCGAGGGGGAGACGCAGGCGCGGGCCCTGGCGCCGCTGGTCAAGGAGCAGCCGTTCGACCTGGTGCTGGTCTCCCCCGCGCAGCGGGCGCGCCGCACCGCCGAGCTGGCCGGGCTGACGGCGTACGAGGTGGACGCCGACCTGTGGGAGTGGGACTACGGCGGCTACGAGGGCATCACCACGCCCAGGATCCGCGAGACCAGGCCGGGCTGGTACCTGTGGCGCGACGGCGTCACCCCCGGCGACGCCGCGCACCCCGGCGAGAGCGCGGCCGACGTGGGCGCGCGGGCCGACCGGGTGATCGCCAGGGCCAGGGCGTCGGAGGGGCGGGTGGCGCTGGTGGCGCACGGCCACTTCCTGCGCGTGCTGGCGGCCCGCTGGCTGGAGCTGCCGCCCGAGGACGGGCGGCTGCTCAAGCTGGACACGGGGACGTACTCGCGGCTCGGCTTCGAGCACGCCGAACCCGTCGTGCTCACCTGGAACGCCCCGGTGAGCTGAACGCCCCGGCAGGCCAGGGACATCGCGGTCAGCCGAGCGCCGCGACGGGCCGGGTGCCGGGGTCAGCTCACCTCGGCGCGGACCGCCGAGGCGTGCATGGCCCTGCTCACCAGCCACCCCCGCAGCGACCCTCCCGCGGGCTCGTACGACAGCGGCTGCTCCCACAACGCCACGAAGACGTCCTGGGTGATCTCCTCGGCGAACGCCTGGCTACCGGTGATCTTGACCGCCACCCCGTACACGTACGAGCTGTGCTCGTCGTAGAGCGCGGCCAGCGCGTCCAGGTCGCCCGAGACCAGCCGGGCGTGCAGGTCCAGGTCGGCGGCCATCAGTCACACCCCAGCGTGGCCGCTGCGCGCATCAGCTCCCGGGCGAGCCATGGATCGCCCTCGGCCGCGTACGGGAACGACTCGGGCGGCCACCGGTTGGCCAGCAGCTTGCAGAAGTGGACGGCGTCCGCCGACACCACCACCGCGACGTGGTCGGCGGTCGGCGAGAGCGGGACCGTCCAGGTGCCGCCGCCCGGACCGGTCAGCACGATGGTCGCCGACGCGTCCTTGTGCGGCCCCTTCAGCGCCCTGGGCAGCATGGCCAGCCCGAACTCGACGATCAGGCGCACGTGCTCACCGGCGGGCGGGGCCGCGGAGCGGGCGGTGGCCGAGCGGATGTCGTCGGCGTGCGTCCAGGTCTCGAACGTCCGCTGCACGAGCGCGTCGCGCAGCGGCCCGCGCGCCGAGCCGGCCCCGGCCAGCTCCACCTCGACGCCGAGCAGCACGTCGTTGCTGCCGGAGACGCGTTCGAGCAGGGACCCGGCCTGCTCGCGCCAGCGCCGGTGCGCGGTCAGCCGCCCGGCCTCCGGCACGCCCATGAACCGGGCGACCCTGGCGTCGTTGGCGGCCAGGTGCTCGACCATGCCGCGCACGGTGCCGTGCTTGGCCATCGGCGCGTCCCACTGCGGCACGCTCAGCTCGGCCAGCAGTTCGTCCATGAGCGCCACCTGCTGGGCGTACGGGACGGCGACGGCCGCCACCGCTTCCTCCGCCGGGCTGCGGCGCAGGCGTGCCTTGCTCAGCACGGCCTCGCGCAGACGTGGCGGGGGTGCGACCGCTTCGCCCGGGGCGTCGATCAGGGCGATGGCCGCGCTACAGTCCGGACAGGACGCGACGTGGTCGTCGGGGCCCTGTCCGTTGTAGAGGTACGTGTCGGTCATGACTACCTCCGCAGCCCGACGCTAACGTGCCGCGCCCCGCCGCGCCAGATGAACGGGGACAGACAAATGGGCGCACGACGCGTGCCAGGTCACCGTCCCGCCGGCGGCACCCGGCTGCCGGGCAACGGCGACAGCCGGCTGCCGGGGAACGGCGACAGCAGCGTCTCCCGCCACGGCCCGTCCAGGAAGTCCCGCGCCCGCCTGCTCCACCCCAGCAGCCGGTCGTCCGGCGCCACCTCGTCGTCGAGGCCGAGCGCCGCGTCCCTGGCCCGCTGCGTGGCGAGATGGTCGTCCAGGGAGACGCCCCAGACGGTGACGGCCTCGGTGTCGCAGAACAGCACCTCGTACAGCCCCACCAGGGCGTGCCCGTGCTCGGCCAGCAGCGGCGCCCGTTCGGCGCGGACCGCCTCCAGGTAGTCGAGCGCGGCGCCGGGCCGTACGCGGGCGCTCTCGAACAGGTAGAACTCGGCGGGGGCCACCTCGCCGAGCGGCGGGCAGCCGGGCACGGCGCCGAGCGGCCGGGAGAAGGCGGAGAAGCGCAGGTCGTCGATGTCGGACAGGAACAGCTTGTCGTCCACGCCGCGGTAGATCTCCATCATCTGGCGCCAGCCGCCGTCCCATCCGCCGTGGCACTCCCACAGCGTGACGGCCTTGAACTGGGGGTGGCCGGTGATGCCGACGGCGTAGAAGGCTCCGGCGAGGTCGATCTCGCGGGACCTGATGGACATGCCGGAGGTCATTGTGGGCGCCTCGCGGCTCTCGTCCTCGCGCTTGTAGCGGGTCAGCCAGGTGAGGTACTCCAGGGGGCGCCGGGAGTTCATGGGCCTGAAGTCGACCTCTTCGAGAAGGTAGATCCCGCGCCGCATGCAGGGCTCCTATCGCACCAAGCGATTGCTTGGCACATCACCCTAACGGATCAAGCGAGCGCTTGGGTAGGCTGCGGCCCCCTCCCGGTCAGCCACTCCAGCACCCTGCGGTGCCCGGACGCGGCGTCCTCGAAGTGGCCCCAGTGCCAGTAACGCGGCTGGTCGCGGACGCCGGTCACCCACGTGCGGTAGGAGACCGCGCCCCCGGAGGCCGCGGGCGCGACGCCGTAGGTGCGGATCACGACCTTGCCGCCGGGCGCGAACAGCACGTCGTCGGCGATCGGGTAGAGAGTCATCTGATCGAGCATGAACCGATCATGAGTGGCGACGGAGGCAGGGCGATTACGCCATCGGCGCGTCCCCGTTAAGGGGACGCGCCGGACGTTAAGAGCGTGTTACACACGCCGCTCACACCAGGAGACCGTCGAATTCTCCGTCCTTCACTCCGAGCACCAGGGCCCGGATCTCGTCGCGCGTGTAGATCAGCGCAGGGCCGTCGGGGAAGCGTGAGTTGCGAACCGCGACGCCACCGTCGGGGAGTTTCGCGAGCTCGACGCAGTTGCCCTGCGAGTTGCTGTAGCGGCTCTTGCGCCAGGCGACCTGCTGCAGGTCCGCCGCGGGCATGCCGTTGTACGTCTGCTTCATCTACATCTTTCTGAGAAGACCGCCGATGAGCTCGACGGTGCCCCCTGGCGTGGTGCTCTCCACGCACAACTGCTCCATCGCAGTGAGATACGGGTCGATATCCTCACGTTTGTCCAGGTAAAGGGCACCCCAGAGCTGTTCGACATAGACCACGTCCGACAAGTCGGACTCGGGAAATCGCAAGATGCTGAACGCGCCCCCTTCAGCGGCGTGCATGCCGTATCTGAAGGGCATCACCTGAATGGTGATATTGGGAAGGGCAGCGACTTCCAGCAGATGCTGAAGCTGCTCGGACATGACCTCTCGCCCCCCGATGGTCCTCTTGAGCGTCGCCTCGTCGATGACGGCCCACAGGCGGGGTCCGTCCTTCTGGGTGAAGCGCTCCTGCCGTTGCATGCGCAGATGCACACGGCGTTCGATCTGGGACTGGCTCTCATCGGGGTTGCCGAGAAGGTAAACCGCTCGCGCGTACGCCGCCGTCTGCAACAGGCCGGGAATGAACTGCACCTCATAGGTGCGGATCACGCTGGCGGCCTCCTCAAGCCCCACGTACGTGGTGAACCACGCGGGCAGAACGGCGGAGTATTTGTGCCACCACCCTGGGGTGTTGGCTTCGCGGACCATCTCCAGCAGAGCACGGCGCTCGGCGTCGTCGACGACACCGTACAAGGTGAGCAGGTCTTCCACGTCGCGTGTCTTGAATCCGACACGGCCGAGTTCCATGCGACTGATCTTGGACTCGGACGCCCGGATGTGAAATCCGGCCTGGTCTCTGGTGAGCTCGCTGGCTTCACGCAGCCGCCTCAAGCTGGCGCCGAGCATGATGCGCCGAACGGTCGAACCTGAGCCGGGCGGATCTAGGGACACGTGCTGCTCCTTGGTTGTTCCTTAGCACAGTCTGTCACTCCACGGCCGAAAGATCATGCGCCGCGGACAAGATCCCCTTTCCCACCGATTGACCTATTGGAGGCAATGTAGCGCTTGCACAGGGTGTCTGCACGTGCATTCGCTCTTGCACCTGCACGAGAGTTTGTCGCAGAATGATCAACGTGCAATCCCCCACGGCGCCCGGGCAGTGGACCACGTTCGACTGGTGGCCTCCCCTCGGCTGGTGGCCGGAGGCGGCGCGCGATCTCCTGGTGCCCGGCCCTTCCTCCAGTGCCACCTTCGTGCTCCCGCCGACGCCGTCCTCGATCCACTCCGTACGCAGCTTCACGATCGGCGCCCTGACCGCGTGGGGGCTCAAGGAGCTGATCGACAGCATGGAGCTGGTGGTCTCCGAGCTGGCCACCAACGCGTTACGCCACGGCCTGCACCCGGCCGACGGCGACCGCCCGCGCCCGGTTCACATGTCTTTGGTACGCCGCGGCCCGCTGGTTACCAGCGCCTTCACCGATCCAGGCTCATCGGTGCCCGTGCTGAGATACCCTGGCCCTCTCGACACCGGCGGCCTCGGACTCCACATCGTCGAATCGCTCAGCCACCGTTGGGGCTGGTCCGCACTCGCGCCTCACGGGAAGATCGTCTGGGCAGTCCTCTCCTGACCGGGGGTGATTGCATTACCGTGGATGGTCATGGCTCACGGTGAGTCCCTGCGTGCGACCCCATGAGAGTGCTGACAGATGGATGATCACCTGCTCGGCTGGCTACGAACACTTGACGAGGACAGGCTCGGCCGCGTCCTCGCGACAAGACCCGACGCCATCGCGGCACCATGGCCGCGGCGGCTCGACACGCTGGCCCAACGGCTCGGCAACGCGTTCGCCGTGATGGAGGCCCTGCGCGGCCTGCCACTCCCCTGTCTCGAACTCGCTCAGGCGTGCCTGGTGATCCCGCACGCCACTCCCGAGCGCCTGGCCGCCTTCCTCGGCGCCTCCCCCGACGAGCTGAGCCCCTGGCTCGACCACCTCTACGACCACGCGCTGGCCTGGCCGGACCACGAGGGCGTGATCCAGCTGGCCGAGGCCGTGTCCCGGTGGTGGACCGCGCCACTGGGCCTGGGCGAGCCGCTCGACCACTACCTCAACTCCTGGACGATCAGCGTCGACACGCTGCGCGCCCTCGCCCGCAACCTGGGCCTGCCGCCGCACGGCAACAAACGCCGCACGATCAGCAGGGTCAGCGAGGTGCTCGGCGACCGCGACCGCCTCGACGCGCTGCTGCGCCACGCCCCCGACGGCACGGTCAGGCTGCTCGACTCCTTCGCCTGGGACGGCCCCGTGCGCGACGTCGACGGCAACAGGTTCGTCACCCCCGGCACGGCCGAGAAGTGGGCGGCGGATCACGGCCTGCTCTACCGGCCGAGCTGGCACGTCGCCGAGATGCCGCGCGAGGTGGCGCTGGGCCTGCGCGGCCCCGACTACCGCGCGCCGTTCACGCCGGAGCCGCCCGAGGTGGCCACGATCCCGATCGACCCCGAAGAGGTCGACCACCTGATGACGCTGGCCGCCCCGCACGTCGTGGAGCGCTGCGCCGCGCTGCTCGACAACACCTCCAAGATGCCGCTGCCGCTGCTGAAGACCGGCGGCGTGGGCGTGCGCGAGGTGCGCAGGATCTCCAAGGAGACCGGCTGCGACGAGGACGAGACCCGGCTGCTGCTGGAGGTCTGCGCCGTGTCCAGGCTGCTGGCCTGGGACGAGCCGTCCGTCGGCATGGTCCCGACCGAGAAGTTCGACCGCTGGCGCCTCGACGAGGCCTCGGCCCGGCTGCGGGTGCTGCTGGCGGCCTGGTGGCGGATGGAACGCTCTTCCCTGCGCAAGGTCGACGGAAAGTACGGCACCGTGCTGGGCGACGACCAGTCGGGCGCGGCCGTGGCGCGGGTGCGCAGGGCGGTGCTGTCGGTGCTGGCCCACCTGCCCTCGGGCACGGCTTTCTCCGACCGGGCGAGCCTGGTGCGCAACGTCCACTGGCACGCCCCTCTGCTCGACCAGTCGCTGCTGGCCGACTGCGCGTCGGCGGTGCTCGTCGAGGCGCGGCTGCTCGGCCTGCTGGCCAACGACTCGCTGACCGACCTGGGCAGGGCCCTGGCGGGGCTGAGCGCCAAGGCCGGCGACGAGAGCGACGACGCGGTGCCGCTGGTCGAGCACGACCCGATGCTGGTGGAGGCCTCGACCAGAGCGCTGGCCAGCGTGCGCAGGAGCGCGCTGTTCGGCCCCGACCTGACCGCGGTCGTGACCGGCCCGCCGTCGGCCGAGCTGGCCGCGCTGCTCGACCGGGTGGCCGAGCGCGAGTCGCGGGGCGCGGCGTCGGTGTGGCGCTTCACCACCGAGAGCGTGCGCCGCGCGCTCGACCACGGCTACGACGCCGACGAGCTGCTCGAAGAGCTGTCGGAGGTGGGCACGATCCCGCAGCCGCTCGAATACCTGGTGCGCGACGTCGCCCGCCGCCACGGCGAGGTGACCGTGACCATGGTGGGCTGCGTGGTGCAGGCCGGCGACCCGGCCCTGCTGGCCGAGATCGCCGGGCACCGGCGCCTGGCCCGGCTCGGCCTGCGGCTGCTGGCCCCCACGGTGCTGGTCAGCTCGGCGGGCCCCGAACGCACCCTCACCGCGCTGCGCGAGAACGGCTACGCGCCGGTCCCCGTGGCCGACGGCGGCGGCGAGATCACCATCCGCCGCACCCGGGTCGAGGAGCCGAGCAACGGCAAGCTCATCCTGCTGCCGGGCGGCCAGGTGGCCGAGCTGTCGGAGTTCGACAGCTACGAGGCCGTGCAGCCGCTGCTCGCCGAGCCGGTCCCCGACCCGCACGAGCACGCCGCCCGCCTGATCACCGCCAGCCGCGCGGCCGACGGGCAGGGCGGCCGCACCTGGGCCGTGATCGGCCGGATGGCCACCAGGCTGCCGACGGCGCAGCAGTCGCTGCTCGGCTTCGTCGTGGACCGGGGCGTGCGCGCCGGGATCACGCTGACCGACGGCCTGACCGCGACGATCAGCCACGGCGAGCTCAAGGGCGCCGCGCTCGACGCGTGGTGCGAGGAGGCCGGCGACTACCTGGAGTTCCCGCTGGCCGAGATCGTTGAGGTCAAGGGAGCTTTTTAGCCTTCTTCAGGTTCTCCACCAGGCCCTCCACGAAGTCGGCGTACCCCTGGTAGCTGTAGGGGGCCTCGGCGGTCCACGGGTAGAGCTGCCCGGCCTTCACGGCGGGCAGCCCGGCGAAGGTCGGCTTCTTCATCATCTCCTCGGGCTTGAGCGACTGGGTCCGGGTGTCGTAGAGGATGACGTCGGCGTCGTAGGTGTCGGCGTTCTCCCAGCTCAGCGTCTGGAAGAAGCCGCCCTCGTCGACCTTCGAGGGGGTGACGACGTTCAGGCCGTTCTGGGTGAAGTGCACGACGTCCGGGTACTCGGGCGGGTTGACCACCCACATGGCGTCCGGGCCCGCCGACATCATCAGGACCTTGAGGTCCTTGAACTGCGCCAGCTCCTTGCTGGCCGCCTCCAGCCGGGCCTTGGCCTCGGGCACGCCCTGCATGCCGGCGCCGAGCGACTTGGCCAGTTCCTCGTACTTGCCGATCACCTGAAGGGCGCTGCGGCCGGTGAGCATGATGCCGGCCGTGGGCGCGACCTGCTCGATCGTGGCCTTCTGCTTCTCCGGGACGTACCAGAGCGTGCCCTTGATGTACATGCTGCTGACCAGCAGGTCGGGCTGGAGCCCGATGTACTGCTCGACGTTGAACTCGTCCCAGACGTTGCCGAGCCCGGTGACCTTGCTGATGTCGACGTTGCCGACCTGCGGGTCCCTGGCGCCGTCCTTCAGCTTGTGCGGGCCGAAGACGCCGATCGGGCGCACGCCGAAGTCCCACAGCGCGGCGGCCGAGCCGACCTGGGCGACGACCCGGACGGGGCGCTTGGGCAGGTCGAGCTTCTTGTCACGGTCGTCGGTGAACGTCCACGGGCCGCCGGCCGCGCCGTCCGAGGCGGTCCCGCCCGGCGCGGTACCGCTCGCCGCCGGGGCGGGAGTGCCCTCGCCGCCGCACGCCGAAAGCGTCAGGGCCGCCGCCAGACCCGCCGTCGCCGCGAGGAAGCCCCTGCGAGGCAGTACCGGTCCCGACATGTAGATCTCCTAAGGTTAGGCTTGCCTTGCTGTTGAGGCATTAGATTAGCCTCGCCTAAATTGGTCGGTGGCGAAAGGGGGTCGGGTGCACGCGGTCAAGGAGGTCTCCCCCGCTCTGGAGACCGGGGCACCGCGCGGGCGCTCGGCCGCGCTGGCCGGCGGGCTGGTGCTCGCCTTCGGCGCGCTCGTGCTGGTGGCGATGGCGAGCGTGGCGCTGGGCGCGCGGTCCGTGCCGCTGTCCACGGTGATCGACGCGCTGACCGCCCCCGGCGCCTCCGGCGATCACACGGTCGTGCGCGAGCTGCGCGTGCCGCGCACGCTGCTGGGCATCGGCGTCGGCGCCGCTCTCGGGCTGGCGGGGGCGCTGATGCAGAGCCTGACCCGCAACCCGCTGGCCGACCCCGGCCTGCTGGGCATCAACGAGGGCGCCGCGCTGGGCGTCACGCTCGCGCTCGGGCTGTTCGGGCTGTCGAACCCGGCCGTGTACGTGTGGTTCGCCTTCGGCGGGGCGGCCATCGCCTCGGCCGTGGTGTACGCGCTGGGCGCCTCGGGACGCTCCGGCGCCGGACCGGTGCGGCTGGCGCTGGCCGGGATCGCCGTCGGCATGGTGTTCACAGCCGTCTCCTCGGCGATCCTGCGCATCGACTCGCAGACCTTCGACCGGATGCGGTTCTGGCTGACCGGGTCGCTGGCCGGGCAGACGGCCGACGTGCTGGTGCGGCTGGCGCCGTTCATGGCCGTCGGCCTGGTCCTGGGGCTGACCCTGGGCAGGCCGCTGAACATGCTGGCGCTCGGCGACGACGCCGGCAAGTCCCTCGGCGTGGCCGTCACCCGCACCCGCGTGCTCACGGCCGTGTCGATCACGCTGCTGTGCGGCTCGGCCACCGCCGCGGCCGGGCCGCTGTGGTTCGTCGGGCTGGCCGTGCCGCACGCCGTGCGCGCGGTGGTGGGACAGGACCAGCGGTGGGTGCTGCCGTACACGATGCTGACCGCGCCGGTGCTGCTGCTGGCGGCGGACGTGGCCGGACGGCTCATCGCGCGGCCGGGTGAGGTACAGGTGGGCATCATGTGCGCGGTGATCGGCGCGCCGATCTTCATCGTGATGGCCCGGCGCAGAAGGCTGGCCCAGCTGTGAGGATCCGGATGGGCCCGTGGTCGGCCCGGCTGGCGCCGCGCGCGATGGCCGTCGGAATGCTCCTGCTGCTGGCGGCCTTCGCCGTGTCCGTCGCGGCGATCGCGACCGGCGAGTTCACCGTGTCCGTGCCCGACGTGCTGTCGGCGCTGTTCGGCCAGGGCACGCCGGTCGCCGAGCTGATCGTCTCCAAGCTGCGCGCGCCCCGGGTGGTGACCGGGCTGCTGGTCGGCGCGGCGTTCGGGCTGAGCGGGGCGATCTTCCAGAGCCTGACCAGGAACCCGCTGGGCAGCCCCGACTTCATCGGCTTCACCGCCGGGGCCTCGACCGGCGGCATCCTCGGCGTCGTCGCGGGCGGCACGGCGGCGCAGATCTCCGG
>NZ_JAHKRL010000412.1 GCF_019396405.1 Nonomuraea rhizosphaerae | reverse complement strand
GGCGGCGGTCACGACCGCCAGCCACGGCCGCCACTGCGGGCCACGGCGGCGGCGCGAGCGGACGCCCCGGACGGGCGGCGGAGCCTGACGAACCTGCTCGATCCGGTCGAAGACGCGCTGCTTCATGGCGAGCGGCGGATCGACGGCCACCGCCCCCGCCAGGCGGGCCGCGGTCTCGTGGAAGGTGGCCACCTCCCAGGTGCACTCCGGGCACTCGGCCAGGTGCGCCTCGAAGCGGCGGCGCTCCAGGTCGTCGTCCACGGCGTCCAGCGCGTACGCGCCGGCCAAGGTGTGCAGTTCGGACGTCATCGATCCACCCCCAGGCAGTCGCGCAGCCGGATGAGTCCGTCGCGCATCCTGGTCTTCACGGTTCCCAGCGGGGCTTTGACCAGTTCGGCGACCTCACGGTAGGAGTACCCGCCGTAGTAGGCGATGGTGACCGACTCGCGCTGCAACGGCGTCAGGCCGCCCAGGCAGCGGCGCAGGCGCTCGCGTTCGAGCTGGGCCTCGACCGATTCGGCGACCTCGTCGAAGGGCCGGTGCACCTCCATCCTGGCCACGCGCTCCTCCCGATCCAGTCCCGCCTGGGCCGAGCGGACCCGGTCGATGGCCCTGCGGTGCGCGATGGTCAGCACCCACGCCAGCGCGGACCCCTTGCCCGGCTGGTAGCGCGCGGCGCTGCGCCACACCTCGACGAGGACCTCCTGGGCGACCTCCTCGCTCTGCGCCCGGTCACGGAGCACACGCAGGACGAGGCCGAACACCCGGGGCGCCACCACCTCGTACAACCGCTCGAACGCCACCTTGTCGCCTTTGGCGACGGCCTCCATCAGGCTCTCCACCGCAGGGGGCCGATCACCCTCCTGGGTCGCCTCGCGTCCCGCCTCCATGCGCCCTCCTGCTCGCCCCGCATGACACCTGCCACAGGTGTTTCGGAGCGGGAGGCACCTCGGATGTCCCGCGAAGATTACGGTTTGCGCGCGATGCCGCACACCGCGCTGACGACCTTGCGCGGCTCGTCCCACGCGTCGCTCGGCCGCCGCCACTCCGGTGTGGGCACGACGCCCGGCTCGACCAGGTCTAGGCCCTCGAAGAAGGCGCCGATCCGCTCGGGGCCGCGCAGGTGGTAGCCGTTGGCGGCGGACTTGTTGTAGGCGCCGACGGCCTCCACCAGGGCCGGGTTGGTGTCGGTGCCGTCACTGAGCACCAGGTGGCTGCCGCTGGGCAGCGCGGACATGAGCCGGCTCACCACGCCCCACGGGTCGTCCTCGTCGGGGAGTTGCCCGGCGATGCTCAGCATCACCAGGCCGATCGGCTCGTTGAGGTCGAGCGTCTTGGCCGCGCCTTCGAGGATCAGCTCGGGGTCGCGCACGTCGGCGTCGATGTACGCGGTCACCCCCGGCTCCGTGCTGGTCAGCAGGGCGCGGGCGTGGACGAGCACGATGGGGTCGTTGTCGACGTACACGACCCGGGTCTCCGGGGCGATGGCCTGGGCGACCTGGTGGATGTTGTTGGCCGTGGGCAGCCCCGTCCCGATGTCCAGGAACTGCCGGATCCCGACCTCCTGCACCAGGAACGTCACCGCGCGGATCAGGAACTCCCGCTGCAGCCTCGCCACCTCGGCGAAGTCCGGGAACGTCCGGAGCAGCAGCTCACCGGCCTCGCGGTCGGGGGCGAAATTGTCCTTGCCGCCGAGCAGGTAGTTCCAGACCCGGGCTGAGTGGGGGATGGTGGTGTCGATGCGATCCCAGGCGGACTGGCCGGTCGAACTCTCATCACCCATGACACTCCAACCCTCATGGTCGTACGCGTGCAAGAACCACTTTAGTGCCCTGTTGGGGGATTACGGGTAAGACGACTTACCGTCAAGAAGCCGCGATGACCTCGACCTCCAGCAACCAGGCGCTGTCGAAGATCTCCGCGATGATCACCGTCAGTGCCGGGGCGTGATCGCCGAGCACCTCTCTGCGCACGGCTCCGTTGACGTCCGCGTACCGGCGATCCGACAGGAACGTGGTCACCTTGACCAGCGAGGACACCCCGAGACCCGCCTCGTGGAGAGCGGCGGTGATGTTGGCCCAGACGAGCCTGCACTGCTCCTCGAACCCCTCGGGAACCTCGCCCGCGGCGGTCTGCGGGATCTGCCCGCTGACGAACAGCAACCTGGAGGCGCCCTCGACCGCCAGCGCCTGACTGTAGCCGCCGAGGGGCGCCGGAGCGGCGGCGGCGTTGACCGGAATGAGTTTGATCACCCTTGCTCTCTACCAGAGGCCCCGGTGGAAAACCCAACGACTTTTCCGCACCCCCGGTGATAGACCTGGCGAACGTGACAGAAGAGCTGCGGGTGGCCGCGTACGCCGTGTGCATCGACGACGACCGGGTCCTGCTGGCCCGCGGGATCGAGCCCGACGGCCCTCTGTGGACGCTTCCCGGCGGCGGCCTGGACCACGGCGAGGACCCGCTCGACGCCGCCGTGCGCGAGGTGGCCGAGGAGACCGGCTACACCGTCGAGATCAGCAGCCTCCTCGGCATCAACACACTGCGCCAGTACTACCCGCGCCCGAACGGGGGCCAGGCCGACTTCCACGGCATCAGGATCGTCTACGCGGCCCGGGTGGTCGGCGGCACGCTCGCGCACGAGGTCGGCGGCAGCACCGACCTGGCCGCCTGGGTGGACCTCGACCGGGTGCCCGACCTGGCCCGCGTCGACCTGATCGACATCGCCCTGGAGCTGGAACGCGCCCGGCCACCCCACGGACGGCTCTGACCCCGGCCCCGGCGGACGGCCTCGGCCCACGCGGACGCCCCGGCCCACGTGGACGCCCAGCCCACGCGGACGCCCAGCCCACGCGGACGCCCAGCCCACGCGGACGTCCCGGCCCGCCCTCTTGTGCGTCCCGCCCCCCTCGATGGACAGCGGCCCGGCGAAGCGTGACAGTTGAGTCACCGGACACTCGCCTGTGAGGGACCATGACCGTTGGGCGGCGGCTGATGGCTGCGGGCTCCGGCCTGGGCGTGCACTCGCGGGTGATCCTGGTGCTGAGCGTCATGGGCTTCCTGGTGGTCGTCGGCGCGGCGGTCACGTCCGTGCTGCTCGACCGCACCACGCGGGCCACCCGGCAGCTCGTCGAGCAGGTCGAGCCGAGCAGGGCCGAGGCGTTCCGGCTGCAGACCGCGCTGGTCGACCAGGAGAGCGGCATGCGCGGATACGCCATCACCGCCGACCGGCGCTTCCTGGAGCCGTACCAGCGGGGCCTGGCCGCCGAGCGGCAGAGCACGCTGCGGCTGGCCGCGCTCGTCAAGGGCGACGACGGGCTGACGGCGGACCTGGAGGCGCTGCGCCGGGCGGCCGACGCCTGGCGCGGCACGTACGCCGAGCCGCTCCTGGCCGCCGTCGAGCCGGGCAGCCCGAAAGAGCAGGACAAGGCCATCGAGCTGCGCGGCAAGCAGGCCTTCGACCAGATACGCGCGCTGTCCGGCCGCCAGAACCGCGACCTCCAGGCGGCCAGTGACGCCGGCAAGGCCGAGCTGCTGGACGCGCAGCGGACCCGTGACCAGGTGCTGGCCGGGATGCTCGCGGCGTTCCTGCTGACCGGCGTGGCCCTGGCGGTCCTGCTCCAGCGCACCGTCGCCCGGCCGCTGCGCACGCTGGCCGCCGCCGCCCGCCACGTCGCCTCCGGCGACTTCGACCACCACATCCCCGTGCGCGGCCCCGGAGACATCAGGGCGGTGGCCGGCGACGTGGAGTCGATGCGTGAGCACATCGTCGCCGAGCTGGTCACCGCCCGGCGGCAGCGGGCGGAGCTCGACGAGCGGGCCCGCGAGCTGGCCAGGTCCAACGCCGACCTGGAGCAGTTCGCGTACGTGGCCTCCCACGACCTCCAGGAGCCGCTGCGCAAGGTGGCCTCGTTCTGCCAGATACTGGAGCAGCGTTACGCCGGCAAGCTGGACGAGCGGGGCGTCCAGTACATCCACTTCGCCGTGGACGGCGCCAAGCGCATGCAGAGCCTGATCAACGACCTGCTGACCTTCTCCCGGGTCGGCCGGCCGAAGGACACGCACAGGCAGCGGCTCTCGCTCGACCTGCCGCTCGACGCGGCGCTGGACAACCTCACGGCCGCCCTGGAGGACACCGGCGCGGTCGTCGAACGCCCGCAGGCCCTGCCCGAGGTCAGCGGTGACCTGACCCAGCTCACCATGCTGTGGCAGAACCTCGTCTCCAACGCGATCAAGTTCCGTCACCCGGATCGGCCGGCCACGGTGCGGATCACCTGCGCCGCCTGGAGCGAGTCCGGCCCGCCCGCCTGGGAGATCCGCGTCGCCGACAACGGCATCGGGATCGAGCGGCAGTACGCGGACCGGGTGTTCGTGATCTTCCAGCGGCTGCACACCCGCGACGCCTACCCGGGCACCGGGATCGGGCTGGCGCTGTGCAAGAAGATCGTGGAGTACCACGGCGGCCGGATCTGGATCGCCTCCGACCGCACCGAGGGCACCACCCTGTGCTTCACGCTCCCGCACGCCGTCACGAAGCCGGATTGAGGCCCGGATTGAGGCCTCAGTCGTGCCCCGATCCGTTAAACATGTCCCCTCCACAGCCAGTTGAGGGAGTTTGCCGGATATGGGGTCGGCTGCGGCTAACGGTTGGGCCGCAGCTTGTCGAGGTTTTGGACGATGACCGGCTCGCGCGTGGCGAGCGCCCGCGCCACGTCCCGCAACTGCCGCGCCCGGTGGACCTGGGCCCGCCAGTCCGTCCCGGTGGCCCGGTGCGCCATCTCCACCGGCACCTCCTCCACCCGGTACCCCGCCTTCAGCAGGTCGATGGTCAGCGCCGTCTCCACGCCGAACCCGTGCGCCAGCGGCCTGGCCGCCTCGAAGGCGGACCTGGTGATGCAGCGCTGCCCGTTCAGCGGCTGGGCGGCCGAGAAGCCGGTGGCCCGGCGGATGCCGTCACGGGACAGGCGGACGACGAGGCCGTGGCCGCCGAGTTTGACGCGCGTGACGAAGACGGCGATCGTCATGTCGGCCTTGCCGGACCGTACGGGTTCGATCAGGGCGGACGCGGCCCGGGCGGTCTCCCCCAGGTCGGCGTCCAGGAAGAGTAAGTGGCGTGGCGTCTCGCCGTCGAGCAGGCGCACGGCCTCGGCGCCCGACTCCATGGCCGCCGCCTTGCCGCGGTTGCGGCTGTGGCGCACCACGCGGGCGCCGGCCGCGCGCGCCACCCGGCCCGTCTGGTCGGTCGAGCCGTCGTCGACGACCACCACCAGATCGACGCCGGGCAGGCCGAGCGCGGCGGTGACGGTGGCGCCGATGCGGTCGCCCTCGTCCTTGGCCGGGATGATGACCGCGGTGTCCGTCATTTGCCCTCGGAGATGAGGAACTCCTGCGGCACCTCGTCATGCACGGTGAACACCGAGTCGAGCCCGGTCACCTGCAAGATCTTGCGTACGGCCGGTCGCGGGGCGGCGACGCCGAGCGCCCCGCCCTGCTCCTTGATGCGTTTGAGCGCGGACAGCAGCACGTTCATGCCCGTGGAGTCGCAAAAATCCACGGCGGACATGTCGATGACCACGCGGCTGGGCCCGTCCTGCAACAGCCGAGTGAACTCGGCCTGCAGGTGGGGTGCCGTATAGAGGTCGATTTCACCGGTGATGACAACGAGTGCATGGCCGGCATGTGATCGAGTCGAGACCTTGAGCTCCACATGGGCAGGCTAGCGGCGCGGAGGCTTCCGGTCACGTTGTCACGCCGATAGTGGAACCCCAGGTTTTTGTCCTGCGTTTGGGCTCCATGAAAACAGAGAGTACGCGAAGCTTGACTGTGTGACACCGGCATGGCCGGAGAGGGGGGCGGCCCGGCACCTCGTTCCCGGCCACCACTTCACCTCAGAGGGAGGGGCTGGGCGAGACCCACGGGCCCGAACAGATGAGAACAGACACATCCGAAGATCCACACCGGCAGCGACTCCGCGAACGACTGGAGGCCATCTTCATCCGCACAGAGAAGGCCACCTCATGGCATGACGAGGCGGGACGCCTGCGTAGCCTTGTCAATCACGAAGGCTTCGTCCCCGTAAGTACAAAACTGCCCGTCGAGGACATCGATTTCCTCGCCGGGGCCCGCGACGACCTGCTCACCTTTTCCGAGCTGGGTCTGCGGCTGCTCGACCTTCACCAGCCGCGCGACGCGGGCGGCATCACCAGCGACGCCGCGCATCCGATACTTCGGTGCCGGAGTTGCATGTGGCGCTGGCCGTGCCCCACGTTCCGGGCCATCTCGGAGTCGTTCGGCGCCGACCGCGAAGGCGCCGCGCTCTCGGAGCTGGCTTGACACCACTCACCTCGCCCGCGAACGCCCGCGAACGCCCACGAAGCGCTAGCCGGGCACGAGCGGTAGGCGGATCTCGAACCGGCACCCCGGCCCCTCGTTGACCACGCCGATCATGCCGTCATGCGCCTGCACGATTCCCTGCGCGATCGCCAGGCCAAGCCCGGCCCCGCCGTCCCTGGTCGGGGTCCGGGCCGCCTCGCCCCTGAAAGCCACCTCGAACACCCGGTTCAGGTCCTCCTCGGGGATCCCGCCGCAGCAGTCGCTGACCGACAGGCACGCCATCCCGGCGTCGACGGCCGTCCTCAGCACCACCGCGCGGTCTGAGGGCGTGTGCCTGATCGCGTTGACGACCAGGTTGCCCAGGGCCCGGCCGAGCGCGTTCGCGTCGGCCTGCACGGGCACCGCCTCCGCGGCCTCGGCGCTCAGCCGCACGCCCTTGGCCCGAGCCAGCGGCTCGGCGCCGGCCATCGTGTCGGCGACCAGGTCGGCCAGCCCGATCCTGACCGGTGAGAGCCGCAGCGCGCCCGCGTGAATGCGCGACAGCTCGAACAGGTCGTCGACCATCGCCGACAGCCGCTCCACCTCCAGCTTGATCTGGCCGTGGTAGCGCGCGACGGTCGCGGCGTCGGACACCACGCCGTCCTCCAGCGCCTCGGCCATCGCCCGCATGCCGGCGAGCGGGGTGCGCAGGTCGTGGCTGACCCAGGCGACCAGCTCGCGGCGCGCGTTCTCCAGGGCGCGCTCACGCGCGTACGCCTCCTCCAGGGTGTTCGCGATCGTCTGGAGCTCCGACGGCAGCCCTTGGGGCGCGACGAACGGCAGCTCGCGCACGGCCGCCACCAGCCGTCTGCTCTCCCCGGCCACCCGCCTGGCCAGGACCAGCGCCACCCCCAGCCCGACCAGCCCGCCGACGGCCACCACGCTGAGCACGAAGTCCTGGGCCGGCTGGTCGATGATCATCTTCATCGTGATCGCGACGACCCCGGCCAGCGTGGCCACGACCGAGACCACCATGGCGATGGCCAGCATGACCCCGATCGAGCGCCTGCGCAGCAGCCACATCACGCCCACGCCGACGATCGCGGCCACCAGTCCGAGCCCGGCGGTGACCGCCACGATCATCAGCATCACGGACCGCCTTCGAGAGGTTCGTACCGGTATCCCACGCCCCAGACGGTGACAATACGCCGCGGCTCTGTCGGGTCCGGCTCGATCTTCTCCCGCAGCCGCCTGACGTGCACGGTCACCGTGGACGAGTCGCCGAACGACCACCCCCACACCTGGTTGAGCAGCGCCGAGCGGCTGAACGCCTGTCGCGGGTTGCGCATGAGGTAGGCCAGCAGGTCGAACTCGCGGGCGGTCAGCATCACCTCGGCCCCGCGCAGCCGCACCTCGTGCGCGCCCACGTCCACCACCAGGTCGCCGTCACGCAGCACGCCGGTGCCGCCCGTGACGGAGGCGCCCCGGGCGCGGCGCAACACGGACTGGACCCGCAGCGCCAGCTCGCGCGGGCTGAACGGCTTGGTCACGTAGTCGTCCGCGCCGGTCTCCAGGCCGACCACGCGGTCGATCTCCTCGCCGAGCGCGGTCAGCATGATCACCGGGACCGGCCAGCGCTCCCTGAGCTTCTTGCACACCTGGAGCCCGTCGATCTTGGGCAGCATCAGGTCGAGCACCATCAGGTCGGGTGGGCTGGCCAGCGCCCGCCGCAGCGCCTCGGCGCCGTCGCCCACGCATTCGACCTCGTGACCGTCGCGCTCAAGGTATCGAGCCACCACTTCGGCCACGGTCGGGTCGTCGTCGACCACCAGGATGCGCGTGTTCACGATTTCACCGTACGGCGGACACGCAGCGAATCGGCGTTCCGTCATTGGTTCGTAAGCCTCGCGGATCATGTGCCCAGGACGTACGGTGGGCGCATGAGTCGAGTAGTCATGCTCGTTATCGGCACCCTTTTGGGTGCTTTTGTGCTGTTCAACTTCGTGCTCCCCATGCTCGGGGTGCTGCTGAAGGTCGCGCTGATCATCGGCGCCATCGGCCTTGTCCTGTTCATCGCCGTCAACGTGATCGGAAAGTCGTCCTCGTCACGGTGACCCTGTTCCTGTTCGACCCCTGGCTCATCAGCGTGACCATGGTGGCGATCATGCTCCTCGCCACCTGGGCCGCCACGCTGCTGCCCGCCGTCGGCGGCGAAGCGCCCGGCTTCCCGCTCGTCTACGCCCGGCGCACCGCTTTCCAGCGCCAGCGCGATCCCGACGCCGCCGGACGGCCGCGGCCACGAGCACCTTCACCACGCCCCGCTTCCCGTTAAGCGGGGCTCTCTTCGGCGAGCCCTGATCCGTCTTCCTCGATTGAAGGGCTCATGATCGACTCTCTCGTCTCTTTCCTGCTGGGCGTCTCCGGCGGCAACGCCGCCCTGGCCATCGTGCTGTTCACGGTGTCGGTACGCCTGCTGCTGCTTCCCCTCGGCATCCGCCAGGCCCGCGCCACGCGGGTCAAGCAGCTCCTGGCGCCCAAGGTGCGCCAGCTCCAGAAGCGCTGGTCGCGCAATCCCGAACGGCTGGCCAAGGAGATGTCCGCCCTGTACGCGAAGGAGGGCAGCTCACCTTTCGCCGGGATCCTGCCGGGCTTCGCGCAGCTTCCGTTCATGTGGGTCATGTACCGGGTCGCCACCCACCCGACCGCATTCCTCGGCCACGAATTGCTCGGCGCACCCCTCAACCAGCACGTTGCCGCAATTGCCGCTCATTACGGTCTGGTTAGCGTGCCATTTTTGGTCTTTGCTGTGGTTGTCATGCTGATCGCGGCGGTGGCGTGGTGGTCGGCCCGGAAGCTGGCCCAGACGCTCCCGGAGGACCAGCCCCAGTGGATGCGGAGAGTGACGCCGCTGATGCCGTTCGCCACGGTGCTGGCCGCGCTCTTCCTCCCGCTGGCGGCGGGGTTCTACCTGCTGATCTCCACGGCGTGGGCAGCGGGCGAGCGTGCCGTGCTGGCCGCCAGGCCAGTCTGAGCGCCCGCCGGCTACCCGGCCTCTCGCAGGGCGTGGACCTGCCCGTTCACCGCGGCATCGGGGGCGGGCAGGATCGCCCACACCGTCGTCGTGTCCCCGTCGTGGCGAACCCCCCAGCTCTCCGCGACGTACTCGACGATCCCGAGCCCCCTGCCCCCGAGCGACGACAACGTCGGACGGCCGGCGCGGGGCTCGGTGGCCGCGCCGCCATCGCTCACAGCGACTTCGATGTGATCGTCACTTCGCAGCCAGGTCACCCTGACCATGCCCGACGGCAGGGGATGGGCATGCCGCAGCGCGTTGCTGAGCAGCTCGCTCACCACCAGGACGGCATCGTCGATGGCGGCGGAGAACACACCGCAATCGTGCAGGTCAGTGCTCAGACGCTGGCGGGCGACGGCGACGCTGGACGGCGCGTACGGCAGCAGCACCACGCTTGACACACCCACCTCCCCGCTCCCAGTGCCCCCCGCGGAAGCACTCCCCGGTACGACCGAAATGCCCCGTTACTCGATCCCAGAAACCGCATCTCGATCACAGCTTGTACACATTGGACGATAGATCAGCTCAACCGTGACCACCTCGTTACCGCATCGGTGTGTCGGATCCGATAGGGGAAGCATTGCCCAACACGAGACGCATCCGCGTGCCTCCGCCGGGTCGCGAATGAGCGCTCACATCACCGCCCTGCGCCCGGGCCAGACTGCGGACGATGTAGAGCCCGAGCCCCACCCCGCCGAACCTGCGCCGGTCGCCGCTGTCGACCTGGACGAACCGCTCGAACACCCGCTCCCGGTCCGGCGCCGCGATGCCCACCCCCTCGTCGTCGACCACCACGACCACCCCGTCCTCCTCCGGCCAGGCCTCGACGCTGATCAGGCCGCCCTTCGGCGAGTACTTGAAGGCGTTCTCCAGCAGCTGGCCGAGGATGATGTCGGTGGCCAGGGCGTCGCCCCGCACGTGCGGCAGCGCCTGCGGGATCGCCACCTCGACCCGGTGCCGGTCGGACAGCACCGGCAGCCCGAGCGTGGCCGCGTGGATCCGCTCGGCCAGGTCGAACGCCTCGATGCGCACCGGCGGCTCGTCGGCGCCCGCCCTGGCGCCGAGCAGCAGATGGTCCATGAGCTGCCCGAGCGACCTGGCCCGCTCGGCGATCGTGTGCACGGCCGAGCGGCGCTCGACGTCGGTCAGTTTGTCCCAGCGCGAGTCGAGCGTGCTGGCGAACCCGCGCACGATCGTGATCGGCGTGCGCAGCTCATGGCTGGTCGTGGCCAGGAAGAGGTCCTTGGCCTCCTCCAGTTCCTTGGCCGTGGTGACGTCGCGGAAGTCGATGACCACCTCGCCGGTCTCCTCGATCTCGGCGCTGACCACGTCGAGCCAGCGCCCGCTCTCCAGCTGGAACGTCAGCTTCTCGCCGGGGCTCGGCAGCGGGAAGGGCAGCGGCCCGCCGATGACGGACCCGGCCGTGAAGCCGGTCAGCTCGGCCGCGGCCGGGTTCCACTGGCTGACCTGCCCCGCCTTCCCAAGCACCGCGATGCCGTCGGCGCTCGCGTCGAACACCGCCCGCTCGTGCGCCCGCTGCCGCACCGCCTCCTGGTAGGCCACCGCGTTGCCGACCGCGATGCCCGCGTGACCGGCCAGCAGCTCCAGCAGCTCCAGCTCCAGGTGCCCCGGCTTCTTGTCGGCGAACAACGCGTACAGCGCCCCGTACGGCCGCCCGCCCACCGCGGCCAGGCCCAGCGCGATCGTGTGCAGCCCGTCGAGCTCGGCCCACACCAGGTCACCGAGACCCTGGGACTCCAGCATGACGGTCTTCCCGGTTCGCAAGAGCTTGCCCACCAGGCTGCTGCGCAGTTCGGCGGTCGCCCCCCTGAGCGACTCGGGCAGCTGGTGAGCGCTCACCAGCCGCAGCCGCTCGTCCTCGATGAGCACGAAGCCGCCCGCGTCGGCCCCGGTCAGCTCGGTCAGGCTGGCGGCGATGCGGTCGAGCACCGCGGCCAGCTCCAGCTCGGCGTTGATGTCGCCGACGACGTCGGTGAGCCGCCGCACCAGCCTGGCCCTGCGGGCCATCCGGTTCCTGGCGGCCTCGTCGGCCTCGGTCAGGTGGTGCGTGAAGACGTACCCCGCCACGGCGCTGCCCGTGAGCAGCGCGCTCGTGTCGACCCGCAGGTCGAGCACGGTGCCGTCTCTGCGCAACCGCTTGGTGCGCAGCGACACCTGGCCGCCCGTGCGCACGCGTTCGAGCACCGCGTTGTGCTCCGCTGTCAGCTCCCCCGGCACGATCGGCGCCCTGCGGCCCAGCATCTCCTCGGCCGCCCAGCCGAAGAGCCGCTCCGCCGCCCGGTTCCAGACCAGGACGGTCTGATCCCTGTCGAGCGCGACCACTGCGTTGGGCGAGCTGGCGAGCACAGCGCGAGCGATCTCGTCGTCACTGCCTGCTCTGTCGTCACCCACACCTCCATAGTGCCTGTGGCGTGCGGCTTTCGCGGGCCGATCCGTCCGATACGCTGCGGGCACGGCCTTTCAGAGGCGGGGGAAGAAGGTGAAGGGTATGCCGAGCGGAGATCTCGACGCCCTGTTGCGGGTGACCTCCGCCACCTATCGCGGCGAAGTGCCACCGGATGTGGCCTTCGGCACCTACGACGGCGCGGTGGGCCGGTTGGTGCTAGCGGTGAGTGGCAAGGGCATCGTGGCCTGCAGCTATGAAGCGGAGAACACCGTTTTCGAGCTGGTGGTCCGACATGTGGGCTCGTTCATCGGGCCCGACCCCGGCCGGCTCGACCCGGTGCGCAGGGAGCTGGACGCGTACTTCTCGGGGCGGCTGCGCACCTTCGCGACACCGGTCGACCTGGCCATCGCCACGCCGTTCGCGCGCACGGTGCTGCAGAAGACGATGGCGGTCCCGTACGGGGGCACGGCGACGCTCAGCCAGATCGGCGAGAGCATCGGCCGGCCCCGGGCGCTGCGCGCGGTCGGCAACGCGCTCAACGCCAATCCCGTGTGCGTGGTCGTGCCGTGCCACCGGATCGTGCCCGCCGACGGCGAGCTGGGCGACTACGCGGGCGGCCAGTCCGCCAAGCGCCACCTCCTCAGCGTCGAGCAGCGCTCCCGCGCCTGACCGCTCGTTTCCGGACGCGCTTGGCCACCAGCCCGATCGCCAGCGTCACCAGGGCGGCGACGAGGGCCGCTCCCAGCGCGCCGTTCATCCACGGCTGCCGGGCGAAGCCGATGCCGTCCCGTACCGACTGCCAGAACGCGTCCCACGCGGGGACCGTCGGGGTCGAGGTCGTCAGCCAGTACGCGACGAAGCCCAGCGCCCACGGCGCCAGCATCGACCAGCGCGCGGGCGCGTGCTCGCCGGTGTTCCACCGCGACGCGCCGCCGAGCAGGAAGTAGTCCACCGCCAGCACCGCGAACATCGGCACGAACACCGCCCCGATCACCCCCAGGAACGCCCCGTACGACATCACGTCCACCACCAGCGCGATGGCCGTGGTCAGCACGCCGATGACGACCGAGATGACCCGGCGGTCCACGCGCGGCATGAGGTTCTGCAGCGACACGGTCGTGGAGTAGACGTTCGCGAACGACTGGTCGGCCTCGCGCAGCACCAGGATCGCGAAGAACAGCGCCCCGAGCGGTGCCGCCACGAACGGCCCGAACACGACCGTCCCGTCCGCCGCCACCGCCGCCGACCCGGCGATCGCCACCGCGTACACGCCCAGCCCCAGGCAGGCGACCTGCGCCAGCGTGTATCCGCCCACCACGCCCGTGAACGCCGCCCTGCTCGACCTGGAGTGCCTGGCGAAGTCGGCCGCGATCGGCACCCACGAGACCGACAACGCGATCACGTAGTCCACCGCGGGCGCGAACGCCGTCCACGAGCCGCCCGACTGCGGCGGCGCCTGCGGCAGGAAGTCCACCGCGAACCAGATCAGCGAGACGATCACCCCGGCCGTCACGTACCGCCGCAGCAGCCTGATCGATCCCAGCGGCCAGATGGTCAGCGACGTGGTCAGCACCCCCGCCACCACCACCCACACCTGGTACGGCACCGCGTCCCCGAAGATGGCCATGGCCCCCTTCGAGATCACCCACAGCTCGAACGCGCCCCACCCGATCATCTGCACGATGTTGAGCACGGTCGGGATGTACGACAGCCGGGCCCCGAACAGCCCCCGCAGCAGCACCATCGCGGGCTGCCCCGTCTGCGTCCCGGGGATGGCCGACAGCCCCACCATCGCGGTGCCGACCAGGCTGCCCACCACGGCCGCCGTCAGCGCGGCGGCCACGCTCAGCGGCTCGCCGCCGAGCGGATCGAGCAGGAACAGCGCCCCGCTGAACCCCAGCAGGCTGACCGCCAGGTTCGCCCACAGGGCGCCCTGGTCGAGCAGCCCGAGCGTCTTGGGGGGAGCCCCTTCGAGGGTCAGCGGAACTTCGTCGACGACATGCGTCATCGCACTCTCCCTACGCCGGCATTACCCGGACAGGTTCATGCGGTCGGCGACGGCCTTCGGACGCCCTCTCAGCCCGGTACGCCCCGAGCTCCCGCGATTGACTTGTGGCGCGAGCCGGGACCCGCCCAGCTCGCGCCCCCATGATGCCCCATGGGCGCCCGCACAACCACAGCGGGGCCCAGCGTCTCCTGTCGTCCACCGGGCCCGTGGTTCTGGTCAGGCCACGAACGGCGGCTGCCCGGTCTCGCTGACCATGGGGCGGCGGGCGCTCTCCCATGACTCCATGCCGCCGTCGACGTTGACCGCCTCGCGGCCGAGCTGGTTGAGCCAGGCCGCCACGCGGAACGAGCGGCCGCCGACCCGGCAGACCACGTAGACGGTCCTGTCGCCGGGCACCTCCTCGACCCGGCCCTGGATCTGCGTCATCGGGATGTGCACCGCGTCGGGCGCGTGCCCGGCGACCCATTCCTCCTGCTCCCGCACGTCGAGCAGGTAGGCGTCGTCAGGCACGTCGCGGGCCGGGATCTCGGGAACCGTCATGCCTCCATCATCTCGCGCCGCGAGTCGTACGCCGCACGCGCCTCGGCGATCTCCCGCCGGTGCAGCTCGGTCCAGGTGACCAGGGACTTGATGGTCTCGTGCAGGGTGCGGCCGAGCGGCGTCAGCGCGTAGTCGACGCGCGGCGGCACCACCGGGTGGACCGTGCGGGTGACCAGGCCGTCGCGCTCCAGGTGGCGCAGGGTCACGCTGAGCATCCGCTGGCTGACGCCGTCGATCTCGCGGCGGAGCTGGCTGAAGCGCAGGCTCTGGCAGTCGAGCAGGGCGATCACCAGCAGCGACCACTTGTCGGCCACGCGGTCGAGTATCTGCCGGACCTCGCAGTCCTCGCGCGTGTCCCACTGCCACACGTCGTAGTCGTCGTCGGAGGCGGTGCCCTCGCAGTAACCGGGTGACTTTGAAGTGCCGTCTTCCATGGAATCTCATGTTGCCGCAGGATTTTGACGGTTACAAGAGAGAACCGACTGACTGGAGGGCTCCTGTGCGTGCTTGGGGCATGCTGATCGTCCTGTGCGGGGCGATCTTCCTTGAGGGCACCGACGTCGCCATGCTGAACGTCGCCCTGCCGTCGATCCGGGCCGATCTCGGGCTGTCGACGGGGATGCTGAGCGGGGTGGTGAGCGCGTACGTGCTGGGCTGCGGCGGCTTCATCCTGCTCGGCGGGCGGGCGGCCGATCTGCTGGGCCGGCGGCGGATGTTCCTGTTGTGGCTGGGCGTGTTCACGGTCTTCTCCGGGCTGGGCGGGTTCGCGACCGAGGGGTGGGTGCTGCTGGTCGCCAGGTTCCTCACCGGGGTCGCGGCCGCGTTCATGATGCCCGCCGGGCTGTCGTTGATCACCACGACCTTCCCCGAGGGCCGGGCGCGGAACCGGGCCCTGCTCGTGTACGCCGGCACCGGCGCGGCCGGGTTCGCGCTCGGGCTGGTCATCGGCGGGCTGCTGAGCGCGGCCGGGTGGCGGTGGGTGTTCTTCGCGCCGGTGCTGCTGTCGCTGGTGATCCTGCTGGCGGCCGTCCCGCTGCTGCCCCGCCAGCCGGCGCCCCGCCGTGTCCGGGGCGGCCTGGACCTGGCGGGCGCCGCCACGGTGACCGGCGCGATGACCCTGCTGGTCTACGGTCTGGTACGGCTGGAGCACCCGTCGTCCGGCTGGGGCTGGACCGTCGGCGCCTTCGCCGCCGGGCTGTCACTGCTGGGCGCGTTCGTGGCCGTCGAACGGCGTTCCGGCCGGCCGCTGGTCCGGCTCGGCGTCCTGCGCTCGGCCCCGCTGCTGCGGGCCAACCTGACGGCGCTGCTGCTCACCGCGTCGTTCTTCGGCTTCCAGTTCCTGGTGACGCTGTATCTGCAGGAGCTGCGCGGCTGGTCCACCGTGCAGACGGGGCTGGCCCTGCTCGCCGCCGCGGCCGACGTCGTCCTCGCGCCGACGCTCACGCCCTGGCTGGTGCACCGGTTCGGCAACCTGCGGGTGATCTTCGTCGGGCTGCTGCTCGGGCTGGGGGCGTACGCGCTGTTCATGGGGCTGGGCCTGGACTGGACGTACGCGGCCATGCTGCCGTCGATGCTGCTGATCGGGCTGATGTTCGCCTTCGTGTACGGCCCGCTGACGATCGTCGCGACGGAGGACATCCGCGAGGAGGAGCAGGGGCTGGCCGGTGGTCTCCTGAACACCGCCTTCCAGTTCGGCGCCGCCCTGGGCCTGTCGCTGGTGACGGCGGTCAGCGTGGCGGCCCTGGGCGAGGCGACCTCGCCCCAGGCGGGCCTGGACGCCATCAGGACCGCCCTTTGGGTGCCCGTCGCCGCCACCCTGATCGGCGCCCTGGTCATCGCCACCGGCCTGCGCCGGCCGCCCGCCCGGATCCCCGCCGCCGAGGCCAAGGAGACGGAACCGGCCGCGGCCGTGTGACGCTCACCGGCCGCAGAGCCCGTGGACGACCCGCTCCCACGCGACGGGAGCGGGTCGCTCCGTGAGGCGGCTACTTCAGCAGGCGGGACATCCGGCGGTCGGCCAGCGGTTTCCCGCCTGTCTGGCAGGTCGGGCAGTATTGCAGCGACGAGTCGGCGAACGACACCTCCCGGATCGTGTCCCCGCACACGTCGCACGGCTGCCCGGCGCGGTTGTGCACCCGCAGCCCCGACTTCTTCTCCGCCTTCAGGTCCTTGGCCGCCAGCCCGTGCGCCCGCTCCACGGCGTCGCGGAGCGTGGTGATGATCGCCTCGTGCAGGTCGGCGACCTGCGCCTCCGTCAACGAGGAAGCGATCTTGAACGGGGACATCTTCGCCGCGTGCAGCACCTCGTCGGAGTAGGCGTTGCCGATGCCCGCGATGACCTTCTGGTCGCGCAGCAGCCCCTTGATCTGGGTGCGGTTGCCGCCCAGGATGCCCTTGAGCACGTCGACGGTGAACGCGTCGCCGAGGGGGTCGGGGCCGAGGGCGGCCACGCCGGGAACGTCCGCCGGATCTTTCGTGACATAGACGGCGAGGCGTTTCTGCGTCCCCGCCTCGGTCAGCTCGAAGCCGGGCGCCAGGCCGAGCTCGTCGGGCGCCAGCCGCACCCGTATCGCCAGCGGCCCCTTGCCCGGACGGACCGGCTTGGCGCCCGAGAGGTCGTCGCGCCAGCGCAGCCACCCCGCGCGGGCCAGGTGGATGATCAGGTGCAGCCCGTCACAGTCGAGGTCGAGGAACTTGCCGTGTCTCGACACGCCCGTGACGGTCAGCCCGCCGAGCGCGGTCACGGGCGGGTCGAACGTCTTGAGCGCCTGGAAGCCGACCACGTCGACGCCCAGGATCGTCCGGCCCACCGCCCGCTCGCGCAGGAACCCGGCCAGTGACTCGACTTCGGGAAGCTCCGGCATGCCCTAAGAGTACGGTCCTGGCGACCGCCCCCGCCGCATCCGTCCACACCCTGTGGACAACTACGGCACGTCCCAGAACGCCAACTCGTGCCGCATCCCCGCCACGAACAGCTCCTCCGCCCGCGCCGGCGGCGGATCCGCCTCGTCGATCATCTCGCCGATCCGCACGGTCAGCGCCGCGAACCCGGGATCCGCATACGTCTCCACCCAAGCCCGATACCGCGGCTCATCCGGCGGATTTTCCGCCAATATCCGTCCAAGCGTCGAATATCCCCACATACAGGGATAAAGGGCTGCAAGCCCTTCCCCATAGGAGGCGGCCGACTCCAGCAGGAAGGCCGTGTACGCCGCGCACGCCGGCCCCTTCCGCACCCCGCCGAGATCCGCCCCGAACGAGGCCGCCAACTCCCGGTGCAGGCTCAGCTCGTCGTGGAACGTGGCGTGCGCCAGATCCACCAGGTCGCCCAGATGCCCGTCCGGCGCCTGCCAGGCCAGCCGCGCGAACACCCGCACATAGTCCAGCAGGAACAGGTAATCCTGCTCCAGCCACGACCGGAACACCGGCTCCGCCAGGTCCCCGCGCCCGATCCCCGCCACGGTGGGGTGCGCGAGCTGCGCGTCGAGCAGCGGACGGCCGATCACGTGGAGCTTCTCCGAGACACTCATGGACGGCAGGCTAGTGTCGAGGGATGAGTGTGACGATCGCGGAGGAATTTCTCCTACTCGCCCACAGTGAGGACGAAGGCAAGCCCCTCATCGGCACGACCGAGCTCCACGCGGCGCTGGCCGGCGCGCTCCTGGCCGAGCTGGCGGTGCGCGAACGGGTGACCATCGAAGGAAAGACCGTGTCCGTGGTGAGCCCGGCCCCGCTGGGCGACGACGAGCTCGACGCCGTCCTCACCCGTATCGCCGAGGACCGCAAGGAACGCAAACCCGACTGGTGGGTCGGGCGCGTCAGCAGCTCCAAGCTCCGCCAGCGCCTCCTGACCCGCCTCGCCGACCGCGGCGTGCTGAGCGAGAAGCGCGGAAAGGTGCTCGGCATCTTCCCCACCACCAAGTGGCCCGAGGCCGACGGCCGCGTCGAGGCCGAGGTCAGGGAGCGCGTGAGCGCCGCACTGACCGGCGCGGCCCCCGACGCGCGCACCGCCGTGCTGATCGCGCTGCTGTACGCGTCCAAGCTGGACCGCAAGGCGTTCCCCGGCGTGGACAGGAACCGCTTCAAGGAGATCGCCGAGGGCGACTGGGCGGGCGCCGCGGTGGCCAAGGCCATCGCGGCGGTCAACGCGGCCATCATGGCCGCCGTGACGACCGCCGCCACCTCGGCCGCCACCACGGCGGGGAGCAGTTAAGGCGAGATGCCGGCACGCCGGCTCCACTGCCCCCGCACCTCTGTCCCCCGCCGTATTTCGGCGGGGGACTTCTGAGGAGAGGCCTGAGGAGAACGCCGGCCAGGAGCCGATCACCCGGCGTCGAGGATCTCCTTGGGCACCGGCTTGTCCTGCTTGATGGCGTTGAACAGCGCCAGCGCCTTCTCCCGGTCCCACTTGACCGCCTCGCCGCCACCCGCCTGCTCGGTCCCGCCGAACGGCACGACCGTCGTGACCGGGCTGTCGCCCATGGCCAGGCCGAGCGAGAGCATGTCGAACGCGCCCGTGGTGGGATCGACGGCCACCGCGTCGGTGGCGGCCATGGCCAGCGGGATCGACTGGAACGGGTTGATCAGCGTTCCGGGGCTGGCCGCCTTCTTCACCACCGCGCCGAGGAACTGCCGCTGCCGCTTGGTCCGCTCGAAGTCGGGCAGCGCGCCGCCCTTACGGGTGCGCACGTAGCCGAGCGCCTGGGCGCCGGTCAGCGTCTGCAGGCCCTTCTTGAGCTTGAGCCCGGCCTTGGGGTCGTCGACGGCCGCGCGCACGTTGATCTCGACGCCGCCCACCGCGTCGACGATGTCGACGAACCCGGCGAAGCCGATCTCCATGTAGTTGTCGATGCGCACGCCGGTGACGGTCTCGATCGTCTGGGCCAGCAGCTTGGGGCCGCCGAACGCGTACGCGGCGTTGAGCTTGTTGCGCCCCTTGCCGGGGATCGTGACGGCGGAGTCGCGGGGCAGGCTGATCAGGGTGGGCTTGTCGCTCCCGGCGGGGATGTGCAGCAGCATCATCGAGTCGGTGCGCTGGCCGACGGCCCGGCCGGTGCGCAGCTTCTGGCGTTCGGCGGCCGACAGTCCCTTGCGGCTGTCGGAGCCGACGAGCAGCCAGTTGGTGCCGGGGGTGTCGGCGGGGCGGCCCTCGTAGTCGGCGAGCACGTCGGTGTCGATGCCGCCGAGCCGCGAGTCGATCCAGAAGAACAGGCCGATGCCGGTCACCAGTAAAGCGACCAGCAGGGCGGCGACGACCTTGAGGATCGTCTTGCCCTTGATCCTGATGCCCTTGCGCGGCGGCTTGGGGCCGGACGGGTCCGGCGGGCCGTACGAGCCGGGCGGCTCGGAACGAGAGCCCAGCGGCCGGATCGGGCTCTTGCCCGAGCGTGCCTTCCCGTACACGCGTGAGCTGCGGGACTTGGGAGCGTCGGAGACCGGCGCGGCCGGCATGTGGTGCGACTGCGGCGCCTGCTGGGTTGGCGGCACCTGCTGCGGCTGTGGTATGTGCTGTGTGGGCGGAATCTGCTGCGTGGCCGGGATCCGGTGCGCGGGGGCACCTCCCGAGCGCGGGCCGTCGCTGTTCCTGCCGGGCAGCGGGCGGCCGTCGCCCGGCGAGCGCATCGCTCGCGTCCGGTCTTCCTCTGACACTTCGCCTCTTCTCCCCATGTGTTGACATAGACGCTACGTCCCAGGCCCCACCATTGCAGTCCCCTCGCCAAGGTTTTCCCAGGCAAAAGTACGCAGAACTCACTGAGAGTCACTCAGGAAACATTGCCGCCTACCACATCGTTACGTTTGATGGACTGCCCTCAGTGAAAGGATGATCGTGTCCGCCTCGGACCCATGGAATATTCGCCCGTGCGAGCGCACGGGATTTCCTAAGAGCTCACCGCGGTGAGCGCCTATCTCGGGCTGCTGGCCCTCTTCCTGCTCACCGCCGCGACGGGCTACTTCGTCGCACAGGAGTTCGCCTTCGTGGCCGCCGACCGGAGCATCCTGCGTGAGCAGGCCGCTGAGGGCGACCAGGCCGCCGAGAAGGCGCTGCAGGTGACCTCGCGCCTGTCGTTCATGCTCTCGGGCGCGCAGCTCGGCATCACGGTCACGGCACTGCTGGTCGGCTTCCTGGCCGAGCCCGCCATCTCGACACTCGTGGGTCCGCTGCTGACCGACGCCGGGTTCCCCGACGGCGCCGTCACCGGCCTTTCCGTGGCCGCGGGCGTGTTCGTCGCCACGGTCGTGCAGATGGTGCTCGGCGAGCTGGCCCCCAAGAACCTCGGCATCGCCAGGCCGGAGCCCGTCGCCAAGTTCCTGGCCGGCTCGACGCTGGTCTACCTGGCGGTGGTCGGCCCGGTGGTGCGGCTGTTCGACTCGGCGGCCACGGGGCTGCTGCGGCGTGTCGGCATCGAGCCCGTCGAGGAGGTGGAGCACGGCGCGACCCCGGAGGAGCTGTCCCGGATCATCGCCGAGTCCACCCAGGCGGGCGAGCTGCCCCCGCGGCTGTCGGAGCTGCTGGAGCGGGCGCTGGAGTTCGGCGACCGCACGGCGGAGGAGATCATGGTCCCCCGCCCCCGCGTGGTGGCCCTGCGCGACTCGCAGACGATCGAGGACCTCATCGCGGCCATGCGCGAGTGCGGCCACTCCCGCTACCCGGTGCTCGGCGGGGACGGCGACGTGGTGGGCATGACGGGCGTGCGCGAGCTGCTCAGCTCGGAGCTGGAGGACGGCCCCCTGACGGCCATCAGCAGGCAGGCGCTGCTGGTCCCCGACTCCCTGCCCCTGCCCGCGGTCCTGAACGAGATGCGCAAGGCCAAGGACGACGTCGCCTGCGTCATCGACGAGTACGGCGACCTGGCCGGCGTCATCACGGTCGAGGACCTGGCCGAGGAGCTGGTGGGCGAGCTGGTGGACGAGAACGACCCCGAGCCCGACGGCGCGGTGGAGCGGCCCGGCGGCGCCTGGGACGTGCCCGGCAAGCTCCGGCTCGACGAGGTCGAGCGCGCCACGGGCATCGCGCTGCCGGAGAGCGACGACTACGACACCCTCGGCGGCCTCATCCTGGCCCAGCTCGGCCGCATGCCGGAGCCCGGCGACACGATCACGGTGCCGATCATCCCGGACGCCGACCCGTTCGCCGACGACCACGGCGGTGAGCACCTGGCCGAGCTGACCGTCCTGTCCCTCGACCGCCGCGTCCCCGAGTGGGTCCGGCTGGCTCCGGCCCAGCACGCGGAGGCGACCACCCGATGACGATGCTCCTGCTCAGCCTGGCCCTGCTGGCGCTGAACGCCCTCTTCGTGGCGGCCGAGTTCGCCTTCGTCTCGGCGAAGCGCCACCGCCTGGAGGAGATGGCCTCCCACGGCAACCGCCTGGTTCGCTTCGCCGCCAAGTCGGCGGTCGGCGGCGGCAGGCGCCTGTCCCTCATGCTGGCCGGCGCCCCGCTCGGCATCACCCTGTGCACCCTGGGCC
>NZ_JAHKRL010000411.1 GCF_019396405.1 Nonomuraea rhizosphaerae | reverse complement strand
GCAGCCGGACGCCGGGCGGACGCCGGGCGGCGGGCGGCGGGCGGCGGGCGGGTGGTGCGGTGGGGGGAGGTCGGGTGGGGGATACTCGCGACATGCGGATATCCGAAATATCGCCTCATGACGACACGGTGGGCGGCCGGCTGCTGGAGGTGCAGCACGCCGCGTACGCCGTCGAGGCGGAGATCATCGGCGACACCCGGATCCCGCCGCTGAGCGAGACCCTGGACGAGCTGCGGGCACGCCCCCTGACGTGGGCGGCCGCGTACGACGGCGACCTCCTCGTCGGAGCCGTCGCCTGGACGGAAACGGCCGACGAGGTGGACATCGACCGGTTGGTCGTCGCCCCGGAGGCGCACCGCAGAGGCGTCGGGCGCGCGCTGGTCGAGGAGGTCACCGGCCGCGCCGGCGACCGGCGGATCGTCGTGTCCACCGGCCGCGACAACGGCCCGGCCCGCGGTCTGTACGAGCGGCTCGGGTTCGTGAAGAGCGGCGAGGTCGAGGTGATCCCAGGGCTCTGGGTCGTCGAGTACGCCCGCGGTTAGCGCAGCCGATCAGCCGCGTCCCAGGTCAGAGCAGTCCCTCGGCCTCCAGTTCCGCCCACAGATCGTCGGGCACCGGCCGCTGCCAGAGCGCGGTGTTGGCGGCGACCTCCTCGGGCGAGCGGGCGCCGAGGACGACCGAGGCGATCGCCGGGTGGCGCGCTGGAAAGGCCATGGCCGCCTGCGGCAGCGGGACCCCGTGCCGTTCGCAGACCTTGGCGATGCGCCGGGCGCGGCCGAGCACCTCCGCCGAGGCGGGCGCGTAGTCGTAGGTGCCCGACGGGGTGGCGGTGGCGAGCATGCCGCTGTTGAAGACGCCCGCCGCCAGCACCCGGACGCCGCGTCCGGCGCACGCGTCCAGCAGGGGAAGCCCCGACTGGTCGAGCAGCGTGTAGCGGCCGGCCAGCATGACGACGTCGATGTCCGTCTCCTGGACGAAGCGCAGCGGCACCTGCCACTGGTTCATGCCGACGCCGACCGCGCCGATCACGCCCTGCGAGCGCAGGTCGGCCAGCGCCGGGTAGGCCTCGGCGATGGCCTGGTCGGCGTGGTCGTCGGGGTCGTGGACGATGGCGACGTCGACGCGGTCGAGGCCGAGCCGGGTGAGTGACTCCTCCAGCGACCGCAGCACGCCGTCGCGGGAGAAGTCCCATTCGCGCCTCAGCGCGGCGGGCACGTCGAAGCCCTGGTCGTCGCGGGCGGCGGCGCCGTTGGGCACCAGCAGCCGGCCGACCTTGGTCGACAGCACAAAGCCCGAACGGCCTCGGAGCGCGCTGCCGAGCCGGCGTTCGGACAGGCCGAGGCCGTAGTGCGGCGCCGTGTCGTACAGGCGCACGCCGTGCTCCCACGCGGCGTCCACGGTGGCGCGGGCCTGCTCCTCGCCGACCGCCTCGTAGAGCCCGGCGATCGGAGCGGCTCCGAAGCCGAGACGCGGCAGCTCGATCACTTGCGCCTCCAGAACGTCATGTCATCTCCCAGACCTGCGCCAGCCCGCCGGACTCCTTGTCGAAGTCGCCGTCGAGCAGGCGGTTCATCTTCCGCTGCCACGCCTGGTCGGCGGGGTCGTCCTTCATCGCCGCCTGGAAGGCCGCGTAGTCGTCCACCTCGACGAAGTGGAACAGGTCGAGCCCGTCGCGGAAGATCCGCCAGGAGTGCACGCCCGCCGCCCGCATGGCCGCCTCCAGCTCGGCGGGGATGCGGGCGTGCTCCCGATCGTAGGTCTCCTCGAACCCCGCCTTGAGCCTGGTACGCAGTGCGATTCGTTCCATCAGTCCTGCGCCTTCCCTCCCGCTATGCGGCTGATGATGAGCGCGATCAGGATGATGCCGCCGTAGACCACCGGCTGCCAGAAGCCGGAGACGCTCTTGAGCGTGAGGATGTTCTGGACCAGGCCGATCACCAGCACGCCGGTGAGCGCGCCGAGGATCGTGCCCTTGCCGCCGTCCATGCTGACGCCGCCGATGACGGCCGCGGCGAACACCATGAAGATCCAGCCCACGCCCTGGTTGGAGCCGATGGCGCCGAGCCGTCCGGTCTCCAGCACGCCGGCCAGCGCGGCGAGCGTGCCGCCGAGGATGAACACGCCCCACAGGACCCGGTCCACCCGGATGCCGGCCGCCCTGGCCGCGTCGGAGTTGCCGCCGATCGCGTACAGGGACCGCCCGACCCGGAAGTAACCAAGACCGACGATGCCCGCCACGAACAGCACGCCCGCGATCCAGATCGCCGCCGGCAGCCCGAGCCAGACCGCGCTGCCCAGGTAGAGGATGGACTCCGGCAGCTCGAACAGCGTCTTGCCCTCGGTCGGGCCGAGCTGCAGGCCGTGCACGATGATCAGCATGGCCAGCGTGACGATGAACGCCGACAGCTGGAATCTGATGATCAGGAACCCGTTGAACGCGCCGATCGCCGCCCCGATCAGCAGGCACAGCGGGATCACCAGCCCGCCTGGTAACCCGATCCCGAACCCGCCCGCGGACGTGGGGATCGCCAGCATCACCGCGAGGGCCGGCGCCATGCCGACCGTCGACTCCAGCGACAGGTCGAACTTGCCGGCGATCAGGATCAGCGCCTCGGCCAGCACCAGGAGCGAGATCGCCGCCTGCTGCTGCAGGACGTTGACGAGGTTGCCCTGCGTCAGGAAGATCGGGTCCGCGAACGCGCCCACGATCAGCAGGATGACGATCACCGGCACCAGCGTCAGGTCCCGGAACCTGGCCAGCCGCAACCGGGAGGCCGGCGCGGTCAGTGTGGTCGCTCTTGTCGGGGTCACTCTTGTCGGCGTCACTCTTGTATGCCTTCCATCACGGCCACCAGCTCGTGGTCGGTCCACCCACGCGGCACGTCCTTCACGACCCTGCCGTGGAACATCACCAGTACCCGGTCGCAGATGCGCAGGTCGTCGAGCTCGTCGGAGACCAGCACGGCCCCCGCCCCGCGCTCGACCGCGTCCTCGACGGCGCCGAGCAGGGCCTGTTTGGCCTTGACGTCCACGCCCGCGGTCGGGTTGATCACCACCAGCGCGGCCGGGTCGTCGACCAGGGCCCGCGCGAACACCACCTTCTGCGCGTTGCCGCCGGACAGGTCGCCGACGGGCTGGTCGGGCCCCTCGGTCTTGATGTCCAGCCGGTCGATCAGCTCCTCGGCCCTGGCCCTGCGCCTGGACGGTGAGACGACGCCGAGGCGGCCGAGCTTGCGGGCGATCGGCAGTGTGCCGTTCTCCCCGACGGACAGCAGCGGGACGAAGCCCTCACGGTGCCGGTCCTCGGGCACGAAGCCGAGCCCGGCGTCCAGGGCGGCCGGGACGTCGCCCGGCCTGACCTTCGTGCCGTTGACCACGACCGTCCCGGAGTCGGGCCGGTGCAGGCCGACCAGGGTCTCGGCCAGTCCGACCTTGCCGCTGCTGGCCGATCCGGCGAGGCCGACCACCTCGCCGCTCCTGACCGACAGGTCCACCCGCTGGAAGCGGCCGGCCAGCGACAGGCCCTCCGCCTCCAGCACCACCGTGCCGTTGGCGCCGGCCCGGGCCCTGGCCTCGTACGAGAGCGTGGCCTCGCCGGTCATCGCCGCCACCAGCTCGTCGTGCGGCAGCTCGGCGACGGGCCTGGTCAGGACGTGCCGGGCGTCGCGGAAGACCGTGACGCTCTGGCAGATCTCGTACACCTCGTCCAGATGGTGGGAGATGTACATCATCGTCACGCCCTGCTCGCGCAGCGCCCGCATGCGGGTGAACAGCCGCTCGATGGCCGGGCCGTCGAGCCGGGCGGTCGGCTCGTCGAGGATGATGAAGCGCGCGCCGAACGACAGCGCGCGGGCGATCTCCACGAGCTGGCGCTGCTCGACGTTGAGGTCACCGGCCAGCGCCTCGGCGTCGACGTCCACCTCGTACGTGGTCAGCAGCTCACGGGCCCTGGCCCGCAGCGCCCGCCATCTGATCATGCCGTGGGCGGTCTGGCGGTTGAGGAACAGGTTCTCGGCCACCGTCAGCGCCGGGATGATCGTGGACTTCTGGTAGACGCACGCCACCCGCTGCCGCCAGGCGTCGCGGTCGGCGAGGGCGGGCGCGGTCTCTCCCGAGAACAGCACCTCGCCCTCGTCGGGCCGCTGGAGCCCGGTGAGGATGGAGACCAGGGTGGACTTGCCGGCGCCGTTCCTGCCGACGAGCGCGTGGGTCTCCCCCTCGGTGATCGTGATGCCCGCGCCGTCGAGCGCCGTGGTGGGACCGAACCGCTTGACGATATTCCGGGCTTCAACGTGATTTTTCATCACTTGACCTGGTTGCCCCAGAGGCTCTTGTCGTCAACATTGTCCTTGGTGACGAGCGGGGCGGGAAGCTGATCCTCCAGACCGTTCGGGAGCTGGATGATCGTGCTGTCGTGGTCCGTCGGGCCCGGCTTGAAGGTCTTGCCCTCGACCGCCGCCTTGGCGTAGTAGAGGGCGTACTTCGCGTACAGGTCCGCGGGCTGCGACACCGTGGCGTCGATGTCACCCTTGCGGATCGCCTCGAACTCCTGCGGGATGCCGTCGTTGGAGATCACGAACACGTGCTTGGAGTCGGTCGGCGGGACCAGCAGGTTCTTCTGCTTGAGCACCTGCAGCGTCGGCGCCAGGTGCACCCCGCCCGCGTGCATGTAGATACCCTTGATGTCCGGGTTCTGTTCCAGCCTGGTCTGCAGCATTGACGCGGCCTTGCTGCCCTCCCACTCGGTCGGCTCCTCGAACACCGTGATCCCAGGGAACTTGCTCTTCATGCACTCGCGGAACGCCTCGGCCCTGTCCCGGCCGTTGACCGAGCTGAGCGAGCCCATCAGCTGGACCACCTTGCCCTTGCCGCCCAGCTTCTCGCCGAGGAACTCGCAGGCCTTGGTCCCGTACGCCCGGTTGTCGGCGCGGACGACCATGTAGACCGGGCCCTTGTCCGGGCGGGTGTCCACGCTGACGACGGGGATCTTCCTGTTCGCCAGCGTCTGCAGGGTCGAGGCGATGGCGCCGGTGTCCTGCGGCGCCATGACGACCGCCTTGGCGCCCTGGCCGATCAGCGCCTGAACGTTGTTGACCAGCTTGGTCACGTCGTTCTGCGAGTTCGTCGGCGTCATCAGGTCGATCTTGAGCTCTCCGGCCATCTGGGGGACGTACTTGATGTAGGAGTTCCAGAAGTCGGAGTCGGCGCGGGGATGGTCGATGCCGATCTTCCCGCCTTGCGGCTGGGCGGCGCCTCCGGTCTGGGTGCCGGAGGCTCCCGTCTGGGTGCCGGAGCCACACGCGGTGACGATCGCCAGGAGGGCCGCGGTCGCGACCACAGGACCAAGCTTCATGGTGGGGGGTTACCTTTCTTGGTAGGCCGGGCGCCTGGTCGGCCGGGCGCCTCAGTTGGCTGGTCGGAGCCGAAGCCCCTGCATGCCTCCGTCGACCGCGAGCGAGGTCCCGGTGGTCGCGCCGGCCTCGGGACCCGCCAGGTAGGCGATCGCCGCGGCGACCTCCTCCGCGCTGACCAGCCGGCCCATGGGCTGCCTGGCGTTCAGCGCGGCGCGCTCGGCCGCCGGGTCGTCCGCGGAGTCGAGCAGCCTGCCGACCCACGGGGTGTCGGCGGTGCCGGGGTTGACGCAGTTGACGCGGATTCCCTCGCGTACGTGGTCGGCGGCCATCGCGAGCGTGAGCGACAGCACCGCGCCCTTGGTCGCGCTGTAGAGCGCCCGGTTCGGCAGGCCCGCGGTGGCCGCGATCGAGCACGTGTTGACCACCGACGCGTGCTGCGACCGCCGCAGGTACGGCAGCGCCGCCCGGGTGACGCGGACCATGCCGAAGACGTTCACGTCGAACACCTTCTGCCACTCGCTGTCGGGGTTGTCCTCGACGGTGCCCTGGGCTCCGATGCCGGCGTTGTTGATCACGATGTCGATGCCGCCGAGCCGTTCCGCCGCCTCGGCCACGGCCGCGCGGACGCCCGCGTCGTCGGTCACGTCCACCTTTATGCCGATGAACGGGTCGCCGGGCGGGTTCACGTCCAGGCAGGCGACCTTCATGCCGCGCTCGGCCAGGGCGGTGGCGGCGGCCAGTCCGATCCCCGAGCCGCCGCCCGTGACGATAGCTCTGAGACTCATGCGTTTCTCCAGACCTCGCCGCCGGGGAAGCTGTGGGCGGCGATCGATTCGGGGCGCATCGCCGCGCTGAAGCCCGGCGCGCTGGGGGCCAGGTAGCGGCCGCCCTGGATGACGACGGGATCGACGAAGTGCTCGTGCAGGTGGTCCACGTACTCGATCACCCGGCCGTCCATCGTGCCGCTGACCGCCACGTAGTCGAACATCGACAGGTGCTGCACCAGCTCGCACAGCCCCACGCCGCCGGCGTGCGGGCAGACGGGGATGCCGAACCTGGCCGCCAGCAGCAGGATCGCGATGTTCTCGTTCACGCCGCCGACGCGGGCGGAGTCGATCTGCAGGTACGAGATCGCGCCCGCCTGCAGAAGCTGCTTGAACACGATCCGGTTCTGGACGTGCTCCCCGGTGGCGACCGGGATGGGCCTGATGCCCTCGGCGATGGCGGCGTGGCCGAGCACGTCGTCGGGGCTGGTCGGCTCCTCCACCCAGTGCGGGGTGAACTCCCCCAGAGCGTTCACCCACTCGATGGCGGAGCCCACGTCCCAGCGCTGGTTGGCGTCGATCGCGATCGGGTAGTCGGCCCCGCACACCTCGCGGGCCACCCGGAAACGTCGGACGTCGTCGGCGAGGTCGGCGCCGACCTTGAGCTTGATCTGGCCGAAGCCGGCCTCGATCGCCTCCTTGCACAGGCGGCGCAGCTTGTCGTCGTCGTACCCGAGCCAGCCGGGGGACGTGGTGTAGGCCGGGTAGCCGCGCCGCTCCAGCTCGGCGATCCGCTCCGCCCTGCCGCCCTCCGCCTCCCTCAGGATCCGCAGCGCCTGCTCGGGCGTCAGCGCGTCGCTCAGGTACCGGAAGTCGACCAGATCGACGATCTCCTCGGGCGACATCTCGGACAGCAGCCGCCACACCGGCTTGCCCGCGCGCTTGGCCTTCAGGTCCCACAGGGCGTTGACCACGGCGGAGATCGCCATGTGCATGACGCCCTTCTCCGGGCCCAGCCAGCGCAGCTGCGAGTCGTTGACCATCTCCTTGTAGAGCGCGCCGAGGTCCTCGACGTCCCTGCCGATCACGAACGACTCCAGCGCACTGATGGCCGCCGTCTGGATGTCGTTGCCACGCCCGATGGTGAAGGCGAACCCGTGCCCCGCGTGGCCGTCGTCGGTCGTGAGCACGACGTAGGCGGCGGAGTAGTCGGGGTCGGGGTTCATGGCGTCGGAGCCGTCCAGCTCACGGGAGGTGGGGAACCGGATGTCATGGGTCTCCATCGCCACGATCCGGTAACCGCGCCGAGCAGCGACCTCCCCCGGCGTGCCGCCGTCGGCAGACACGCCACCTCGGGAAGGCGCGCCACCTTCCGGAGACGTGTCGTCTTGGGGAGCGGTCATGCCTGCCCCACCGTCTGGCGCTGGCGGCCGAGCCCTTCGATCTCCAGCTCCACCACGTCACCCGCGCGCAGGTACGGCTTGTCGGGCCTGCCCATGGCCACCCCGGCCGGAGTCCCGGTGTTGATCAGGTCGCCCGGCTCCAGCACCATGAACTGGCTCAGGTAGCGGACGATCTCCGCCACATCGAAGATCATGTTCTTGGTGTCGCCGTCCTGGCGCACCTCGCCGTTGACCGTCAGCTTCATGGCCAGGCTCTGCGGGTCGCCGACCTCGTCCGGGGTCACCAGCCAGGGGCCGAGCGGGTTGAACGTCTCGCACGACTTGCCCTTGTCCCACTGGCCGCCGCGTTCGAGCTGGAACTCACGCTCGGAGACGTCGTTGGCCACCGCGTACCCGGCGATGACGTCGAGCGCCTCCTCACGACTGCCCAGGTAGCGGGCCGGCTTGCCGATGACGACGGCCAGCTCCACCTCCCAGTCGGTCTTCACGCTGCCTCGCGGCACGAGCACCTCGTCGTACGGGCCGACCATGGTGTTGGCGGCCTTCATGAACACGACCGGCTCCGACGGGACCTCCGCGCCGGACTCGGCGGCGTGGTCGCTGTAGTTCAGGCCGATGCAGACGATCTTGCCCGGCCGCGCGATGGGAGCCCCGATCCGCAGACCCTCGGCGTCGATCACGGGCAGCGCGTCGCGTTCGAGCGCCTCCCGGACGCGCGCCACTCCCCCGGAAGCGAGGAAAGCCCCGTCAATCTCGGGCTCCCCGATGTCGCGCAGGCGTCCGGCGCCGTCCATCACCACCGGTCGCTCCTGGCCGACAGGTCCTACTCGCAGCAGCTTCACACCGCATCCCTAGGTTTATACATCGGATGTCTCTAGCCTTGATGCTGGTCGGCCTCGGTAGGGCCTGTCAAGGCTTCAGAGCCCGATACATCGGATCCATGTAGGCAAAGCCGCACCACAAGCGGTTGCAGCCGTCCTACGAGCCCCACCCTTGGCCGGTGGAACCCGGGTTAGCGCTCACACACATCGGAGGTCGCACCGCCAACATAGCGGACTCCCTTCACGCGCGTAACACCCAGATCCTCGGAGGTATCTCCTGCATCACCGCACCAAGCAGAGGCTCATCCACCTCGCACCCTTCCCTTCTCCTCACCGCCACAAGCACCTCTTGTTGGGCAAACCTGCCTCAAAAGCCGCCAGACACCCGATGAATCTCATCCCCTCAACCTGGGGCCCTAGAATGATCACCGCGCGAAGACTGGACCGGGACAAGGGCGGGCGGTTGACTGAGGCGGCAGAGCGTAATAGAACACGTTTCAATAAGGTGCCTAACCAAGCGCTTGATCACGTCTTCTACGGACCTCTGCCCGCATCCCACTCGCCCACATCACACCCGTACCGACGTCCACTCAAACCGCAGCACCTGCGCCAGCAGCAGCGAAAGCGACCCAGCCTCAAAGCAGTCCCGCCCCCGAAGGAAGCTGTCCGCCCTCGAAGCTGTCCCGTACCGGAACCACCCCCGCGCCCGAAGCCGCCTCGTATCCGGAACCGCCCCGCACCCACACGAACACACAGACCCGTCGGATTGACTAGATTGTTCCCTATCGACCCGATCGACCGGATTGACCAGAACATCCTGTATTCACCCAATCCACCACTTCAGCGGCCCGAGGTGACGTTCCGTGCATATTGACCTCGTTGATCAGGACGACTACGCGGCCTCCGGACCGCCGCACGAGCAGATGCGCTGGTTGCGCGAGAACGCCCCGGTCCACCGCCATCCCGGCGAGCCGGACTTCTGGGCGGTCACGCGGTACGAGGACGTCCAGCACGTGTCGCGGCACTCGGACCTCTTCTCCTCCTCCCGCCGGCTCGCGTTGTTCAACGAAGTGCCCGAGGAGCAGCGGGCCCTCCAGCGGCTGATGATGCTCAACCAGGACCCGCCGGAGCACACCCGGCGGCGCTCGCTGGTCAACCGCGGCTTCACCCCCCGCACCATCGGCGCTCTCGAACAGCACATCCGCGACATCTGCGACGACCTCCTCGACAAGTGCTCGGGAGAGACGGACTTCGTCACCGAGGTGGCCGCCCCACTCCCCCTGTACGTGATCTGCGAACTGCTCGGCGCCCCCGTCGCCGACCGGGACAAGCTCTTCAACTGGTCGAACCGCATGATCGGCGCCCAGGACCCCGACTACGCCGAGTCCCCGGAACAGGGCGGCGCGGCGGCGGCGGAGGTCTACGCGTACGCCAACCAGCTGGCCGCCCAGCGCAAGGCGAATCCCAAGGACGACATCGTCACCAAGCTCATCCAGCCGGACGAGAGCGGCGAGACGCTGGACGAGAACGAGTTCGACCTGTTCGTCCTCCTGCTCGTGGTCGCCGGCAACGAGACCACCCGCAACGCGGCCTCCGGCGGGATGCTCGCCCTCTTCGAGCACCCCGACCAGTGGGAACGCCTCGCCGCCGACCCCACCATGGCCAAGACGGCCGCCGACGAGATCGTCCGCTGGGTGTCCCCGGTGAACCTGTTCCGCCGCACCGCCACGGCTGACCTGGAGCTGGGCGGTCAGCAGATTCGCGAGAACGACAAGGTCGTCGTCTTCTACTCCTCGGCCAACCGCGACACCTCCGTCTTCCCCGACGCCGAGGTCTTCGACATCGGCCGCAACCCCAACCCGCACATCGGCTTCGGCGGCGGCGGCGCCCACTTCTGCCTGGGCAACCACCTGGCGAAGCTGGAGCTGCGCGTCCTGTTCGAGCAACTGGCCCGGCGCTACCCACGGCTCCGGCAGACGGGTGAGGCACGGCGACTCCGTTCGAACTTCATCAACGGCATCAAGGAACTTCCGGTGTCCATGAGCTGAGCCACGAACACCCCCGCCGAGGGGACACCACCACCACACGAGCGCACCCGCCAGAGACGAGATGGCGGCCTCCTGCCTGGGCAGTCGCCACAGGCAGGGGTGGCGGCCCCCTTGTGTGAACGCGCCCCAATGGCAAGGCGCGATCCAACGCGAAGGCGCCCGCCTGCGCCCGAAACGCCCGCCCGGCGACGCGACGGCCCCACCACGCAGGCGCGCCGCCGGGTGAGGTGACGACACCGCCATGTGAACGTCCGACGGGGAAATGCGATCGACCGCAGAGGCACGTCCCAGGTGGGAAGCGCCCGAGGGGTGACGCGAAGGCACCGCCGTACGAGCGCGCCCAGCGATCGCGGGGGTGATCGATCACGCGACGTCGGCACTCTTCAGGGGAGCACCCGGCGAATGGCGTGGCGGCACCGGTGCATGGCCGCTGTACAGCTACGGCAGCTGTACAGCGGTGACAACTACGGCGGCGC
>NZ_JAHKRL010000410.1 GCF_019396405.1 Nonomuraea rhizosphaerae | reverse complement strand
GTCAATTTCGCCGCCGGAGCCGTGGGCTCCGGACAGCCCGACGACGCCTTCCACCGCGACGGCCGCCTCCACGGCGGGCTCGCCTGCACCCCCGGCGAGCTGCGCTGGATCTTCTCCGACCTCACCGAGGTGGAGTCGCGTCCGATGCGGGAGCGGCGCCCCGAAGCACACACCTTCGGCGTTCCCTTCCTCCTGACCGCGCTCTTCCGCGGACCTCAGGTCACAGCCATGTCCGCAGGTCGCTGATGTCCAGCAGCGGCAGCCCCCAGCGCAGGGCCGCGATCTCCAGGTCGGCGGCCGTGGCCATGGTGCCGTCCGGGTTCATGATCTCGCAGCACACGCCGACCGGCGGCAGTCCCGCCGCCTCGCACATCGCGACGGTCGCCTCCGTGTGACCCTCGCGCTCCGCCAGGCGGCCGGGCCTGGCGGCGATCGGCACGACATGGCCGGGTTTGTTGAAGTCGGCCGGTCCGGCGCCGGGGTGGGCGAGGCGGCGCACGGTGGCGGCGCGTTCGGCCGCGCTCACGCCGGTGCCGGTGCCGGCGGCCAGGTCGACGGGGGTGTGGAACGCGGTGCCGTGGCGGTCGCCGTTCCCCTGCATGGGCTCGATCTCCAGGCGTTCCAGCACCTCCGGGGCGCAGGGCGTACAGGGGTAGCCGTACACCTGCGTCAGCAGGAAGACGAAGTCGTCGGGACGCAGGCGGGCGGCGGAGAGGATGACGTCGCCCTCGGCCTCCCGGTCGGGGTCCCAGATGAGCACGGCGCCGCCGGCGGCGATCTGCGAGACGACCTTCTGAACGCCCTGGGCGCCGCTGACGTGCCCGGCCCAGGGGAGCGCGGAGACCAGGTCCCGCACTCCGGCACCCGCCGGGGAACGCTTGGCGATGCGGACCAGCAGGTCGGACTCCAGGTTGACGCGGTCGCCGACGGACAGGGAGCCGAGGGTGGTGGCGTTCAGGGTGAGCGGGATCAGCGCCACGGAGAACCGGTCGCGCGCCACCTCGGCCACGGTCACGCTGACGCCGTCCACGGCGATCTGGCCCTTGGGCACCACCAGGTGGGCGTACCGGTCGGGGATCTTGATCCAGACGCGGCGGGCCGGGTGCTCGTCGTCGACGCGGACGACCTTGCCGACGGCGTCCACGTCGCCCTGGACCAGGTGGCCGGCGAGCGGGTCGCCGACCGTGAGCGGGGTCTCCACGTTGACGCGTTCGCCGGGGACGATCCGGTCGAACGTGGTGCGACGCCTCGTCTCCGGCGACAGGTCCGCCTCGACGAGGCCGGCCTCGTCGGCGGGGCGTACGGTCAGGGCGACGCCGTTGACGCAGAGCGCGGTGTGCCCTTCGGCCTTGGCGGCCCGGATGAGGACGCGCTCGGGTGCGGCGTGCTCGATGACGCCGATCTCGCCGATGTTCCCGGTGTACATGGTGTGCGGCCACCTCTCAGCTGCATGGCTGCCGATCAGGGGCCGGACGGCCCGAGAGGTGGCGGGGTGTCACCGCGTGGCTCCGGACTCGCACCGGATCGTCCCGCCTCGCACGGCGGGACCGGCGGGCTGTCACCGCCGCACCCTGGAATCGCACCAGAAGGTTATTCTAACAGGCCGGGCTCCCGTCACAAGCTGATCCCCCACTCGTGATGCTCGGCACGGGGCCAATAAAGTTGCCGCATGTCGCCCATCCGCATCCGTATGGCTGCCCGCGACCTGGCCGAACCCCACCGCGCCTCCAGCCCCCTGGAGCTGCTCTTCGACCTGACCTTCGTCGCCGCGGTCAACCAGGTCGTCAGCCAGCTCGCCCACGCCACCGAGGAGGGGCACGGCGCCGTGGCCGTCGTGCCGTTCCTCATGGTGTTCTTCGCCATCTGGTGGGCCTGGATGAACTTCACCTGGTTCGCCTCCGCGTACGACACCGACGACGTCCCGTACCGCGTCATGACCCTGCTGCAGATGGCGGGCGTGCTGGTGCTGGCCGCCGGGGTTCCCGCCGCCTTCGAGGGCGACTTCACGGCGGTGACGATCGGGTACCTCGTCATGCGCGTCGGCCTGGTGAGCCTGTGGCTGCGCGCCGCGCTGGCGCATCCGGACGGGCGGGCGACGGCGCTGCGGTACGCGATCGGCCTCACGATCACGCAGGTGCTGTGGGTGTCCAGGCTGGCGCTGCCCGACGGCGGGCCGATGTGGGTGTTCTTCGTGCTGGCCGCCCTGGATCTGGCGGTGCCGCCGATCGCGGAGCGCACCGGGTCGACGGCCTGGCACCCGCACCACATCGCCGAACGGTACGGCCTGTTCACCATCATCCTGCTCGGCGAGAGCGTGCTGGCCGCGACGATCGCCGTGCGGGACGCGGTGGCGCAGGGGGTGAGCCCCGGCCTGGTCGTGATCGCGTTCTCCGGGCTGGTCATCCTGTTCGCGCTGTGGTGGATCTACTTCACCGAGCCCGCGGGTGCCGGGCTGGAGGAGCGGCGGAACATGTCGTACTTCTGGGGATACGGGCATTACCTGATCTTCGCCGGGCTGGCCGCGGTGGGGGCGGGGCTGGAGGTCGCGGTGATGTCGGCGGGGTCGGCAGGGGGACACGCCGCAGGGGCGGGGGAGGCGCACATGGGCGCGGCGGTCGCGGTCGCCGCCGTCGGCATCCCCGTGGCCGTCGTGCTCGTCATGCTGTGGGTGCTGCACGCGCCCCTGACGAGCCGCACGGTCGTGCGGCCGGAGGCGATCGGCCTGGCCGCGGCGCTCGTGCTGGGCGCGGCGCTCGCGGCTCCGTCCATCGGGGTGGCCGGCGGGGTCACCGCCATCGCCGTGGTGCTGGTCCTGCTGGTGGTGACGACGCTGGTGCACGAGGTCCTGAGGGCGCGTTGAGTACGGGTACGTGAGGCCTCAAGGGCTCGCCGCGAGCCGGGAGCGGCGCCAGGGCAGCAGCGCGGTGGCCGCGATCGCCAGCACCCCCGCCGCCGCGATCGCCGTACGGACCCCGACGAACGCGGACAGCACCCCCCACAGCGCCGTCCCCGCCGCGATGGCCGTGCGTGTGGTGATGGTCCAGGTGGTGAGGACGCGGGCGAGCCTGTCGTCCGGGGTGTGTTCGAGCCGGTACGTGACCAGGATGGGGTTGAAGACCCCGATGCAGGTGATCATGGCCATCTCCACCGCCATCACCAGCACCAGCCCCGCCGTGCCGGAGCCGACGAAGGCCAGCCCCACCAGCCAGAACGCCCGTCCCGCCCCGAACCCGAGCAGCACCCTGCGCTGCCCGTACCGGCGCACGAGCGGTCTCGACAGCCGGGCGCCGGCGATCCCGCCCAGGCACGGCACGCCGAACGCCAGCCCGTACATGAGCGGCGTGAACCCCAGATCGTTCAGCATCAGGTACGTCAGCAGCGGAGCCGTCGCCATGATGAGCGCGTTGACCACCACGGTGTTGGCGAACAGCAGTCGCAGGTCCCGATCGGCCACGATCGTCCGCCAGCCCTCGCCGATTCCGGCGGGACCCGCCTTCGTGCGTACGGGAGGAGGCGGCTCGGGCGCGGAGATCGCGCGGACGCCCGCCGCGGACAGGGCGAAGCTGACCGCGTTCGCGACGACCGTCACGACCGGCCCCACCACGCCGATCAGCGCGCCGCCCGCCGGCGGGCCGATGGCCGTCGAGATCCAGCGGACGGTCTCGAAACTGCCGTTGGCCTCCAGGAGCCGCTCGCGCGGCACGAGCGCCTTGAGGTGCGCGCCGCTCGCCCCGACGAACACGATGTCGGCCAGGGCGACGATCATGGCGACGACGAGCAGGTGGAGGTAGGTCAGCGCGCCCGCGACGTACACGATCGGCACCGTCAGCAGCGCGGCGAACCGCACCAGATCCGCCCGGATCATCAACCGCCGCTTGGGCCGGAACTCGATCCACGGCCCCAGCGGGACGGCCAGCAGCGCGCCGACCGCCCCGCTCGCGGCGGCGATGATGGACACCTGTGCGGCGTTCACGTGCAGGACGTAGATGGCGATCAACGGGAAGGCGTCCAGGGCCAGCCAGGTGCCGAGCGCACTGATCGCGTACGCCGCCCAGAGCCGGTCGAAGTCCCTTCCCATCCTTGTGGGCAAGTTCACGAGGGCCGATCCAACACCCGCGCGCGACCGGAAGACAAACAACGGGAGGTGAGACCGGCACAACCATCGGTTGTCGTACGGGGTCAGCCCGCGCGCCCGGCGGGGGCCTACCGGCCGTTCGCCATGCCGCGCAGCAGCATGGCGAGCCCGCCGTCGAACTCCTCGCCCGGTCCGACGCCGCCCGCCTGCCGGGCCGTCTCGGACAGCTGCGGGAACTCGCCCCGGTCCGCGATGACCTGGGTGCCCGGCCCGGCCAGCGGGCCGAGGTGTTCGAGCTGGATCGCCCCCACCACGTACGCGAGCAGGCAGCGCAGCGCGACCACCCGGTCCCTGCCGTCCAGCCCGGCCTCGGCCAGGATCGCGACCACCGTCTCCGACCAGCGCAGCACGGCCACGGACTGGTGCCGGTGGGCGATGATCAGCGGGACGATCCACGGGTGCGCCCCGACGACCCCGCGCAGCCGGCCGACCATGACCTCGATCCGCTCGTACCAGGACGAGGCGGTCCCCGGTGGGCCGGTGTCGACAGTGCTCAGGACGAGCTCGATCACGAGCTGTTCGAGCTCACCGCGGTCGTCGACGTACCGGTAGAGGGCCATCGTGCTCATGCCGATCTCCTGCGCGACGGCGCGCATCGACAGCCCGGCGAGCCCGTCACGGTCGATGACGGCGAGGGCGGCGGCGGCCAGTTGGTCGGGGGTCAGTGAGCGTCGGCGTGGCATGGCGTTGACAGCGTACGGCATACGCTTATCATCGTAAGCGTATGCTGTACGCTTACGTCTGCTGGAGGTTCTGATGCGCACCGTCGATCCCAGGGAGCTGACCGCGGTGTCCGGCCGGCCGGTCGCCGTCCCCGACCCGCACCGCCTGGTGCACCTGCAGTTCCGGCGCTTCGCCGGCTGCCCGGTCTGCAACCTGCACCTGCGTTCCGTGGTGCGACGGCACGAGGAGATCGAGGCGGCGGGCGTGCGCGAGGTCGTGGTGTTCCACTCACCCGCGGCGGAGCTGGCCGAACACGTGTCCGACCTGCCGTTCGAGGTGATCGCCGACCCGGACAAGCGGCTGTACGCGGAGTTCGGCGTGGAATCGGCGGCCCGGTCGCTGGCCGACCCGCGCGTGTGGGGCACGATCGTCCGGGCGGTCGCCGTCAGCGCCTGGAGTCTCCTGCGCGGCCGCGGCCGAGGGCCGGCCCTCAAGCCGCACGGCGGACGCTTCGGGCTGCCCGGCGACTTCCTGATCGCGCCGGCCGGGCGGGTGGTCGCCGCCAAGTACGGGGAGCACGCCTACGACCAGTGGTCGGTGGACGAACTCCTCACACTGGCAGCCCGCGTCCCGAAGGCGGCGGACATGTGAAACGCTTCGGCGCCGACATTCCGTGCCGACATTCCACTGCTCCGGCCCGTCGGCCACAATGCGGCCATGACGGAGTATCTCGAAGGCATGCCGCTGAATTACCGGCTCATTCGCAGATACGTACGGCCGGGCAAACGGTATCTGATGCTCATGGGCATGGTGCTCATCCTTCCCCGATGGCGGCAGCGCTGGTTCCAATGGCGGCTGCGGCGGGCGGCGGCCCGCATCAGCCGCAGCGAGCTCGAGGACCTGCTCAGCGCCGGATGGCGGGAACGGTTCACCGCCGCCTGGCTGGCCGCCGTCGCCCGTCGCACCGAAATGCGCGAGCGAATCGGCGCTCTTCTCCTCGCCAGCGAGGTGGTTATCGCCGGAGAGGGGTACTGCTTCGCGCTGGCGCGTTTCGGCACCGCCGACGATGCCGAACTGCTGGTCACCTACTTACGGAAATGGCTGCCCCGCATCGAGTGCGACTACGACCAGGGGGAGGCCATGGCCGCACTGCTGTATCTGGACGCGAGGCTGGGAGCCGACAGAGCCCGGCAATTCCTCGGAACCGGCGGCCCGTGGGAACGGTGGGCCGACGGCAAGAATGCCGATCTGCGAGATTCGGCATGGCTCATCGAGCAGTACATGGCGCTGGCCGACGGACGCGTGCCACTCCGGCCGCCCCCCAGCCATCCGGCGCCAGGGGACGGCACCGAGCCGGCCCCGGCAGACGCACCGGGCCGGCCCCCTGAGGGTGGCTAGAGGGGCCAGGCGCCCTTGGTGGCGGCCTCGTCGGCGTAGGTCTCGAAGGGTTTCGGCGGGCGGCCGGTGACCTGCTGGACGGTGTCGTTGACCGGCTGGTCACCGAGGTCGCGCAGCGCGGCGAACGCCTTGACCGCGCCCGTCGCCTCCTCGGTGAAGCCCGTGGCGGCGAGGTAGGCCTCGTCGCTCCCTTGGTAGCGGATCTCGTGGCCGGACGCGCGGCCGACGATCTCCACGGCCTCGCCGAACGACAGCGAGCGCGGGCCGGTCAGCTCATAGGTCTGCCCTGCGTGGCCGTCCTCGGTGAGGGCGGCCACGGCGACGGCCGCGATGTCGTCGGCGTCCACGAACGCCTGCCGCACGTTCTCCAGCGGCATGACGACCTCGCCGGCCAGGACGGCGGGCCGCAGGAAGCCCTCGTCGAAGTTCTGCGCGAACCAGCTCGGGCGCAGGATCGTCCACTCCGCCCCTGAGCCGCGCACGGTCCGCTCGGCGGACATCAGGCGCTCGTCACCCATCGTCTCGATGCCGCCGCTGGACAGCAGGACGATACGCCGCACGCCGCGCTCGACCGCCAGCGACACGAACGCCGGGTCGACGGGCGTGCCGTCGGGGGCCATCAGGTAGAGGGCGCTCGCCCCCGTCACCGCGGGCTCCCAGGTCTCGGGCACGGACCAGTCGAACCTGGTCTCGCCGCTCCTGGACGCCGCCCGCACGGTGTGGCCGGAGGCTCGCAGCAGGTCGGTAACGCGACGGCCGGTGGAGCCGGTCGCGCCGAGAACGAGGATCACGTGCTGAGTCATACCCCCACCCAAGCAAAGCCCACCGACAGAACCGGCAAGGCTCAGGCCACCGAAGGGGCACGGCGGAAGCCGCGAGCGTCAGGCGGAGACCGTGAGGGTCAGGTGGAGGCCGCGAGGATCGGGAAGAGGCCGCAGGGGGCACGCGGAGGCCGCAGAGGGTCAGGTGCCGTGCCGAAGGTGGACCGCCGTCAGCACGCCGTCCCCCACCTCGTGCAGGTGCACGGCGAAGCCCCCGTCCGCCGTCACCGTCTCCCGGAACGCCGCCACCTGCTCCCCATGACTCACCGCGTTGTCCACCGCGATCACACCCCCGGGCGACAGCACCCGCCGCAGCCGCGGCCAGTAGTCCACGTACGCGGGCCGCTCGGCGTCCAGGACGACCAGGTCGACGGAGCCGTCCGCGGCGGCGGCCAGGACGGCGGCGCCGTCGCCCTCGGTCACGGTCACCTGGCCGGACACTCCGGCCGCCGCGATGTTGGCGCGGGCCTGGGTGGCGCGTTCGGGGTCGATCTCCACGGTCTCCAGGTGACCCCCGGTGTCCCGTACGGCGTCGCCGAACCAGATCGCCGAATAGCCGTTGGACGTGCCGATCTCCAGCACCCGCCGGCTGCCCTGGACCCGGATCAGGGTGGCGACGAGCCCGGCCGCGGCCGGGGTCATGTTGCGCAGGCGGAGGAGGCGGTCGGCGAGTGGCCCGTCGTGTTCGCGGCCCTGCCGGTAGAGGGTTTCGAGGTAGTCGGCCAGGGATTTGTTCATCTTCAGCCCTTTCGTACCGGTGGGCCAGGTCTCAGGCGAAGCGTTCGATGGTGACCGGGATCAGGCCTCGCTCGCGGATCGTCTGACGGTGGCCGTCGAGCAGGGACCCCACGGCGGAGAGCGGGCCCGCGCCCACCTGTACGGTCACGTCGAGGCACCAGGCGATCCCGGCCGCGACCTGCCGCAGCTCCCACGTGAGAACGTGCCCGTCGAGGGTCGCGCCGGCCTGCGGGCCGGGCTCCAGCCCCAGGGCGGCCCGTACGCCGGCCAGCTCCCGCTCGCCCAGCTCCCCGGCGAACAGCACGCGGTAACGGCGCGTCCCCTCCGGCAGGAGGCCCAGGTCGAGCGGCGTCGCGGCGGGCAGCGGCTGGTGATCCTGGAGGAGGGGGCGCAGCGCCTCCTCGGGCGCCAGCTCACCCCCGCCGAGCAGCGCGTACGTACGGGCCGCCGCCTCCCGCGACATGGGCGTGACCCGTGAGCGCAGGCCGGCGTCGGCCCGGATGCCGCGACTCGACGTCCCGGCGGACCGCCAACCGGTGGACGGCGCCCATTCGACGCTGTTGATGCCGGACGCCGTGAAGTCATCGCACAGCTGGAACTCCTCCACCAAAATCGTGGAATTTCCGGAGATCAGGTAGTAGTCCAGCACCCGTCACATGATCCAGACCCCCACCCGAAACGGTCAAGAGGCCGACAGGTACACCGGAGTCACCGACACCGTCACCCGCACCACCCCGTCCCGCACCACCCCGTCCCGCACCACCCCGTCCCGCACCACCCCGTCCCGCACTTCGGCCGCCACCGCCTCCCCGAACGCGTCCACCGCCGTGGCCGTCCCCGCGCCCCACGGCCACTCCACGGTGACGGGCGGCTCGTCCTCCCCGGAGAAGACGTCCCCCCGCTGCCACAGCACCACCAGCGGCCCCCGCCCCTCCCGCGTGACCTCGAACACCTCGACCACCTCGACCAGCGGATGCTCCGCCCGCCTGACCGCCACGACCCCGGCGAGCCGCTCCGTCAGCAGGTCGAAGGCGTCCGCGGCCGGGCGCCGCACGGACAGCCGGTCGCCTTCGTAGGCCAGCAGCGCGAGCTTGCCGAACATCAGGTGCATGACCTGCCGCGGATCCACCCTCTGCGGCACCTCGGGCGCCAGGTTCCAGTACACGGTCCGCCTGACGCCCTCGGCCAGGGCGAACAGGTTGCCCATGACGAGCTGACGCACGTTGATCCGGTGCCGCCTGGCCTCCAGCTCCTCCGGACACCCCTCCAGGAACATCTGCAGCTCCGGCGGCAGCGACGCCATCCGCTCGTACATGGCGGTCATGGCGCGCAGCTCGGGCGTGTCCTGGCCCTGCCGCCCGGCCAGCTCCGACGTGCTCTGCGCGGCCGGGGCCTCGGTGAACGCGCTCATCAGGATCTCCCGCATGGCCGCCCCCGCGTCGGGGAACTCGAACGGCACCGGCGCCGCGTACTCGCCGACCACGATCGGCCTGAGGCAGCCGTGCGCGAGCATCAGCCGCCGGACCCGCTCCAGCGAGGCGGGCACGGTGGCCGCGTCCCCGTACAGGTGCACGTCGAACAGGTCGAAGTGGTCGCGTCCCTCGGACACGAGGTGGTCGAAGAACAGGGCGGGCGGGTCGTCCGGCCCGGCACTGAGCACGTCGTAGCCGCACCCGCCGAGCACCACGGCGGCCGCCGGGTCGGCCTCCTTGACGGCCGTGTGCATGACCTTGAGCTGCGCGACGTACTCGGGCGCGGTCCCGGCCCACAGCAGGTCGGTGTTGCTGGGCTCGTTGTCGCACTGCCAGTAGGCCACCCTCCCGGCGCAGCGCCGCACCACGGCGCGGACGAACGAGCCGTACGCGGCCAGGTCGCGGGCCGGGGACGGCGGCAGGAAGTCGGTCGGCGTCCGGGTCGCCCACGGCGAGCTGGAGCACAGCGTGATCCAGACCTCCATGTCGTCGCCGAGCTGGTCCAGCAGCGCGTCGACCGTGTCCCAGGTGTAGTGGCCCGGTGCGGGCTCGACCTGGCTCCAGTACACGTACGCCCGTACGAGCCCGGCGCCCAGCTCGCGCGCCTCGGGCACGAACGAGTCGGGCTTGCCGAACAAGCCGTAGCTGATGCCGCGGACCACCCCAAGCCGGGTCCCGCGCAGGTCAACGGACATTCCAGAGCCTCCAAGCGGATGAAAGTTTACGTGATAAACGATGAGTTTAACTGATAAACTCAGCTCGTGCGAGAGCTCATCTGGAACCAGCCGCCGCCACCACCGCGACAGCGGGCGCTCGGGCGCGAGGAGATCGTGCGGGCCGCCATCGCCGTGGCCGACGAGGAGGGGCCGGCCGCGATGACGATGAAGGCCGTCGCCGCGCGGCTCGGGCCGTACTCGGCGATGGCCCTGTACCGGTACGTGCACAGCAAGGAGGGCCTGGTCGACCTCATGCTCGACGCGGCCGCCGCCGAGATCCCGCTCCCGGCCGGGCCCGGTGACGACTGGCGGGCCGACCTGCGCGGGCTGGCGCTGGAGTCACGGCGGATGACCGCCAGGCATCCCTGGTACGCGGTGCTGTTCCACACGCGACCGCCGGCCGGGCCGCACGGCATGCGCCGGCTGGAGTTCGTGCTCGCCGTGCTCGCCGGGCAGGGCGCGAGCGTGGCCGAGGCGATGACCTACGCGGCGCTGATCGACCGCCACATCCTGGGCAGCGCCCTCCAGGAGGCGGAGGAGGCCCGCTACGGCCAGGGTGAGGACCTGTACGCCGCCATCACGACCCTGCACGCCCTCGCCGTGGCCGACGGGCGGCTGCCGCACCTCACGGGCTGGCTGGCGCGCCCCGAGGGGCTCGCCCCCGACGAGCAGTTCGGCCTCGGGCTGGACTTCCTGCTGGACGGCATCGCCACGCACCTCAGGAGACCGCGGGACCGCCCCGGAAAGTGAGGACGATCAAGGACGGCGGATCGGGCAGGGGTGCGGGACGTGCCGGTTGGGGCAGCAGATCACGCTGATCGCGGCGAACCTGCCCCCGGTCAGCCACTCGCCCCACTGCACGTCCACCCCGCGCGGCAGCGCGTCGGCCGCGGCCTCCAGCCGGGCGCCCGGCCCGATCCGGTCCGGGTGCAGGAACGCGCCCCTGATCTGCCCGTACTGGGCCTCCAGCCACTCCACCGCCCGCGCCGGGTCCTCGAAGCTGGCCCGGATCCTGGCGGCGGGCCTGGCCAGCCAGTCGCCGGTGCGCATGGGCGGTACGTGCGAGCCGGCGAACTCGGCCGAGCCGGGACGCCGCTCGTCCTCCCTGCCGCGCTCGTCGTCGTTGCCCAGCCAGGTGTAGGCATGCCAGTGCATGTCTTACTGATTCCCCATAAAGGGGTGCGGGCCCGGTCGCGGTCCGCTGTGCGGGGGGAGGCGCGACCGGGCCCGCCGGATGGGAGCGCCGTGGCGTTGCGGTGGGAACCGGCGCGGTGGCGCGCTCGGTGGAGGCCAGGCGCTCCCTGGCTGGTGGGGTTCTCTAGTGGGCGGCGAAGTCCTGGGTCCAGTAGGGGCCCTTCGTGGACCGGCCGACTCCGATGTGGGTGAAGGAGCAGTTCAGGATGTTGGCGCGGTGGCCGGGACTGTTGAGCCAGGCCCGTACGACCGCGGCGGCGGACGGCTGCCCCATGGCGATGTTCTCGCCCCAGGTGCTGACCGGCGCGAAGCCGGCGGCCGAGATCCGGTCGCCCGGGGAGCGGCCGTCCTTGGAGGTGTGGCTGAAGTAGTCGCGCGCGGCCATGTCGGCGGAGTGCCGTTCGGCCGCGGCGTGCAGCTTGGGGTCGTGGGTGAGGGGGCGGCAGTCCTTGCTCGCCCTGGCCTTGTTGACGAGCGTGACGACCTGGTCCTCGCTCGTCGAGGCGGCGCCGGTCTTCGCGGGCGTCCGCGCCTTGCAGCGCAGGGCCGCCGGTCGCGACTGGACCGGCTCGCCCGTGTAGTCCAGCGCCAGGACGTAGTAGCGGCCGGGCGCGTCACACCGTACGCGGGTGGTGATGCGCCCGTTCGTGACGGTCCTGGAGCCGCTCCTGAGCGTACGGTCGGGCCCGGAAACGGCGCGGACGATCCGGATCCTGAGCGTGGCCTCGTCGTCACAGCCGATCCTGGCGGCCGAGCCGGTGACCATGCCCTTGGACAGGGACGGCTTCGCGGCCACGATCCGGCACGGGGCCTTGGCGGTGGCCGCCTCGGCCGTGATCGCGGGGAAGCTCGACGCCGCCAGACTCCCTAGGCAGATGAGTGCCTGGAGTTGCCCGCGCATCCTGTCCTCCGTGGTGCTGGTAACTGCTTCGATCCCGCATTCTGGTGGGCCCGCAACGGTTATGTCACGAAAAACACTGCTATACCTGGAGCCCCAAGTGACCCAATCGTAACTGTTGCCCCACCCACCTCGGTAAACCTTCCCCGTCACATGGGCGTCTGGTGCCGAAAAAATATGGCCGCACGCGGGTACGTGCGGCCATGAGGCGGATCAGCGGTGGGCGGGGGCGGACGTCAACAGGTCAGCACTCGGCGGGCTTGAGCCACGAGCATTCGAGGTCGCCGCCCGAGGTCTCACCCGTGGAGCGGAGCTGCGGCACCGCGTCCACCGCGGTGGCGCGCGAGAACTGGGCGAGCCGGATGGCGATCTTGTCCTCGATGTCCTTGGGCGAGCCCGACAGGTACTGGTTGAGCATGACGGAGAACACCAGCGGCTCACCCTCGGCGCTGTTGACGTACCCCGACAGCGAGGTCACGCCGGTCAGCGAACCGGTCTTGGCGTGCACGTTGTTCGCCGCCGCCGTGCCGCCCATCCGGCTGCGCAGCGTGCCGCCGACGAAGCGGTCGGAGTTGCCGGCGATGGGCAGCGCGTCGTACCAGGTCTTGAACCAGGGCTTGGCACGCACGGCGTTCAGGAGCTGGACGATCGAGCCCGGCGAGAAGCCGTCGCGGCGCGAGAGGCCGGAGCCGTCCCGCATGTTGATCACCTGGACGCCGTTCGCCTTGGCGAAGTCGGTGCTCACCTTGAGCCCGGCGGCCCAGGTGCCCTGGCCGGCGACCTTGCGGCCCATGGCCTTGGTCAGGATCTCGGCGTGGATGTTGTTGCTCAGCTTGAGGAAGGGCACCAGCAGCTCGCTCAGCGGCATCGACTGGTGCTCGGCCAGCTTCGCCGCGCCGGACGGGGCCGCGCCGGTGCCGGTCGGCCCGAGCACGCGCACGCCGTGCTTGGTCAGCGACTTGCGGAACAGCGAGGCCACGTAGCGGGTCGGGTCGTCCACGGCGACCCACTCCTGGTACGGGTCGGCGACGGTGCCAGTGATGAGCACGGTGTTCGTGCTGTGCTGGCGCTCGATGAGCACATCAGTGTCGGCGCCCACGGTCGCCTTGTTGACGATCTTGAGATAGTCGGTCTCGGGGGTGGTGGAGACCTTGACCTTGCCGCCGTCGGCCGCCACGGAGACGATCACCGATCCGGCGTCGTAGTCGCGGTCGGGGGAGGCGGTCAGCGCCGAGATCTGCGCCGCGTAGTACCAGGGCTCGTCGTCCCAGGTCCAGTCGTTGCCGAGCCGTACGGAGTCGAACCAGGTGTCGTCGGCGACCAGCTTGCCGGTGACCACCTTCACGCCCGCGGCGGCGACCTTGGCGGCCAGCGCGTCGTAGTCCGCGGCCAGCATCGTCGGGTCGCCGGTGCCGCGCAGGACCAGGTCGCCGGTCAGCACGGAGCCGACCTTGCGCCCCGAGGCCAGCACGGTCGTGGGGAAGCGGTAGTCGAGCCCGAGCGTCTCGACCGCGGCGGCGGAGGTGAACAGCTTGGTGTTGGACGCCGGGGTCAGCAGTTTGCCCGCGTCCGTGGCGTACAGCTCCTCGCCGTTGGCCGCGCTCCTCACGACCACGCCCGCGCGGGCGATCGTGAGCCGGGAGTCGGAGAGGATCTGGTTGATGTCCTGGGTGAGGTCCGCGACGCCCGCGGAGGGTTCGAGCGCCACGGCGGGCGAAGCAGGGCTGGACGCCCACGCGAGGGACGCGACGAGCGCGCCCGCGACGAGGGAGGCTGTGGTGCGCCGCATGGGGTCTCCAAAGGGACTGGGGGTCTCGCCTCGGATCATGGAGCAGCGCAGAACGGCATGTAATCCGCAAATATCCGTATTTTTAGGTGCGGCTTATGGGGGCTACGTAGGCAGGCCCGCGCTCACCATGAAACCGCAGTCGCCGAACGAGACCTCGTCGCCCGACTTGACCTTGGCCGGGCCGACCAGCCGCCAGCCGTTCAGCCGGGTGCCGTTGAGCGAGCCCAGGTCGACCAGCATCCAGCCGCCGTCGTCCTCGCGCCGCAGCTCGGCGTGCACCCGTGAGACCGTCAGGTCCGACAGCACCAGGTCGCAGGCCGACCCGCGGCCGACCACGTAACGCACGCGGTGGTCGTCGGGCAGCGCCAGCCGGGGCAGCCGCGGGCGGCGCCAGGCCGCCTGGAGGCGGGTGGTGAGGTCGGAGACGTTCGAGACCGCGTCGGTCAGCCGCTGCCGGAACGTGCGGCGTCGCGGCAGGTCGGCGACCAGCTCGTCGAGCTCGTGCTGGTTGCGCGCGCGCAGTGCCTGATCCACCCGGCCGACGAACGTGTCGTGCGAGATGCGTCCCTCGACGGCACGGTCGCGGAGCTCGTGAATCGCACGGTCGCGTTCCCCATCGGATGCGCGGAACGGAGGATGCGTCGAGCTCATGCCCCGAGTATCGGCCTGAACAGCGTTCCATGTCCAGAATACGGAAATCTATTGAAGTGACGGAGGCCACCTGATCTCCGGCCCCTGACCGGGTCCGCATCAAGCCCGCCATGGGCAGAGCATGCCGAACCGGCCGCCGGCCCGCGCGAAGCGGGCCGCGGC
>NZ_JAHKRL010000409.1 GCF_019396405.1 Nonomuraea rhizosphaerae | reverse complement strand
CCCAGGCCAGGTCCTGGACCCACGCCTCGGTGACCGAGCCGGCGGCGTCGGCGTGCCGCCGCCACGACGGGTTCTGGTCGATCGCGCTGTCGGGCGCCAGTTCGGCGACCCGCCGCAGCCGTACGTCGGCTCCGGCCGAGGCGGCGCCCTCGGTGACGGCCCGCGCGAGGGCGTGAACACTGCCTGTGGCGCTGTAGTAGATGACGGCGACCTTCACGGTCATGCCCGGCTCCTCGATGACGTAGGATTAGTTATGCGCATAATATTTATGCGCATAACTAATCTGTCAAGGAGCGCCTCGTGGACTTCGAGCAAGCCGACGCCATCAACCAGGCCATCCGCCTGCTGAGCCTGCGCCACCGGGCCAGGGCCGCCGCGCTGCTGGCTCCGCTCGGCCTGCACACCGGCCAGGAGGCGCTCCTGCTCGAACTCGCGCGGACCGGCCCGGCGATCCAGTCCCAGCTCAGCGAGGCGCTCGGCTGCGAGCCGCCCAGCGTCACGCTCATGACCCGCAAGCTCGAAGCCGGCGGCCACATCCGCCGCAGCCCCGCCCCCTCCGACAAGCGCGCCAGCGTCGTGGAGCTCACCGACAGCGGCAAGGCCCTGGCCGACCAGGTCAAGCAGCTGTGGTGCGCCCTGGCGGAGGAGACGGTGACCGGCCTCCCCGCCGAGACGGTGGCCGAGCTGCCCGGCATCCTCAGGACCTTGACCGGCAACGTGGACACCCGGCGCTCCCGCCGCCCGCAGGGCGACGGGAGCGTGGTCCAGCGCGGATCGGCTGGCAGGATCGGCCTGTGAGGCGATCGGTGACCTTGAGCAAGATCGAGTTCTCGGACTGGCGGGCCGTCCATTCCTGGGCCTGCCTGGCCGAGGTCTGCGCCTTCCAGACCTGGGGCCCGAACACCGAGGAGCAGACCCGCGCGTTCGTGACGGCCGCGGTCGAGGCGTGGTCGCGGACGCCTCAGAGACGCTTCCCGTACGTGGCGCGGCTCGACGGCGACGTGGTCGGCATGGGCGAGTTGCACGTCCGGAGCCGAGAGCAACGCCAAGGCGAGATCACCTATGTCGTTCACCCGCGCCGGTGGGGCCAGGGGGTGGGCACCGCGATCGGGAACGAGCTGCTCAGACGGGGGTTCGAGGAGGCCGGCCTGCACCGGATCTACGCCACCTGCGACCCGCGAAACGCCGGATCGGCTCGGGTGCTCGGCAAGCTCGGCATGACCTGGGAGGGGCGGCACCGCCACACCGCGCTGATCCGTGACGGCTGGCGGGACTCCGACCTGTTCGGCATCATCGAGGACGAGTGGCGCGCGGCCTTACGACCCTAGACGGCCGTGCCGCGTTGATCAGGGAAGGTCGTAGACGCCGCGTCTGCAGTGGCTGTCGCCGGCGACCCGGAACGTCCGGTCGGGTGCGCGGAAGGCGTGCCGGTCGCGGGCTGTCGGCACGGAATCCCATGTCACCGGCTCAGGGGAACTCGATGACGATCTTGCCCCGTACCCCTCCCTGTTCCAGCGTCCGGTGTGCGGCGGCGACCTCGGACAGGGGGAAGACCCGGTCGACCTGCGGGCGGATCGCCCCGGCCGTCACCCAGCGGCCCAGCTCGGCGAACAGCGGAGTGGTCGGGTTGCCGCTGAAGAAGCGGACCCAGCGGCGACGGCGCGCCGCGTGCGCCGCGATGAACCCCAGTGAGCGGGCGGGACGGTCGAGGTCGAACGCGATCGCCACCATCCGCCCGCGCGGGGTGAGCAGCCGGTGGAAGGCGGGCAGGTCGCTGCCGACCGTGTCGAGCACGACGTCGTACCGGCCCAGCCGGCCGGGCGCGCGGTAGTCGATCGCCTCGTCGGCGCCGAGCTCCTTGACCAGGTCCAGGTTGGCGGCGCCGGCCAGGGCGGTGACGTGCGCGCCCATCGCCTTGCCGAGCTGTACGGCGACGTGGCCGACGCCGCCGCTGGCCCCTCGTACCAGCAGCCGTTCGCCGGGCGCCAGCGCGGCCTTGTCCCGCAGCGCGGTGATCGCCGTGGTCCCGGCGGGCAGCGCGGCGGCCCGTACCGCGTCGAGACCGGCGGGTACGTGGTCGAGGCGGTCGGCCCGGACGGCGACGTACTGCGCGGCCGACCCCATCCGCCGCCCCGTGAGCCCCCACACCAGGTCGCCCGCCGCGAACCTGCTGCCGCCGGGCTCGGCCACCTCGCCGACCAGGTCGATGCCGACGCGCTTGGGGAAGCGGTTGCCGGTGAAGGGGCGCAGCCGCCCGGCGCGCATCGCCAGCTCGCCGCCGTTGACCGACACCGCCCGCACCCGTACCAGGACCTCGCCGGGACGGGGGCGCGGGACGGGGCCGGTGGTCACCGACAGCACCTCGGGAGGGCCGTACCGGTCGAAGGTCACGAGCTGCATGGAAGTGGAGGACATGCTCCACTTCTACCAGCGGAAACGGACGAGGTCCTCCACTTGGCCTAAAGTGAGAGACGTGACGATGACATCGCCTCGCTTGCGCACCGATGCCGCCGCCAACCGCGCCCGGATCCTGGAGGTCGCCCGCGACACGTTCGCGGCGGAGGGGCTGGGCGTCCCGATGAGCGAGATCGCCCGCCGCGCCGGTCTCGGCGTCGCCACGCTGTATCGCCGCTTCCCGACCAAGCAGGACCTGGTGGCCGAGGCGTTCGCCGAGCAGATGAGCCAGTGCGCGGGCATGCTGGACGCCGCCCTGGCCGACCCCGATCCGTGGCGCGCGTTCTGCCGGGTGGTCACCGAGGTGTGCGCGATGCAGGCCCGCGACCGGGGGTTCTCCGCGGCGTTCGTGTCGGCCTTCCCCGACACGGCGCAGTTCTGCGCGCTGCGTGAGCGGGCCGAGCAAGGGTTCGCCGAGCTGATCCGACGCGCCCAGGACGCCGGTGCGCTGCGCCGCGACTTCGACGTGGCCGACCTGCCGCTGGTGCTGCTGGCCAACGGCGGCATCCGGGCCGGCAGCCCCGAGGCGACCGCGAACGCCTCGCGCCGGCTCGTGGCCTACCTGCTGCAGTCGTTCCGGGCCGAGGGAGCCGCCGCGCTGCCCCCGCCCACCGTCATCCCGCTGGACACGGCCCTGCTCTGACCTCACCGGGCGCGCGACGGCATGGGCGGGACGCGTACGTGCTCGAGCCGGACGCCCACGCCGAACAGGCGGCGGCGAGAACTGATTCCGGCCCGGGTCAGGTGCGAGGTGACCGTGCGTGGTGGCGAGCCATCAGCAGGGCCAGGTGGACGCGCTCACCTCGTAGGTGTCCCGCCGCTGCGGGTCGACCCAGACCACCAGGTTGACCTGGGTGTTCTCGACATCCTTGACCACGCACTCCCCTTGGGCGGGAAGGAGCCTCCAGCCGTTGCGTAAAGCGAGGTTCCGGTAGAAGGACTCGATCCCGCCGGGCGAGCCGTCCTGGCGCGGGGTGCGATAGGAGCGGCTGATGGTGGCGTGGTGATCGTCGGTGTCGCCGCAGTCGCGGTCGCGCCCGCCCGCCGCGACGGCGCCGGCCGGAGCGGCGTCCAGGACGTCGAACGACGTCAGCGCCGCTTCGACGCTGTCGTACTGCGCGCCGCAGATGCTTCTGTGCTCCTTGATCTCAAGGAGCAGGGGGGCGGCGACGGCGCCGGCCACCGCCGGCAGGACTGCGGCCGTGATCAACAGCCACCTGCGCCAAGTCAATGCGGACACTCCGAACGTCTTCCGCCCCCGCGATCCCGCCTTCGGTCAGTTCTCGCCGCGGTAGGCGCGCAGTTCGCGGCGCGCCCGGTGGCGGCTGCGGCGGCGCTCCTGACGGCGCAAGTGGTACCACTCCCGGTTCCCGCCCCTGGTCTCGTGGACGAGCACGTGGTAGCCGGGAACGCCCCAGTAGCAGCCGTCCCTGTGCCGGTCCGCGCTGTCGGGAGTGACCTCTTCCGGCAGAGTGCACGGCCCGAACCGATGGTCGTGCACGGGTACGCAGGTCGCCGGCGGCGCGTCGGCCATCCGCACCCACCTGGGCCGGGTCTTGTCGGTCCTGCTCATACGGTCACCTTCCGGCTCCGTGACGCCCCTGGCCGGGGCCGTCATAAGAGCTGGCGCACCGTGATCACCTCCGACTTCGCGCACGACACTCCGGACCGGAGCGGCGTCGCCGCCCCGTGAACTTGATCTCGACACTACAGCGGACCGGCGGCATGCGAGTGGCTCAGGGAAGGAGCACGCCCACCTGGGGGAGGTCGCGGTGCCGGTGGTGCGCGCCGGTGATCCCGGCGAGGCTGTCCCGGCCGAGGGCCCGGTAGGCCGCGACGAGCAGTTCGTGCGCCTGACGCTCCCGTCCGGCGTCTCCCCCACTGGCCCAGTGCAGGTCACGGCCGAGGGTGAGGGCGCCGGCCGGGTCCCCGGCGGCGCAGCGCCGCAGGGCCTCGGTGACCCACGCGGCGACCGCCTCAGGGTCTCCGGTCAGTCGTTTGTGCAGGTCGGTGCACCACTCGTAGCCGTCGTAGGGGCGTTGCCGGCCGCGCGGGACAACCGGCTCACCGCTGACCAGGGCCCCGCCACCGTCCAGGGTCTCGAAGCGGTCCGGGTCGCCGGCCTCCAGCAGCTCGTCGTCGTCCCGGTAGGTCTCGTGGTAGGCGTCGCCCTCCTCGGGCCGGTCACCGGTCTCGAAGGTCATCAGCACCTCCCGCAGCGCCCGCAATCCGAACCGCTCCCGCACGAGGTCCTCGGCGATCGGCTCGTCCTGGCCGGTCTCGCTGTCGAGGTCGCGCTGACGCCATTCGATCCGCGCGCGTACCGCTTCCAGCGGAGTGCCGGACGGCAGGCCGACGCCGCCGCCGTCGTTGTTGTAGTAGGACGCGACACCGGCGCAGGTACGGCCGTCGTCGTACCAGAGCCCGAAGTGCAGCCCGTCGGTGCCGCCGTGCATGAAGGTCAGGAACTCGGGCGGATCCCGGTAGTAGCGGCCGTGCACCCGGACGTCGAGGCCCTCACGCGGCAGGCGCGCGGGGTCGTCGAACAGCTCCATGATCCCGATCGGCCGCAGGTCCGTGTCGTCGAGCGCGCGCTGTTCGACCGGCCCGAGCGACATCAGGAACAACCAGTACCGGAAGATCGAGTCAGGTAGCTCGATGCCCCAGTCTCCGGCGAACCGCCGCTCGATCACGGGCCGGTCCCGGGCCAGCCGCGACTCGGCGGCCGGCCGTACCGCCGGATCCGGCGGCCGGTGGGCCGACCGCCAGAGGGCGTAGTCCC